>NZ_RZTG01000004.1:0-498068 GCF_003997175.1 Mesorhizobium sp. Primo-A
CAACAGTGGGGGCGGCAACGGCGGCAATTCCGGCGGAAGCAATAGCGGGAACAGCGGCAACGGCAATGGGAATAACGGCAACAGCGGCAACAGTGGCAACAACGGCAAATCAGGATCCAGTCAGGGTAAGAGCGGGAGCCATGTCAATGCAAAGACCGGTGACAAGGTCGACGTGACCGGCAACAAGATCACAGTCAGGCATCCCGACGGCATAACGGAAAAGCTCGAGAACGGTCGTTTCAGCATGAAGGACGCTCTCGGTCGCACGATCATCGACCGCCAGGCCACGCCGGCCGATGCCAATCGTCTCAAGGCCTTGTGAAGCTGGCCAACAGGCAACGGTCAGCTTTGCACGTCACCTCCGCCGCCCCCCGGCGGAGGTGACCTCGTTTCCGGCCGGCGTCGTCCCGGTTTTCGGCACCGCAATGGCTGCGGTCCCGAGGCGCGACGCGCTTTTGCGCAATCCGGGACGGGAAACCGCTGCGCATTTCTTCGGACCTGCCCAGAGCAATTCTAGAAAAAGTGTGAAGCGGTTTTCCCGTTCCCTTGGGAATTGCGTCACAGAGTTAGAGCAGCTCGCCGTTTCCGTGAAACGGTGAAATGCTTTAGGAAGGCCTGTCGCGGTCGCGCCACTCACGCATCATCAAGGCCGCTTCGGTGCGATTTCGCACATTGAGCTTCGACAGCACTCCGGTCATGTGATGTTTGACGGTCTTCTCCTGCAACTCAAGCCGCAAGGCGACTTCCTTGTTGCTCAGCCCCTCCGCCACCAGCCGCAGGATTTCCGTTTGCCGATCGGTGAGCTGCCGCAGCCGTTCCGCCAAGCCGTCGGTCGGCTGCTGGGACTGGAGATCCGAAAGCAGCCGGGCCGATAGTGTCGGCGAGAGATAGCTTTCGCCGGCTGCGACATTGCGCAGGATGTCGGCGAGGCCGCGCGATCCGACGCCTTTGAGGACATAGCCATTCACCCCTGCGTTCAGCGCCTTGGTCACATCGGCATTGGCCTCCGAGACGGTCAGCATGACGATCTTCTGGGCGGGATGGTTGGCGAGGATGCTTGCGACCGCGCTCAGCCCGCCGCCCGGCATCGAGATGTCGAGCAGCAAGATGTCGGGCCGCATCGTCGCGGCGAGGCGTTCGGCATCCTGCGCCGTGGCGCCCTCGCCAACCATCTCGAAGCCTCCGATCTCCGACAGGCTGCGCGTCACACCTTCGCGAAAGAGGGGATGATCGTCGACAATGGCAATGCGAATGGTCCCAGTCATGCTTGCTCCTCGACCGACAGACGGATCACCAAACGCGTACCTTGCGGCCCGGTCAAGGTTTCGAACTGTCCGCCAATGCTTTCGACCCGTTCCCTGAGGCCGGCGAGCCCGAGGCCCTCGACCCGTGCCGTCGGATCGAAACCCGGCCCGCGGTCCGACACTTCGACAAAAAGCCTGCCACCTTTCATCCCGGCACTCACCGCCTGATCCTTGCCTAGCCCGTGGTGATAGGCATTGTTCAGCCCTTCCTGGACGAAACGATAGATGCTGATCTTCTCGGAGGCGCCGGGTTCAGGCAACTGTCCGGCCAGCGTCAGCGTCACCGACGTTCCCGTCCTCTGTTCGTGTTCCTTGACGGCCAGCCGCAGAATGTCGGTTGCGGCAGCCGTCTCGATCTGCGGCAGGACAAGGCCGGTGCAGATGCCGCGTATTTCGCGCATCGCATCCTCCAGCGTCTTGCGAATCATCGTGACCTCGGTCGAGCGGCTTGCGCCCGAATGGCCATCGCTGGAAAATATCGGGCTGTCCATGCGCAGCGCCGCCAGGGCCACGAGTTGGGCCGGGCCGTCATGCAGGTCGGCGCCGATGCGGCGCAGATATCTTTCGTTGAGCGCGGTGGCGCGGCGCGAGGCCTGTTGCACGCGCAGTCGCAAGGCACTGTTTTGCGCCACCAGACCCTGCAGTTCCGACACCTGGCGGCGCAGCGCCCCACGCTGGTCGTCGATGGTGCGGCTGCCGCGCAGGACGATGCCCGACAGGAGCAGGAATGCCGCCAGGGTCGCGCCGGCCACGATCAGCCAGCTCGACCACAGAGCGGAAGCCAGGGTGGCCTGGAAATCGTCGGCGATCTCATAGAACTCGGTAACCGCCACCACCTCGCCCGACCAGGGCTCGCGCACGGGATTGTAGATCTCCAGCAATGGCAAGCCGGTCGCCTTCTCCTCGCTCTCATCCTCATCGAAAGTATTGAATTCAGCGACGACATTGCCTTGGAAAGCGGAACGCAGATTGTCGCTCGGAGCGAAGCGGCGGCCGATCAGGGCCGTCTCCTTGGCATAGAGGACCGTCCCGTCGCGGCGCCAGAGCATGAACGATTCGAGGCGCTTGCCGAGCGCGCCCTGGCCAAGCGTCTCGTCCAGCGCCTGCTTGACGGAATCGCTGAGCTCCTGCTCCTTGCGCAAGTCGGGAAGCAGCGGCGCAATCACGCTGTCGACATAGAGCGCCGTCGTGGCGGCCGAATTGCGGATGACGCCCTCTCTGATCTGCGCCGTCACCCAGGCGCCCACCACCAGCATGACGGCCAGCAGGCCAAAACCGCCGGCAACGACGAATTGCAAGGCAAGAGAGAGTTCGCTCCAGCGTCGCGTCAAGTTCTGCAGAATACGAATCATGAACCCCTGACCGCCCTTCAATCGAATGGCTGGACGATGTCGGTACATTGAGCCTCCGTCTTGCCATTGCCAAGAGCTTCGTTTGGTCGAGCGCTTGACGTCCCGGCGCGCTTCGGAAACAACGTCCGCGACACATGCGGCGGGAGCCGCTTCGAGAGGGGGGCGGAACGTTGAGTTTTTCGGGACTGCTGCAGCTCGGCTTTTCAACGGTCATTTTCCTGCTGGCGGCGACAGCCGCCAAGCAATGGGGCCTGGCGCCGAGCCTTGGCAAGATCGCGCTGACGCTGGCGCTCTATTCGCTGGGCAATCTGATCATGCTGCGGCTGATCCGCGAATTCGGCATGTCGGTGTCGTTCAGCCTGTCTGCCGTCATCCAGCTGGTCTCGGTGAACGTCGTGGCACTGGTCTTCTTCGGCGAGCGCGTCAACGCGCTGCAGGCGACCGGCATCATGCTGGCGATCGCCGCAGTGGCGCTGATCACGCTCGGACCCTATCTGCAAGGCCGGCTGTAACGGGCGGATTGCCGATGAAGAATGCCGCGAACGCTTTGCTCAACCGGGTCGAATTCCCGGTGCTGCTGGCCGGCCTGGTCATCGCGGCCGGCCTTTGGGGATTCGAGGAGCTGATGGAGATGGCGCGCGCCACCACCCCGCACGCCTTCGACACCGAAATACTGCTCGCCTTCCGCCAGGCGGGGCGGCCTGACAGCCCGATCGGCCCGATGTGGCTGCAAGGGGCGATGCGCGACATCACAAGCCTTGGCAGCGGCAGCGTGCTGGTGCTGATCGTGACGGCGGTAATCGTCTATCTCCTGCTTATCCGCAGGCCGGCGACCGCCCTTTTCATCTTCGTGGCGGTGGCCGGCGGTCAGATGCTGTCGAGCCTGCTGAAAGCCGGAATCGACCGGCCGCGCCCCGAACTCGTCTCGCATCTCGTCAACGAAACGACGCTGTCTTTTCCCAGCGGCCACGCCATGCTGTCGGCGGTGACCTATCTGACGCTCGGCGCGCTGGCGGCACGCTTCCTGCCCGGTCGAACGACGAAGATCTATGTGCTGTCGCTGGCGGTGCTGACGACGCTGCTGGTCGGCATCAGCCGCGTCTATCTCGGCGTCCACTGGCCGTCGGATGTGCTGGCCGGCTGGTGCGCCGGCTTCGTCTGGGCGATGCTGTGCTGGCTCGCTGCCCGGACGTGGCAGCGATGGCGTGGGCAGCACCCGGACGGCGAGACTGGAGACTAGATCAGCCGGTTGATCAGCCCGTGCCCGCAGCCGGCCAACAGGAAAACCGCCGACAGCAAGGCTGCCGATGTCATGAAAGTCTTGAAGATATTCAACCGCGTTACTCCCTGCCCAGATGGAAGACCTTAGCGCGCAATCCCGGGAAAGTATCTAAAAAATGGCCAGTCAGGCGCCGCTACTTACGTCTCAAACATTCATCCTAATGCTTGAAACATCAGAATGATGATATTATACCTTACTCCTGCAGACTCAGACGGGGATTCCGGCCGATGATCACTGCCGCGCAGATGCGCGCCGCAAGGGCGCTGGCCGGCATCGATCAGAAGACGCTCGCCGAGCGCGCCGGCGTTTCGCTTCCGACTATCCAGCGCATGGAGGCGAGCGATGGCGTGGTCAGGGGCGTGGTCGACACGCTGATGAAGGTCATCCAGGCCCTCGACGAGGCCGGGGTGGAGCTGATCGGCGAGAATCAGGCCAGCGAGCGCGGCGGCCGGGGCGTGCGCCTCAAGTCTGCCGTGCCGCCGGATCCCAAGGCTGAGCCGGCATAAAGTCGCGACGGCGACCGCCGACAGCCCTGCCGACGATCCCGCCGCCTTTCAGGGTGCGAAAGGCAGTCCATGGATCAGACGCAGCGGGCAGGGCATGAACCGGCCCCCAGATCGGCCCAAAGGTCGGCCCACCAGTCGGCAAAGCCGACATTTCCCGAATTGTTCACGCCAAAGCTCGTGACGGTCTGGCGCGAGGGCTACACCTTCGCCGACGCCAAGGCGGACGCCATTGCCGGGCTGACGGTGGCCATTGTCGCGCTGCCCTTGTCGATGGCCATCGCGATCGCCTCGGGAGTCACGCCCGAGCGCGGCCTCTACACCTCGATCGTCGGCGGCTTCATCATTTCGGCGCTCGGCGGCAGCCGCTTCCAGATCGGCGGCCCGGCCGGCGCCTTCATCGTGCTGGTGGCCGCGACGGTTGCCCGGGTCGGTATTGACGGGCTGCTGCTGGCAACGATGATGGCAGGGGTCTTCCTGCTCGCCATCGGCTATCTCCGTCTCGGCACCTACATCAAGTTCATTCCCTATCCGGTGACGGTCGGCTTCACCGCCGGCATCGCCGTCATCATCTTTTCCGGACAGATCGTCGAACTGTTCGGGCTGAAGCTTGCCGGCAAGGAGCCCGGACCGCTGGTGCCGAAGCTGATCGCGGTCGGCGAGGCGGCCGGCACCATCAACCCGGCGGCGACCTTCGTGGCGGTGTTGACCGTCGCCACCATCGCCGGCCTGAAGCGCTGGCGGCCGACATGGCCCGCAATGCTCATCGCCATCGGGCTGGCATCGCTGGTCGTGGCGCTTCTCGCACTGCCGGCGGAGACGATCGGCACCCGCTTTGGCGGTATACCGCGCAGCCTGCAAATGCCCGCTTTGCCGCCGATCAGCCTGGACAGGATGATTGACGTGCTGCCGGATGCCATTGCCTTCGCCTTGCTGGGCGCCATCGAATCGCTGCTTTCGGCGGTGGTCGCCGACGGGATGACGGGCCGCCGGCATCGTTCCAACTGCGAACTGGTGGCGCAAGGCTTCGCCAACATCGCATCCGCCCTGTTCGGCGGCATCTGCGCCACCGGCACCATCGCCCGCACGGCGACCAATGTGCGGGCCGGCGCCCACGGACCGGTTTCGGGCATCGTCCACTCCGCCATCCTGCTCGCCTTGATGTTGGTGGCGGCGCCGCTCGCCAGCTATATCCCGCTCGCCGCCCTGGCCGGCGTGCTGGCGGTCGTGTGCTGGAATATGTTCGAGAAACAGGCCTTCGCCACCTTGCTGCGTGCCTCGCGCGGCGATGCGCTGGTGCTGATGGCGACCTTTCTGCTCGTCATCTTCCGCGATCTCACCGAAGGCATCGTCGTCGGCTTCGTGCTGGGGTCGATCCTGTTCATCGACCGCATGGCCAAGTCGATTGCGGTCGAGGCCGATCAGCCGCTGGTGCAGGAGGATGTCGCCGACAGCACCAAGGCCTACGATGCCAGCGAGGCGACCGACGCCGACACCGTCGTCTATCGCATTTCGGGCGCCTTCTTCTTCGGCGCCGCATCGACCGTCGGCACCGTGCTCGACCGCATAGCCGACCAGCGCAGGAACTTCATCCTCGACTGCTCGGCCGTACCGTTCTTCGATTCGACGGCGGCCAACGTCATCGAAGGCGCCGCCCACAAGGCGAAACGCGCCGGTGTCCGCTTCATCATATCGGGTGCCGCGCCGCAGATCCGACGCATGCTGATCACCCACGGCGTCAAGCGCCCGCTGGTGACCTACGCCGCCTCGATCAAGGATGCGCGGGCGCAGCTGAAAGGGAAGCTGGAGGCGGGGTAGGGGCCGGGATTTGCCGGCCGGTGGCCATAGTCAGGACAAGGTGTCCACCTGTTGAATGCCAACTTCTTGACGTTGAGCTGACTCACGCACGGCGCGACGTGAACAACCGCACTGCGCCTCTTTTTGGTCATTTCGAGAACCAACCTCCGATTCCGAAAGCTGGCATCCATCCACGTTGCGCCGCCAATGCTCAATCCTCGGTGAGCATGAAGCGATCCTGTAATCGAATTATTGACGAAATATCGTTATAGATTCTATTATATCCCCAAGTGAGGTATCCCATGCTCTACAAGCTAGAGGTCGAAAACTTCTTCTCCATCCGCGATCCGCAGGTGCTCGACCTGTCGGTGGATGGAAAAGTGCCCGATCCTGAAGGCCGTTATGCCCCCATCTTCGAGGGTGCGGACGTGCGCGCGCCGAAGGTCGTCGCCCTCTATGGCGCGAACGCCTCGGGTAAAACGACGGTGCTGCGCGCGCTCGAATTCGTCGTGACGATGATCCGCGACAGCGTAGCGCGCACGGTGCCAGGCTTCGCTGGCATCGAGCGGTTCAACGACGTGGAACCCGGCAGTCGGCCGATCCGGTTCGCGATCGAGCTGGGCGGCATCATAAACCTGACGCCGGAAGTCTTTCAGCGCGCCACGAGCGGCGAAAAGGTCGAGCAAGGCACTTACCGCTACGAACTGGAAATCGAACTCAAAGAAGGGCTCGCGGTGCGGATCGCGTCCGAGTCGCTGCGCCAGAGGCCGAACGGCCAAGGGAAATGGCAGCGCGTCTATGAGCGCGATGCCGAGGGCAAGGTGAAGGACTCTAAAACCTTCAGCCTCTCGGGCTTCCAGCACCTCGTGAAGACGCTCGCCGGCAATCACACGGTGCTGTCATCATTCGCGAAATTCCAGCACCCGACCGCGCAGCTTCTTGTGGATACGGCGCGCAAGGCCTTCTTCCAAATTGAGCCTGTGCACTCCTTCGTCGATCGCGACGTGATCGACTATCTAAAGAACCAGCCCAACGTCGTCTCGCGGCTGAAGGATGAGCTAAGCCGCATAGATGTGGGTGTGGAAGGGATGCGCTTTCAGCATACGGACAACGGGCCGCTGCTGCTGTTTAAGCACGCGGGTCTTGCGGTCGAAATGCCTTGGCTGATGGAAAGCCACGGCACGCGGGCCTTTATCAAGATGTTCCCTTTCATCATGAGCGCACTCGATACCGGCGGGATCGCCGCGATCGACGAAATGGACGCGGCCATTCACCCGAACATGCTGCCCGAGCTGGTGCGCTGGTTCTATGCGGCCTCGGGACGTAACAAGTTCGACGCGCAGCTATGGCTCTCCTGCCATTCGGCCTCGCTGCTCGATGACCTCAACAAGGAGGAAATCGTGATCTGCGAGAAGGACCGGCAGGGCCGCAGCCACCTTTACAGCCTCATGGACGTGAAGGTGCGCCGCGACGAGAACCATTACCGCAAATATCTGAGCGGTGCATACGGCGGGGTTCCACACCTCGGATGAGCCGTCGTCGCCCGCCATATATCGAGCTTCGCCGTCCGGTTTATATTGGCTGCGAGGGAGCGTCAGAAGTCGGTTATGCCGGCTTTCTGCAAGATCTGATCCGCGATGCCAATTTGCCGGTGCACCTGCACGTTGACGAATTGGGGCCGGGGACCGGCGATCCGCTGTCGCGTATCGAGATGGCGGTGCTGCGCCTGAAGCTGCTCCAGAGAAAACGCCGTGCGCCCGCGGAACGCTTCGCGCTTTTGGATTTTGACCAGGCCGAGCGCGATCCGCAGCGCGCCGAGCGAACGCGCAAGCTCGCGGCCGACAACGGAATCACGATTCTCTGGCAACGGCCCTGCTTTGAGGCAATGCTGCTGCGCCATCTGGAGGGCAAGGCGGCCAACCGCCCGCCCGATACGCCGGGGGCGGTTAAGGCGCTCGAAAAGGAATGGCCGGAATACAAAAAGCCCATGACGCGCGCCAACCTGGCGCGCCGGATTAATCGGGATGCCGTCCTGCGGGCGGCAGGTGTCGAGGCCGAACTACAAGCCTTGCTCCGCAGTATCGGGGTGCTCTAGCGATCGGGATACGCGACTTCCGCGCTGTATGGTCGCCGGCGGCGGTGAACCGGTGGCGACGGAAGCTTCGCCACAAGCACGTCCCGAACCGGACGTTCCGCTCCCGGCCCAAAGGCGAGATCAAAATATCTGCTCGGCAATGTCGGCTATTGGCGCTTGGCACAAGGTGGGCCGATCCGGGGACGTCGTTAATTGGCCACAATACGATCCTCGCCGACTAACGACAGTCCATCGGCCGTTGGCGAACGTCTCGCAGCTCTGCCCTGAGGCGCCGATCATGGCTCTCAATCGAGCTTCAGCGCCACAACCTCGCCTTCGTTCATCAACGGCACATAAAGGATCGACTTGCCATCGGCGCCGATGTCGGCGCTGCCCGGCTTGAACTGCGCCACCACCTCCGGCGCGCCGCCCGCATGATGGCGGTAGAGCTTGCCGGTCATGTAGGCGGTGGTATAGATGGTGCCGCCGATGGCTACGACGCCGTCGAGATCGGCGAATTTCTGGGCGGCCGGCAAGGGCGAAACCACCTTGCTGGCGATGTCGACCGACAGCAGGCCGCCAAGCTCCGTCGTGCTGAAGTCGGGCTTGATGCCCTTGCCCCAGGAGGCGACGATCAATCGGCCGCCATCGGCGAAGATGCCGTTGGGTGAAGCCAATGCCCCGTCCTTGACGAACAGCTCCGGCCGGTCGCCATCGATGCGGTAGATGGCGTCGGCCAGCATGTCGGTGACATAGACCTTGCCGGATTGGTCCGATGTCATGTCGTTGAGGAAGACCGCGTTCGGCACCGCGATGCTGGCGACCAGCTTGCCGCTGGCGAGGTCGACGACGCGGACTTTCGTGATGTCGGCGACATAGAGCTTGCCGCCCGAGATCGCCATGCCCTTGGGTGCGTCCATGCCGTCGGTCCAGTGCTGGGTGACCGTCTTGCCGTCCAGCGACAGCACGGAGAGATAACCGTTGCCGTCGGCCTCGCCGGGATTGCCTGATATGTTGGAAACGATGATGCGATTGTCAGCGGCGTCGAACAGGGCCGATTCCGGCTGTTCGAGCCCGGTGGCGCGCCAGAGTTCGCCGGCCTCCGCGGCGGGCACTGCGGCAATGCCGATGACGGCGATAAAGGTTGAGGTGATGAGGGTGTTCATGACTGCTCTCCTGAGATGACGAGGCAGAGCTATGGCTTTCGATACTTTTCGGAAAGGCCTGACGCCGCTAGTATCGAATATCGATACGAAACTAGCGACAAGAGGTGCATCCAATGAACGGTCTGATCTTCCAGGCGCTGAAGCGGACGTTGAAGGCGAAGGGCGTCACCTATCGCGCGCTGGCCGAACGCATGGGCGTTTCCGAACCGACGGTGAAGCGTATCTTCCATGAGCGCAATTGCAAGCTCGACCGGCTGATGGAGATTTGCGCTGCGGCCGGTGTCGAACTGGAAAACGTGCTCGGCTCGATGAACCGGGGGCCTGGGCCGGTCAACCACATCGCGCCGGAGATCGAGCGCAAGCTCGCCAGCCGGCCGGCGCTGCTGTTCATCTTCGTCATGCTGTCAGAAAAGTTCACGCCCGAAGGCATCATGCGCTCGCAAGGCCTGAGCGAGGCTTCGATGTTCCTCTATCTGCGCGATCTCGAGGAACTCGGCCTGATCGCGCTCGGACGGGGTCTCTCGGCGAGACTGCTGGTCGAGACGCCGATCCAGTGGAACTTCGAAGGGCCGCTCAGGCCGCTGTTCGAGATGACCAACAAGAATTTCATCGGCTGGGCCATCACCCATATCGACAAGGAAGCGACCTTCGTCAGCTTCTCCAGGCGGATGCGGCCGGAGACGGCTGAAATGGTGCGGCGCGAGGCGGAGGATCTCGCCGACCGCGCCAAGCTGCTCGCCCATCACGACCAGCACACGACGCCGGAGGATGGCCTGATCGGCTACAAATGGACGTTTGCCTTTGGCGCGACGCCATTTCCGGCAATCATGCCGATCGGGCCGCACGCGCGAGATGCCGGGGCGAGGCCTGATACGCCCGCCGCCGCGAAAGGACAGCGGCCGCTGCCGGCCTGACCAGGCACCGCGTCAATCGTCTCAGCACGATTGCATCTGGTGGCTGAGCTTACCGCGCACGACCCTGGCAGTGCCGACCGCCACCATTTTTGCCGCTGTCTTGCCCCCCGGACCCGCCATGCGACCGGCGACGCCGACCGCGCCATTGACGGCGCCCATCGTCTTCATCTGCCCGACCGTCTCGTTCATACGCGCCCGGCAGTCCTGCATTTTCCTGGTCGCCTCGACTGCAGCCAGGGCCTCGCCAAGACCTGCCGGCGAGTCCGGGCCGGCCGCCAACTCCGCCAATTGCGCATGCTGGTCTGGCGTGATCGGCGGGCTGGCGGCCGTCTGGCTGCAGCCGGAGGCCAGCAGGCAGATCAGCATCGCGATCGGGCTGCCTCGCCCGGCACGTGCCGTGGCTGGAAAAATATCGCGATGTTCGGCCTCGAGGCTCCCGCCCGGAGTTGCTTTTCCGGCCACCCGTTTCCTGTTGCCCAACCTCCTATTGCCCCATCGCCGGGCCGAGGATGAGGCTGCGGATTTTTGGCGTCAGCGGCCTGACGACATCGGCGAAGGGGTCACCCTCGGCCCGCAAGGCCATCAAGCCTTCGTCCTCTTCGTCGATCGCGGCGATGGTCTCCGTCTTCTGTGCCTCGGTCAGCTCCCTCATGCCGGATATGGCATTTCTGAGCTTGGCGAAAATGGCATCGAGTTCTGCGACCGGCATCGTCGCCAGGAACCCGCGCATGGTCTCTCCAAGCGCGACCTTCCAGCTGTCGGCGGTGAAACCGGCGCTGCCGATCAAGCCCTTGTCCGCGGCATCGCGCTCGTACCAGTCGGCGGCGATCTCCTCGTCATAGGCGAACTGACCGAATTCGGGCTGCAAGGCCTCGATCAGGCCGACGACCGCCGACGCATCCCGCGCTGTCAGCGCCAAGGCAGGCGGGCTGTCGAAGATCATGCCGGCAAGTGCGAGCGCGCCGGCCAGCCGGCGCATGGCTACGAAACGCCGCTCAGCCATAACAATCCTCCGCAATGCCGGCCCGGGCACTGCTCGTTGCCTGGGACTGCAGAACCGAGCCGCCGATCGAGGCGGCCTGGCCGGCAATGACCCCACCATTGCCAGCCAGACCGCCAAGACCCCCCGCCATCGACAGCACACCGCCGAGCAGAGCCGCATTGGTCTGCGCCTTCGCCGCCTTCTTGGCCGCATCGGCGCATGCCGTTTCCGTCGTCGGTTCGTTCCGGGCCTTCTTGCTGCCGGCCGCGCTCGCGATCGATGCCGGCCTGTCGTCGACCTGGCCCGTTTGGCAGCCCGCAAGGGCAATGGTCAGGGCCAGGAAAATGCTCTTTTTCATGGTGCTGCTCATCATCGGGCAGCGCGCGGCGGCAGCTTGGCCTCGCGATGATCGGTCACTGCGTTGCCCAAGGCGATCGACAGCAGATAGATGCGCGGATTGAACCCTGCCGCAGCCAGTGCCGACAGCGTCTTGAACAGTTGCAAATGAAACATCGTGCCCCCCTTTGGATTGCCGCCAATGCGGTTCCGGTTCCGGAATCGCGCCGCAAACTAGGGGCATAAAAGGGGGGCAGCTTGGACAGAACGGCACTGAAAGCGGCCAAAACGGCCCGGGATTGACGTTTTGCAGGCTCCGGCGCATATGACCGCGCTCTTGGGCATGGGGGGTGTCGATGACTGCGACGATGGGGACGTCAGCCTCATTCAGGCTGGCGACGGAGATGTTTCCGGAGCGGGATCGCGTCGAGATCACGCGTGAGGTTTACGGCCGCACGGTTCTGAGGGTGGACCTCGATCCGCTGGCGCCGGCGCAGATCGACATGCGGGTGCGCGCGTTGCCAGGCCTCGGCATCGCCACCGGCAGCTCATCGGAATTCCGGGTGCATCGTACGTCGTCGCTGATCGACAATGACGACTTCGTTCTTCTGGCGGCCCTCGACGGGGGCAGTGTGATGAAGCATCGCGGCCGCGAGGAGGCGGTCGGCAACGGCCAGGCGCTGATGATGAGCGGTGAAGAGGTTGGCCTCAACCTGATCGGCGCCGGCGGGTTTCGCTTCGTCAATCTGAGTTTTTCGCGCAAGCAGCTTTCGCCTCTGATCGGCGATCCGGCCGCGGTTCTTATGCGGCCCTTGCCGACCCAAAGCGGGGCGATGCGGCTGTTGCTCGACTATATCAGCTCGATCCAGGAGGTCGGAGACGAGTTGACTGCGGAGGCCTGCCACCTTGCGGCGGCACATGTTTTCGACCTTGCCGCACTCGCCATGGGCGCGACCAGGGATGCGGCCCAGATCGCACGCGGCCGCGGCGTCAGCGTTGCCCGCTTGCGCGCCATCAAGGCCGATATCGTCGCGCATGGTGGCCATGTCGACCTGTCGGCGCAAGACGTCGCCGCCCGCCACGGACTGTCGGCCCGCTACGTCCGCAAGCTGTTCGAGAGCGATGGCACATCCTTGATTGATTTCATGATGACCCAACGGCTGGCGCGCGCCCATCGCATGCTCGGCGATCCGCGCCATGCCGGACGCAGCATCACCGCGATCGCCTACGAGGCCGGCTTCAACGACCTTTCCTATTTCAACCGGGCGTTCCGTCGCCGTTATGACGCCACACCCTCGGACGTGCGGGCCGCGGCTTGCAAGCACTGACGCCCGGCTGCCGGCCAGCGGTCCTGTGCAGCGGCTGGACTCATTTGATCGCGTTTATTCGGCGGCCTTGGCCCCGGGATCGGCAAGCTTGTCGTCCCAGGTCACCGCCCGGTAGTCGAAACCATATTCCAGCGTCGGCTTGACGATGCGGAAATAGGGCGACAGGTCGAAATCGCGCGGCGTGTAGAGCGAATGGTGGCGGATGTGCAGGATTTCCTTGCGCGAATAGTTCGACTGCGCCGAGGCGCGGCCGGGCGCACGGGTGATCTCGGGCAGGATCGGATAGCGGATCTGGCCATAGGCCTCGGCAATCAGCGTCGAGCAGATCGCCCGTGTCGGATCGCCGGAACCGAAGGCCAGCATGCGGCGGCGCCAGCGCACCGGCACCGGCGGTGTCGGGAAGAAAAAACGCAGCATGTCGAAAATGTTCTTGAGGTCGTATTTCAGGCCGAGCTTGCCGATCATGAAGGCGACGACCTTGTCGCGATCCTCCGGCGCCAGCCCACTCGCCCGGCAGATACGGGTGTTGTAGGTGCGGTAGCGCGACAATGGAACGGCGACGCAGCCTTCGCCGATCGTGACCTCGATCAGGCGCGGCCGCTCCGAGCCGTCCGCCGGCGCGGGCAAGGCATCGCCGATATAGAAGGCCGCATGCGACCAGGTCGACTGGGTCAGGTACTTGATCGCCGCCGAGATCTTCTGGTTGCCCTCGATCAGCAGGATGTCGCCGGGCTCAAGCGTGCGACGCAGCGTTTCGGCATCGGAGGGGGTGTAGGGCTCGTAGCCGGACGATTCTTCCTGCAGCCGGCCGGCAAGCCAGCGGCCAAGTCGATCCAGAAGCGTGTCGCCGGGCTCGGTCATACTCCATGGCGATTAGCATGGGCGGGTAATGAGGGCTAGCGCACGCCTTTCTTCCCCCCGTCCGGACCGAGAGGAAGAGCGCCAAGTCATCCTACGATGCCGCGGCCTCTTCCGGCGGCGCAGCCAGATCGTCGCGCGCCTTGCGGGCCAGTTTGCGTGTCGAGCGTTTGGGACTGTCGCCGAACAGCTCGGCCGCCTCGGCAAGGCAGCTCTTCTTCAGCTGCTTTTCCGACCGCTTCAAAAGCTTGGCCAGAAGTTTCGTGTCCTCGGGCGGCCCGAGCAGCTGGTCGTCGGCCTCGAGCAGGGCGCGCATCACCAGCACATCGTGCAGGTCGCCCAGCCGCTCGCCCAGTTCGTCGACCGCGTTGCGCCTTGCTTTGATCGGTGTCGGCCACAGCCTGCCGAGCAGCGACAGATGCATGCCGTGGGTCTTGGCCGCCTTGCGCAGATCGTGGAAATCATCGGCCGCTCCCCGCGATCCGGCCTTGTCGAGCGCCTTCCTGGCGCGGCGCAGCGTGACGCGGGCGCCTTCGGCAAGCACGTCGGCCGCCTGTTCCGGCTGGTCGGGCAAGGCCAGCGTGCCGATGCGGTGCAGGCCCTCCTCGCAGGCGGCGGTCGCCGCGCCGATCGCCGCTTCGAGCCCTGTACCTTCGTGCAATTCATGCTGGCGCGCGATCAGCCTGTCGCGAACCGCGCCCAGCCCATCGTCGGCGCCCTCCTTGGGAAAGCTTGCCGCCAGGCGGTCGATGGTTTCGATCAGCGCTGTCGCCTCGCGCGGGCCGGCAAGCAGGGCCGCCACGTTGCGGTAGCACTGGTTTTCTGTCTCACAGAATGTTTCGTCACCGGAACGAACAAGCCGCAGCAAGGCGCGAGCGCTCTTCAGCCGCTTGCGGCATTTGTGCAGCGCCTGTTCCGGCCGGCTCCGTGCGGCGTCAAGATGATGCAGCGCCTTGCCGATCTCCTCGGCAAGGATTCTCCTGACCTCGCCGGTCAGCGGCAGGCGCGGATCGATGCGAAAGCTCATGCGGCGATCTCCGGAATCCCACCAAGGGCGAGCGACGCGTTGTAGAATTTCTGCTCGCCGGTGACTTCACGGCCGAGCCAGTCGGGCAGCATTTCGTCCGGCACGTCCTCCGGCGTCTCAAGTTCGGCGACCACAAGTCCCGCAAGCGGTCCGCCAAAGACATCGACTTCATAGAGATAGCCACGGTGCCTAACATGGTGACGTGTCTTCTCGATGACACGTCCGATGGCGAAGTCCAGCATCTCCACCGCCTCCGACAGCGGGATCGGGTATTCGAATTCGTCGCGCTCGCGCGCTTTGCTGCCGAATTTGAGCGTCAGCTTGGCGGAAGTGCCGTCGCTGATGCGGATGCGCACTGTGCGCCCGGGGCCGGCAGCGAGATAGAACTGGAGAATGCGGATATTGGCCTCGGCCAACTCCCGCCATGCGGTGCTGGTGACCAGGAATTTTCGTTCGACTTCCTTGCCCATGGCCGCGCACTAAAGCGTTTGCCGCCGTCGATGGCAAGACAATGACGAACAGAAGTTGACGTTAATCAATCGATTGATTAAAGTGCACTTATGATCAAACTACCTGAGCCCAAAGTTCTTCGTCGCGAGCCCGCCGAGATGACGCGCGCGGCGCTTGTCCAGGCGGCACTGAAGCTGTTCGGACGGCAGGGCTTCGACGGCACCTCGACGCGCGAGATCGCCGCCGAGGCGCGAGCCAATATCGGCTCGATCGCCTATCATTTCGGCGGCAAGGAGGGTCTTCGCACGGCCGCCGCCGACTTTATCGTCGAGACCATCCAGACGGTCGCCGGCCCGGCGCTCGGCAATGCGCAGGCGCCCGCGCCGGTCGGTCCGGAGGCAGCGCAGGCGCAGCTCTTCGCGGCGCTGGAGCGAATGGTCGGCTTTGTCGTGGCCAGTCCGCAGGCCGGTGAGATCGTGCAGTTCATCCTGCGCGAACTTTCCCATCCAACGGCAGCCCTCGATCGTATCTATGACGGTGTCTTCGAGCCGAGCCATCGCCGGCTGTGCCAGCTGTGGGAACAGGCAACTGGCGAGCCCGCCGAAAGCGAGGCCACAAGGCTCACCGTGTTCACGCTGATCGGCCAGGTCATCTATTTCCGCATCGGCCGTGAGGCGGTGATGCGCCGCATGGGCTGGCCCGATATCGGCGCCGCGGAGGCCGCCAAGGTGGTGGCGGTCACATCGGGCAATCTCAAGGCCATACTGGCCGCCAGAAAAGGGGCAAAGACAAAGGGGCAAAGACCATGAGCTTTCTGTGTTCGCTGCCGCTCGCCGCGCAGCTCTTCTCGGCCTGTGCCCCGGCAGCACCGCTGGCCGTCGGCTATGTCGAAGGCGACTACGTGCTGCTGGCGCCGATCGAGGTGGCGCAGGTAGAGACCGTCACGGTGAAGCGCGGCGACCGTGTGGTGCCTGGCACGACCGTGGTGACGCTGGAAAGTGCCGACGCAAAAATCGCTGTCGCGCAGGCGCAGGCCGGCCTTGCCCAGGCGCAGGCGCAATTGGCCGACCTGCAGATCGGCAAGCGGCCGGAAGAGATCGCCGTGCTGAAGGCCGAGGTCGATATGGCCAGCGCCCAGGCCGCCGACGCCAAGCGCAAATACGACCGCGCCGCCGATCTGTTCAAGCGCGGCGCCGGCACGCAAGCGGATTTCGACACCGCGTCGGCCACGCTCGAAACGGCCAATGCGCAGGTCGGCCAGGCCAAATCCAATCTCGCCGTCGGCGGCCTGCCGGCGCGCCCCGAGACGATCAAGGCCGCCGACAATCAGGTCAAGCAGGCGCAGGCCGCGTTGGAGCAGGCGCAGTGGCGGCTGTCGAAACGGGTGCTGGCCGCCCCTTCGCCCGGCCGCGTCAACGACGTCATCCGCAATCCGGGCGATACATCAGGTCCGACCGCGCCTGTGATTTCGATCCTGCCCGACGGCGCGGTCAAGCTCAGCGTCTATATCCCGGAGAGCGCCTTCTCCTCGGTCAAGGTCGGCACCTTGCTCGGCGTCCATTGCGACGGCTGCGGCCCGGATGTTAAGGCGCGCGTCAGCTACGTCTCGCCGGATCCCGAGTTCACCCCGCCGGTGATCTATTCGCTCGAGAACCGGCAGAAGCTGGTCTACCTCGTCGAGGCGCGGCCGGAGGGCGATGCCGGCCCGCTGCAGCCCGGCCAGATCGTCGATGTCGATCTGGCGGACAGCGCAAGATGAACGCCATCGACGTACACGGCCTGGTCAAGCGCTTTGGCGACAAGACCGTCGTCGACCATGTGACGATGTCGGTTGCCGAGGGCGAGATCGTCGGCTTTCTCGGCCCCAACGGTTCGGGCAAGACGACCACCATCCGCATCATGTGCGGCCTGCTGACGCCGGACGAGGGCGAAGGCACGGTGCTCGGTTTCAACATCCGCACCGACAGCCTGCGCATCAAGCGCGAAGTCGGCTACATGACGCAGAAATTCTCGTTCTACGAGGATCTGACGATCGGCGAGAATCTCGAATTCGTGGCGCGGCTCTACCGGCTGAAGCCGGTCGAGGGGCATGTCGCGAGCACGTTGGAGGACCTCGGCCTGACGTCGCGCCGCAACCAGCTGGCCGGCACCTTGTCGGGCGGCTGGAAGCAGCGGCTGGCGCTGGCCGCCTGCATCATGCACAAGCCGAAATTGCTGCTGCTCGACGAGCCTACGGCCGGTGTCGACCCGAAGGCGAGGCGCGAGTTCTGGGACGAGATCCATCGCCTCGCCAGCGGCGGGCTGACCGTGCTGGTCTCCACCCACTATATGGACGAAGCCGAGCGCTGCCACCGCATCAGCTACATCTCCTATGGCAAGATGCTGGCCACCGGCACTGTCGCCGAAGTGGTGAAAAATGCCGGGCTGACCACCTTCGTCCTGCAGGGTCCGCGCCTCGATCAGGTCGCCGAAGCGCTTCAGGGCCGCCCCGGCGTCGATCAGGTGGCGCCGTTCGGCGCGACGCTGCATGTCGTCGGCTCCGACAAGAAGAAGCTCGAAGCCGTGCTTGCCGATGTCGAGAGAGAGCACAAGGGCGTGAAAGTTTCGCCCGGCGAAACCAGCCTCGAGGACGTCTTCATCCAGTTCATGTCCGGCTCGAAGGACAACATGGAATGAACAGCGTCTTTTCCTTCGCCCGGCTTGGCGCCTTGCTGATCAAGGAATTCATCCAGATGCGGCGCGACCGCATCACCTTCGCCATGATGCTCGGCGTGCCGCTGATACAATTGGTGCTTTTCGGCTACGCCATCAACAACGACCCGAAAAGCCTGCCGGCAGCACTCGTGGCGACGAGCAACGATCCCTATACGCGCGCCATTGTCGCGGCGCTGCAGACCACCGGTTACTATCGTTTCGACCATGTCGCGCAAAGTGCCGCCGAGGCCGAGTTCCTGATATCGCGCGGCGACGTTGCCTTCGTCGTCACCATCCCGGCCGATTTCGCCAGGAGGGTGGAGAGCGGCAACAGCCCGCAGATACTCATCGAGGCCGACGCCACCGACCCGGCGGTGGCCAGCGGCGCCATCTCGACGCTCGGCACAGTCGCCAGCCAGGCGCTGCTGAGGGCGCAAGGCACGCAGGAAGCCGCCGCCGAGGCCGCCAAGGGTCAGCTCGATGTCGTCGTACACCGGCGCTACAATCCCGAAGGCATCTCGCAATACAACATCGTGCCCGGCCTGCTGGGCGTCATCCTGCAGATGACCATGGTGATGATGACCTCGATCGCGCTGACACGCGAGACCGAGCGCGGAACGATGGAGAACCTGCTGGCGATGCCGTCCAGCCCGCTCGAGATCATGATGGGCAAGGTGCTGCCCTATCTGGCGGTCGGCGGCGTGCAGGTGGTGGTGGTGCTGGCGGCGGCGAAACTTCTGTTCGCCATCCCCTTCACCGGATCGATGTCGCTGCTCCTGACCGCCGTGCTGATCTTCGTGCTGGCGCTAGTGCTGCTCGGCTACACGATTTCGACCATCGCCCGCACGCAGATGCAGGCGCTCCAACTCACCTTCTTCTTCTTCCTGCCGTCGATCATGCTGTCCGGCTTCATGTTCCCGTATCGCGGCATGCCGGACTGGGCACAAATCTTCGGCGAGATATTCCCGCTGACGCATTTCCTACGCATCACCCGCGCGGTGATGCTGAAGGGGGCCGAACTGCCGGCCGTGGCAACGGAGATCGGCTGGCTGGTGGTGTTCGTGGCTTTGTTTGCCGGCGTAGCATTGGTGCGATTCAGGCGGACACTGGATTAGACGCCGCACGACCTCCAGTCTTGCTACCAGCCTTCGCTCCTTGCTCCGCCCGTGGATGACGAAGGGAGAAATGCTTTCGCCAATCTCCATGGTTTATAACTGCCACTAACCGTTGAGCGATTTCGGGCCGCTGACGAAGGCGCTCCCCTTGACGTAAAACCGCAGCGGGCGATCGGCATCCTTTGTAATGCCGATCCGGATGCCTTGGGCGATGTCGCCGCCTTGATGCTCGTCGGTTGCCAGCCATAGCGGGCCTTTGCGGCAAAGATCGAGCCCGTCGAGCGAACGATCGATCCGCAGTGCCTGGGCTAGCCTTCCCGGTCCTCGCGCAAGGTCGCGCAAGCGCTCGATGCCGCGATTGAGCCGCATGAGCGCAATGCCTTCGAGCGGCTCGAGCGCCCTGATGAGCACGCCGGTTCCGACCCCTGGCATCTCGCTCGAGACGTTGAGCATGTAGGAGATGCCGTAGGCGAGATAGACATAAGCGTGCCCAGCCTCGAGAAACAACGAACGGTTGCGCGGCGTCTGGCCCCGGTAGCCGTGCCCGGCGGCATCGCCGGTCACATAGGCCTCGGTCTCGACGATGCGGCCGCTGGCGATGCCTTCGGGCAGTTCGCGCACCACGATCTTGCCGATGAGAGTGCGGGCAAGGGATGCCGTATCGTCGGGCAGCTCAGAACGCGTGAGCGGGCGGTAGATGACCATGTTCAGCCCGGCGACGATTTGGAGGCGGGCGAGGAGTGATCCAAGGCGAAACCTGCCTCAGATCCATGTCGGATCCTTTGGACATCCCGTCTCAAGCCGCGGCCATGATCCCGGCATAAGTGCCGAAATCGACATTGCCGCCGGACAGCACCACGGCAACGCATTTGCCGGACAGTTCGATCTCGCCCGACGACAGCGCCGCCAACGCCACGCAGCCGCCGGGCTCGACCACCAGCTTGAGATAGGCCATGGCGTCGCGCATCGCCTGTGCCGTCGCCTTGTCGGAAACGGCGATGCCGCCTGCCAGGTTCCTGCGGTTGATCTCGAAGGTGATCAGGCCGGGCTCCGCGGTCAGGATCGCGTCGCAGATCGACGCGTGGCCGGGTTCGTTCGACACCCTGGCGCCGGCGGCCAGCGACCGGCGGGTGTCGTCGAAATGCTCGGGCTCCACCGCCCAGACCGCAGTGTTGGGCGAGGCGTCCTTGACGGCAACCGAAATGCCGCTGGTCAGGCCGCCGCCGCCGCAGGGAATGACGACCGCGTCGAGGTCGACGCCAAGCGCTTTTGCCTGGCGCATCAATTCGAGGCCGATCGTGCCTTGGCCCGCAATGATGGCCGGGTCGTCGAAGGGTGGCACCAGCACCATGCCTCTTTCCACGTAAGGGCGAACCACGCTCATGCGGTCGTCGCGAAAGCGGTCGAACGGCACCACCTCCGCCCCCATCTTGCGGACGTTAGCGATCTTCATCGCCGGCGCGTCTGAAGGCATGGCGATGACCGCCTTGACGCCGAACATCGCGGCCGAAGCGGCGACACCCTGCGCATGATTGCCCGACGAGAAGGCGACGACGCCCTGGCTGCGTTCTTCGTCGCTCAGCGACGACAGCTTGTTGTAGGCACCACGGAACTTGAACGAGCCGGTACGCTGCAGCGTCTCCGGCTTGAACAGGATGCGGCCGCCGAAGCGCTTGTTCAGCTCCTGCGATTCGATCAACGGGGTTTCGACGATCAGGCCGGCGAGACGCGCGGCGGCGGCGTGGATGTCGGCGATGCCGGGAGGGGTGGTGGCGGTCATGTGAGGTCCAGTGGACAGGGGTCTTTCCATGATGCCCGCAAAGGGAGGCGGCGCACCATGGGAAAAATGTGACCGTTACAAGGTTTAGCGAGACGGTCGCCAACGCCTCGGCTGCACGCCCCCCTCTGGCCTGCGGACATCTCCCCACGGGTGGGGAGATCGGCTGGGTATCCGCTTTCGCCAATTTCCAACGTTGAAGAAGGGGCACACCTAATGAAGCTGACAATCTCCCCCACGTGGGGGAGATGTCCGGTAGGACAGAGGGGGGCGCCGTCCCGCCGCCGTCTCACGAGTTTCACCCCAACAGCGTCCTCTGCCTCTTGCTCCCGCCCAGCTTGCGCCAGTTGTTGAAGCGGTGGCTGGCGGCGGCAAAGGATATCTTCATCTGCTGGGCGACCGAATAGCGCGACTTGCCCTCGTCGAACATGCGGTAGCAGCACTCGACGCCTTCCTCGGTCAGTTTGCCGTCCGGCGCCTTGTTGTGCGGATTGGCGGGGTCGAATTTCTCGACCTGCTGCTCGACCAGGCCTTTCAGGCGCTGCAGATCGGCCTCGATGCTGGCGATGAGATCGAGAACGGGCTTTGGGTCATAGGGATGCGGAGGCTGTTTTGCCGTCATCTGCGGGTTCCTTGTTCTGGCTGGGTTGAATTATATAGGTGAACATTCACTGATAATGAAGGGGTCGGCCCGGCATGCGAGCTTCAACAATTCTTGACCGCGACCCAAGCGCGCAATTGACCGGAGGCACCTTGAGCCCTAGTTTAGAACTATTCTAAACTAGGGTGAATTCCTCATGCTTTCCCGTGTTTTCGGCTTCGGCCGCCGCCCCTTCGAATCGCTTTCCGAACAGGAGATCCTGGCGCTGGCCATTTCGTCCGAGGAGGATGACGGTCGCATCTATCGGGCCTATGCCGACGGCCTGACGGAAAACTTCCCGCAATCGGCAAAAGTGTTCGAGGAGATGGCCGAGGAAGAGGATGGCCATCGCGATTCGCTGATCGAGCTTTTCCGCAAGCGTTTCGGCGAGCGCATTCCGCTGATCCGGCGCGAACATGTGAAGGGCTATTACGAGCGCAAGCCCGACTGGCTGGTCCGGCCGCTCGGCATCGAGCACGTGCGCAGCCAGGCCGAGGCGATGGAGCGGCAAGCCTACCTTTTCTATGTCGAGGCTGCCAAGCGCACGGCGGATGCCTCGACGCGAAAACTGCTCGACGATCTGGCGGTGGCCGAACTGGGCCATGAGACACTGGCGCAGCGGCTGGAGCAGAAACATGTGCCGGGCGAAGTGAAGGATGAAGAGACCGCCGCCGAGCAGCGCCAGTTCATCCTCACCTATGTGCAACCAGGGCTGGCCGGGCTGATGGACGGATCGGTGTCCACACTGGCGCCGATCTTTGCTGCCGCCTTTGCCACGCATGACACCTGGCAGACGCTGCTGGTCGGGCTTGCCGCCTCGATCGGCGCCGGCATTTCGATGGGCTTCACCGAAGTCGCTTCAGACGACGGCAAGCTGTCGGGCCGCGGCTCGCCGCTCAAGCGCGGTCTGACCGTCGGCATCATGACGACGCTAGGCGGTCTCGGGCATGCACTCCCCTATCTCATTCCGCATTTCTGGACGGCGACCGGGGTTGCCGCGGTGGTGGTGTTCTTCGAATTGTGGGCGATCGCTTTTGTCCAGAACCGCTACATGCAGACGCCCTTCCTGCGCGCCGCCTTCCAGGTGGTGCTGGGCGGCGCCCTGGTGTTCGCGGCCGGCGTGCTGATCGGGAATGCGTGAGTAGCCTCACTCACCCATTCACCGCCCGACTGTCGGCCGGCGCCTCGTCCCTTTCCGTCAGCCCATAGTCCCTCACGACATGGGCGATGCGCAATCGGTAGCCGGCAAAGATGCCGCCGCGACCGGCCTTCTGCGCCTGCCGGTGTTCCTCGGTGTTGCGCCAGTCCTTCACGGCTTCCTCATCTCGCCAGAACGACAGCGACAGGATGCGGTTCGGATCGGCCAGGCTCTGAAAACGCTCGATGGAGAGAAAGCCGTCAATGCCGTCGAGCAGCGGACGCAGGTCCGCGGCGATGCTCAGATAGGCATCGCGCCGGCCCTCCGCCGGTTCGACCTCGAAGATGACGGCAATCACGGCAGCACCAGTTTCGCGTGCGGGCCTGAGGCCAGTTTCAGGAACATGCGATCCTCCTTCAGGATGAATCTCTCGCGTTTGGCGAACTCGTAGTTTGCCTTGCCGGCGGGATCGGCGGCAAGCCGGGCGCGATAGGCTTCGTAGGCGGCCAGGCTTTCGATGTTATAGGCCGCATAGGCGGTCGTCGCCGAGCCCTCATGCGGCGCGTAATAGCCGATCAGATCGGCGCCGCAGCGCGGAATGGCCTGACCCCAGTTGCGCGCATACTCCTCGAAGGCCGCCTTGCCGAACGGGTCGATCTCGTAGCGGATGAAGCAGGTGATGGTCATTGTGGTCTCCTCGGGGCTGCGTCAATAGTTTGAACGACATCGAAACGTCGTGCCGACTGGTCTGCTAGGGCTGCCAGAAGGACTTCGCGCATTCGCGGCGCACGTCTTGCCGCGTCAGGCCAAGGTCGCGCAGCTGATGGTCGTCGATCTCGGCAAGGTCGAGACGCTGCAGATGGCGGTCATACCAGCGGGCCAGCAGCCGCGAACGCAACCAGCTGACGAACGGGAAGAACCGACGGCTGTGGAGCGGGGCTGAGGGGAAAGCGGTTCGTGCGGCCATCGTCGTCTCCTTGATCTCACCGGAGAATAGTGATTATCTGACAAGAACGCTTCGATGAGGAACGAACTATGCGCGAAGGACCCGACATCGCCCGCATCGCCAGCCTGGTCGGCGACCCGGCACGGGCAAACATGCTAAATGCCCTGATGGGCGGCACGGCGCTGACGGCAAGCGAGCTGGCGCTCGAGGCCGGCGTCTCGCTGCCGACCGCCAGCTCGCACCTGGGCAAACTGATGGAAGGTGGGCTGCTCACGGTGGCGAGCCAGGGCCGGCATCGCTATTACGGCCTCGCCGGACCGCAGGTGGCGGGCATGATCGAAGCCATCACAGGCGTCGCGGAAGCCGTCGGTCCAAAGCGTGTGCGGCCGGGTCCGCGCGATGCAGCGATGCGCGTGGCGCGCGTCTGCTACGATCACCTCGCCGGCGAGCAGGCAGTGGCGATGCTCGACCGGCTCGTCGCCAAGAACGTACTGGTCCGCGACGAACAAGAGATCAGGCTCGGGCCATCGGCGGCTTCGCATTTCGCCGCGATCGGCATCGACGTCTACACCAAGCCGCGCCGGCCGGTATGCCGCGCCTGCCTCGACTGGAGCGTGCGCCGTTCGCACCTCGCCGGCACGCTGGGCGCCGCCATCCTCGACAAGATCCTTGCCGAGAAATGGGCGCGCCGCGAGAAGGACAGCCGCGCGGTGATTTTCTCGCTGCCGGGCAAGCAGGCTTTCGAGAAGGTGTTTCTGAGCTGAGGAGCCGACGCTGATTTCGTCACGCTGGCAGGCCAGAGGGGGCGCGAAGGATCGCTGCGCTGGCAAATTGCGCGAACTACCCCCGCTTCAACGCCTTCCCCTGCTTGAAAAATTCCCTCCACGGATCGGCTTTCGCCAGCTGCTTCAGCGTCGTCTTGTCGCCGATCGGGAAAGCGTTCGGCGGCAAGCCGGCCTCGATCTCTGGCCAGGTCACCGGCATCGACACGGTGGCGCCTTTCTTGGCGCGCGAGGAATAGGGCGCGACCGTCGTCGAGCCCCTGCCGTTGCGCAGATAGTCGACGAAGATCTTTCCCGTGCGCGCTTTTTTCGACAGCGTCGCCGTGTAGCGATCGGGGGCACCCTGCTCCAACGCGCGGGCAAAGTCATGGGCGAAGCCCTTCACCGCATCCCAATCCGCCGCCGGTTTCAGCGGCACCAGCACGTGATAGCCCTTGCCGCCCGAGGTCTTGACGAAATTCGGCAGCGACAGCTCGTCGAGCTTGCCCCGGATATCGAGTGCCGCCTCGCGCACCGCCTTCACGTCGACACCTTCATCGGGATCGAGATCGAAGATGATCTGGTCGGGCTTCTCGATCTCATCGATCGTGCACCCCCAGATGTGGATCTCGACCACGCCATACTGGACCAGTGCGGCAACACCATCGAAATCCCGGATGAACAGGATTTCCTCGCCGTCGGTCGGGTCCTTCATGCGCGCGATCTTGTCGCTCATGCCAGCCGAGGCATGCTTCTGGAAGAAACGCTGGCCGCCGACGCCGTCCGGCGCCCGCACCAGGCTGAGCGGCCGGTTGACCACGAACTGTTCCATGCGCGGCCAAACCTGTGCGTAATGGTCGAGCAGGCCCTGCTTGGATATGTTTTCGTCCGGCCACAGCAGCTTGTCGGGATGCGAGAGTTTGACCGTGGTCGTGATCGACCCGGCGGCTTTGCCGCCTGATGCCGGCTTGGCCGTGCTCTTGCCTGTCGATGGCTTGCCTGTCGCCGCTTTGGGCTTTTCCTGCACGACTTCCTCCGCCGGCTTGTCCTCGCGCAACCCCTGGAACGAGGCGTGGCGTATTATACGGTCCGAGGTCCAGCTGCGAAACTCCACTTCGCCGACAAGTTCAGGCTTGACCCAGACCAGGCCCTTGCCCTTCGGCACGGCGGTGGCGAAGGGCGATGATTTTGCCGTCAACGCATCGAGTTTTGCCTTCAGCTCATTGGCGCCCTTGCCCGAAAAACCAGTGCCGACGCGGCCGGCATAATGCAGCTTGCCGCCCTCGTGGAAGCCGACCAGGATCGAGCGCAGTCCGCGCCCGGTCTTGTCCGACGGCAGGTAGCCGCCGATGACGAATTCCTGCCGCGCCGTGCATTTCGATTTGACCCAGGTCGGGCCGCGGCCGCTGCGGTAGGGTGCATCGGCACGCTTGGAGACGACGCCTTCCAGGCCCATCCGGCAGGCATGCTCCAGCATGATCTTGCCGGGTTCGGCGAAATGGTCGCTGAAGCGGACCGCCGCATTGTCGGACTGTTCGCCGAGCAGTTCCTGCAAGGCCTGCTTACGCTCGACCAGCGGCTCGCGCCGAAGATCCTGCCCATCGAGCCGCATCAGGTCGAACACGTAATAGATGAAGCGATTGGTCCGCTTCGCCGACAGGTCCTGCTGCAGCAGCGCGAAAGACGAGACGCCGCTGTCGGCCAGCACCACCACCTCGCCATCGATGATGGCGTCGCTGCACTTCAGCCCGGCCAGCTCCGCGACGATCTCGCCGCCGAATTTCTTCGTCCAGTCGAGGCCGGTGCGGGTCAGCAGCCGCACATCGGTGCCGGCGATCTGCGCCTGCATGCGATAGCCGTCGAACTTCACTTCGTGCAGCCAGTCCTTGCCCGGCGGCGCATCGCGCTCGAGCGTGGCCAGCTGCGGCTCGATAAAGTCGAGGCGTTTGCCGGCTTTTGTCTTGACGGCGGCCGGCTTGTTGGAATGCCAGACTTTCGGCTTCTCGCCCTTCGCGGTCTTGCCCTCGCCGACCTCCTCGATCGTCAGGCCGGACTTCACCGATTCAGGCGCTTCCTTGAGGATGTCCTCGCCGGGACGCGCTGCGGCATCGTCCGACTTGATCAGCAGCCAGTTGTCGCGCTTTTCACCCGCTCGCGGCTTCAGCCGCACCAGATGCCATGCCCCATGCAGCTTGTGTCCCCTGAGCTCGAAGCTGATATGGCCCTTTTTCATCGCCTTGGCCGGGTCGATCTCGGGAATCCAGGTGCCCTCGTCCCAAACGATAACCGAACCGCCGCCATATTCGCCCTTGGGAATGGTGCCTTCGAACGGCGCATAGTCGATCGGGTGATCCTCGACATGGACAGCCAGTCGCTTCTCATGCGGGTCGAGGCTCGGGCCGCGCGTCACCGCCCAACTCCACAGCACGCCGTCATGCTCGAGCCGCAAGTCGTAATGCAACCGCGTCGCGGCATGCTTGTGGATGACGAAGATGCCGCCGGCCTCGCCCTGCTTGGTCCGGGCGACCTTGCCGGCCGGTTCGGCGGTTTTCTTGAAATCGCGCTTGGAGTGATATTGTTCGAGGCTGGCCATCCGTTGGGTTCCTCACGCCGATTTGCGTTTGGGCGCGCTGGCTTTCGACTTGGCGCGTTTGGCCGCTGGCCTGGCCTTCGCCGACGAAGATGTTTTCGATGACCCGGAGTCCGACAGGCTCTTCTTCAGCGCGTCGAACAGATTGACGACATTGGAAGGTTTGGGCGCCGCCTTGGCCTTCGGCGCCTTGTGGCCGGCCTTCTTGGCGCGGATCAGCTCCAGCAGCGCGTCCTCGTATTTGTCGTCGAATTTCGAGGGATCGAACTTCGTCTTCTTCTTGTCGATGATCAACTCGGCCAGATCGGTCATCTCCTGATCGGTCTTCACGGGCTCGATGTCGCCGAAGACGGTGTCCGGTTGCCGTACCGTGTTGTCGTAGCGCAGCGTCGTCAGCACCATGCCCTTGCCGAGCGGTTCGATCACCACCGGCCGTTCGCGTCGGTAGAGCACGATACGCGCCAGCCCGGCCATCTTCTTGCCCGCCATCGCATCGCGAATGACGGCGAACGCCTCTTCCGACACCTTGTCGGCGGGCGCCACATAGTAGGGCGTGTCGAGATAGATCTGCTGGATCGAAGCTTTGTCGACGAAACCGTCGAGCGCCATCGTGTGCGAGGATTCGATCTGCACCGCCTCGATCTCGTCTTCCTCGATATGGATGAAATTGCCATCGTCGAGTTCATAACCCTTGATCTCGTCATCCTCCTCCAACGGCTTGCCGGTTTCGGCATCGACATAGAGGCGCTTCACCGTGTTGCCGGTCTTGCGGTTGAGAATGCGAAACGAGACCCGCTCCGTATGGGTGACGACATTGGTCAGTTCGACGGCACAGGTGACCAGCGAAAGCTTCAGATAGCCTCTCCAGGCCGGACGCGGCGCCATGATATCTTCCCTTCAGAACCAGATGAAGGTGAGAACGGACAGATCGCGCTCCAGTTCCGCGCTCCCGCGCCGATCTGGATGCCAAGGGGCCGCCTGAGTGGTTCTGGCCGCCAGCACGGAAATTTCGCGGGCTCGGCAAAAGTTGAAACAGAACCGCGCGCAGGCGACATTCAAACGAAACATATGTGATGCAAAAGTCACATTGGCCGGAATGCCAACCAACTGCACGGAAAGACCCCGAATCAGCCGCATTCCAGCCACGAAGCAAGGCATTTTCGACCAGATATTAACATCACGTTCACCGACTATTCACGCCTCGACGCTATGATGACCGCAATTCGGAAGGGACATCCGAAAATCGGGACAGGGACAAGGTAATGAACTTCCTCGCGCACCTCATCGGCTATGCCGCCGCCATCCGCGAATTCGTTGCGCCGACCTACCGGCCCGAACGCTATTACATGCGCGGCCCCGGCCCGGCCTGCGCCCGTCGCGGCAACTCGCTGGGCGCGCACTGATCATGGCTTTCGAAAATCGCCACAACAGCCGGATCTGCAGGCCGGCCGCCTCTATCCGCGCCACCACCTATCGCGCCGAGCGTCCCGCTCTCGCCGACAGGCGCCGTGCGACATCGCCACGGCTTTGATACCATCGCTGGCCGGCTTAGTGTCATAGGACACGAGCAGCCGAGGCCAGCGTGACGGACCATCTTCAACCAGTTCGACCCCAGTCAACTCGTCCCTTCGAAACAGTTCTCGACTCACGCCATCCATTGATCGTTTTCGATGGCGTCTGCGTGCTCTGCTCCGGTTTCGTGCGCATGGTGGTCAGGCTCGACCGCCAAGGCCGTTTCCGCTTCGCCACCGCGCAGTCGCCCTTCGGTGAAGCGCTGTTCCGGAAGCATGGACTGCGCACCGACTCTTACGAAACCAATCTCGTCCTGATCGACGGCGTCGCCTTCACGCGGCTGGACAGTTTTGTCGCCGTCATGGCGGAACTCGGCTGGCCTTGGCGGGCGGCCAAGGCACTGTTGCTGTTGCCGCGCCCGCTGCGTGGTTGGCTCTATGATCGCATCGCCAGGAACCGCTACGCCCTGTTCGGCAGGAAGGATGCTTGCGACATTCCTTCTCCGGAGCTGCGCAAGCGGTTCCTTGGCTGAGGGTGTGGCTATGCGCTACCGCGGCTGGCTCGTGCCATCCGGCCGGCACGGCTCGAGCACGATCGGTCCGCCTGCCGTCCTCCCCAATTCCCGGCAGCCCTGAACCGTGCACAGTGTCCAGCCGTCGCTGGTTGCACCTGAAGCGGCGAGCACGACGCGCCGCTGCGGGCCGACATCAGGCGCATAGCTCCACCAACCCTCCTTCAGCACCGCGCCTTCCGGCGGCTCCATGCCGGCGCCCGAGCCCTCGATCCGGGCTTCGACCACCTGCAGGCCGGAGGACGTGACCTTCCAGTCTTCTTGCCAGCGCGTCCGTTCCACCGAATGCGTCCAGGACAGCGTGAAGGCGGCGACGGAGAGCGTTACCGTCTTGCCCGCGGCCAGGATGCACAGGCTCATGTTCTGACTGAAGCCTGCCGCGCGCGAAAACAGTGCCAGCCGATCCAGGCCAGCGCCAGCACCCAGCCGGCCTCGTCGGTGAGCGGCACCGCGGCGACCAGCAGCACGCCGGCCGCGAAGGCGACGAGCCGCTCCCACCACGCCATGCGGGTGACCAGAAAACCGACGGCGGCGGCACCCCACAGCACGATGCCCATGCACGCCTTGGCGACGATGTAGCCGACCTCGACGGGATAGCCGAACTGGGCGGCGATCGGACCTGCGTCCTGCAGCATCAGCGCCGGCGTGTAGACCGCCATGAACGGCACGACGAAGCCGGCAATGGCCAGCTTGGTCGCCTGGATGCCGATTTTCAGGCCGCTTTCCCTGGCCATCGGTGCGGCGGCGAACGCCGCCAGCGCCACCGGGGGCGTCAAATCGGCCATGATGCCGAAATAGAACACGAACATGTGGCTGACCAGCAGCGGCACGCCAAGCTCGAGCAGCGCCGGCCCGGCCAGCGACGAGGTGATGATGTAGTTGGGAATGGTCGGAATGCCCATGCCCAGCACCAGGCAGGTGACCATGGTCAGCACCAGCGACAGGAACAGATTGTCCTCGCCGATCGAGATGATCCAGCCGATGAAGGTCGAGGCGATGCCGGTCAGCGTCAGCGTGCCGATGACGATGCCGACAATGGCGCAGGCAATGCCGACCGGCAGCGCGTTCTTGGCGCCTTCGGCGAGCGAGTCGACACAGATTTGCAACGTCTCGCGGCCGCCCTTGAACGTGAAGCAGGCGACGACCAGTGCGGCGATCACCAGGCCGAGGAGGTTGACGCCGAACTTCATGAACGAAGCGGCGGCAAGCCCGAGCGCGATCCAGAAGACGATGCGGAAGGCCAGCGGCCCGATCGCTGCCGCCAACGGCGTGCCGAGGATGAGCACGATGGTCAGCGCCAGGCCCATCGTGCCGGCGAAGATCGGCGTATAGCCGGCAAACAGCAGGTAGATGAGCGCGGCCAGCGGCAGCACCAGCGGCCAGTGTTGCCGCACCGCGTCCCACGGATTGGGCAGCTCGGCCTTGGCCATGCCGTGCAGGCCCGCCTTGCCGGCTTCCAGATGCACCTGCCAGAAGCAGGCGCCGAAATAGAGCAGCGCCGGGATGATCGCCGCCTTGACCACTTCGGCATAAGGCACGTTCAGCGTCTCGGCCATGATGAAGGCGACCGCGCCCATCACCGGCGGCATGATCTGGCCGCCCATCGAGGAGGTCGCCTCGACGGCGCCGGCAAAAGCCGAGCGGAAGCCGAAGCGCTTCATCAGCGGGATGGTGAACTGGCCGCTGGCCACCACATTGGCGACACCCGAGCCGGAAATGGTGCCCATCAGCGCCGAGGACAGCACGCAGACCTGCGCCGGGCCGCCGCGCCACGAGCCGACCAGGCCAAGCGCGAAATCGTTGAACAGCGCGATCATGCCAGCGCGTTCGAGAAAGGCGGCAAAGACGACGAAGATGAAGATGTAGGCAGCCGAGACATAGATCGGTGTGCCGTAGATGCCTTCGGTGCCGTAGGCGAAGGTGTCGACGATCTGGGCGAAATCATAGCCGCGATGGATGAGCGGCGGCGGCAAATGGTTGCCGAAAAAGCAGTAGGCGAGAAAGATGAAAGCGATGACCGCCAGCGGCAGGCCCATCAGCCGCCGCGCTGCCTCGAAGACCAGCACCACCAGCACCGCGCCGACGATGAGGTCCGGCGTGGTCAGGAAGCCGGAGCGGCGGATCAGATCAGTGTAGAACACCCAATTGTAGAGGCCGGTGCCGAAGCCGAGCGCCCCGAGCGTCCAGAACGCGGCTTTCGCCGGCATGCTCTTGGCGCGCAGATTGGCGATCAGGCCAAAGCCGAGCAGCAGCAGGAAGCCGACATGCATGGCCCTCACCACCTGGCTCGGAATGCTGCCATAGGCGGCGACATAGATCTGGAACACGGAAAAGGCGACGGCGATGAGAAAGGCGGCCTTGCCCGCAAGGCCGTCGCCGAAGCCCGGCGGCAGCCCTTCGACCTGTTCTTCGACGGCAGGCAGATGGAAGGTGGCGGATTTGCCGTCGGTTGATGTTCCAGACGTTGCTTCGGTCATCCGACGGATCCGCCCTACTTCAACAAGCCCTTCTCCTTGTAGTATCGCTCGGCACCGGGGTGCAGCGGCACCGGCATGCCGTCGAGCGCCTTGGCCGGGTCGATCGCCTTGGCGGCGGCATGCGCCGCGGCCAGTTGGTCGAGATGGTCGAACATCAGCTTGGTCATCCGGTAGGCGGTCTCGTCGGAGACATCGGCGCGGGTGATGAGGAAATTGCCGACGGCGGCGGTGGCGACATCCTCGCTCTGGCCTTCATAAGTGCCCTTGGGAATGACCACCGACAGATAGGGCGCGCCGATCTTGGCGACGTCCTCGGCCGGCACCGCCACGACATTGATCGGCACGGAGGTGGCGAGGTCGCGGATCGAGGCGACGCCGAGCCCGGCCGATTGCAGCGTGGCGTCGAGCTGCCGGTTCTTGATCAGCTCGACCGATTCGGCGAAGGGCAGATACTCGACCCGGCCGAGATCCTCATACTTCAACCCGGCGGCGGCGAAGATGGCGCGGGCATTGAGCTCGGTGCCGGAGGCCGGCGCGCCGACCGACAGGCTTTTTCCCTTGAGGTCGGCCAGCGTCTTGATGCCGGACTCCCGGCTGGCGACGATCTGGATGTAGTTGGGATAGATGGCTGCGATGCCGCGCAACTTATCGAGCTTGCCGGGGAAACCGGCCTCGGCATTGCCTTCGGCGGCCAGCTTGACGGAATCGCCCAGCGCAAACGCGATCTCGCCCTTGCCCTGCTGCAACAGATTGAGGTTTTCGACCGAAGCCTTTGTTGCCTGCACCTGGGTGCGGGCACCTTCGATGCCCTTGCCGTAGATTTCCGACAGTGCCACGCCGAGCGGATAATAGACGCCAGATGTGCCGCCGGTGAGCACGTTGATGAATTCCTGCGCCTTGGCGGAAACAGCGCCTAGGCCAAGCGACAGCGCCACGGCGCCGGCCGCAACAAGTTTCGTCCTGAAATGGAACATCTGATTTCCTCCCTGAAATAGCAGCCGCATCACCTCCCTGACGCGAACAGAAGCGAGTTTAGACAGCGAGATGGAAATGCCAACCCGCAATCCCATGCGTTAGACGAATGGTTGAGTGCGGGATGCACAGATGGCCGCTTGCGTGAAATGTCTTCGGAGCCGAAAGATTTTTCCAATGCCTGTCGAAATCGGCCAGGGCCGCGCGACATACGTCCGGCTCGCAAACGAAGCAGCCTTCGAAACAACGGGAGAAGACCATGCGATACATGCTTTTGATCTACGTCAATGAAGCCGCGATGGCGGCCGCGCCGACCGATAAGACCTACGAGATCAGCGCTGCCTATGGCGCGTATACCGATGCGTTGAAGAAGTCCGGCGCCTGGCTGGCCGGCGACCGGCTGAAGCCGACCCAGGCCGCCACTTCGGTGCGGATGGTCAATGGCAAGACCAACGTGCTCGATGGCCCCTATGCCGACACCAAGGAGCAGCTTGCGGGCTTCTACATGATCGAGGCCGAGGATGCCGATGCCGCTATCGCCTGGGCGGCGCGCTGCCCCGCGGCCAGCGCCGGCACGGTCGAGCTGCGGCCGATCTGGGAACAGACCATGTGATGGAAAGTGGCCTGGAGATCGCGCGGGCGGCAGCGGAAACCGCCGCCCGGCAAAGCTACGGCAAGCTTGTCGCCTGGCTCGCGGCCCGCACGCGCGACGTGGCCGCAGCCGAGGACGCGCTGGCCGATGCCTTTGCCGCCGCCCTCGAACGCTGGCCAAGAACCGGCGTACCCAAGAAACCGGAAGCCTGGCTGCTGGCGGTGGCAAGGCGGCGCCGCGTCGATGCGGTGCGGCGCCGGCTGACCAGCGAGGCCGGCCGCGAGCATCTCAAGCTGATTGCCGAGGAAGCGGAGGCGCGCATGACCGACGAAGACCTGCCCGACGAGCGGCTGCGGCTGATGTTCGCCTGCGCCCATCCGGCGATCGAATCGAGCGTGCGTTCGCCGCTCATCCTGCAGACGGTGCTGGGGTTCGACGCCGCGACGATCGCTTCCGCCTTCCTGGTCTCGCCGGCAACGATGGGCCAGCGCCTGGTGCGAGCCAAGTCCCGCATCCGTGAAACCGGTATTCCGTTCCGCGTGCCGGAGCAGGCCGAACTCGGCGAACGGCTGGATGCGGTGCTGGAAGCGATCTACGCCGCCTTCGCCGAAGGCTGGTCCGACCCGGCGGGCACCGAGACGCGAGGGCGCAATCTGGCGACCGAAGGCATTTGGCTCGGCCGGCTGGTGGCTTCGCTGTTGCCGGAGGAGCCGGAGGCGCTGGGCCTCCTGTCGCTGATGCTGTTTGCTGAGTCGCGCCGCGCCGCACGGCGCAGCGCCGCCGGCGACTTCGTGCCGCTGGCGGAACAGGATTGCCTTCTATGGGACCGCGCCCTGATCGATGAGGCGGAGGCGCTGCTTTCCCACGCCGCGGCCAAGGGCATCATCGGCCGCTACCAGCTTGAGGCGGCCGTGCAGTCCGCGCATGCGGCACGACGGCTGACCGGCCGCACCGACTGGGCGGCGATCCGCGAGTTCTACGACGCGTTGCTTTCGATCGCAGGATCGCCGGTGGTGGCGATAAACCGCGCGGTGGCGATCGCCGAGGCCGAGGGCGCAGTGGCGGGATTGGCGGCCCTCTACGTGCTGGGCGACGACAAACGGCTTGATGACTATCAGCCCTATTGGGCCGCACGCGCCGGTCTCCTGGCCAGGCTTGGTCAGGTACTGCAAGCCTGCGAAGCCTATGACCGGGCGATCGGCCTCGAGCGCGACCCGGCGGTGCGCCGCTTCCTGCAGGAAAAGCGGGCAGTGCTCAGAAATTGAGCTTCAGCCCGGCCACATCTCGTGCGAGGTGTTGAGCGTCTTCATCAGCGGATGGTCGCGCAGCCGCGCCCACAGGCGTTCAATGTTCGGCCATGCCGTCCGCGCGCTGTCGATGTCGGGATGCCAGGCCACCAGCATGACCAGATAGATGTCGGCCAGCGACACCCGGTCGCCGACCAGCCAGTCACGGCCTTCAAGCGCGGCATCCAGAACGGCAAAGCCACGGTCCATCTCGGCCACGGCTGCCTGCTTGACCGCCTTGGTGCCTTCGGGATCGGCAGTGTAGCGGTATGCGTAGTAGAAACGCAGCACCGCCGGATAGAGCACCGACGACATGAAGGCCATCCAGCGCAGGAAATCGGCGCGGGCAGGCGCGTCTGCTGCCGGCGCCAAATTGGCATCGGGATGACGCTCGGCAAGCAGGATGCAGATCGCCGCCGATTCCGTCATCGAGCTTCCGTCCGGCAAGGTCAGCACCGGCACCTGGTTCAACGGACTGATGTCGAGGAAGGCGGGGTCGGGCCGGTCGGTCTTCGGCACGTCGATCTGCTCGAACTGTGCATTCGCCAACGCCAGCGCTGCCTCGACGACGAAGCCGCCGCTGCCAGGACGGGTATAAAGCTTGTACATAAAATTCTCCCCCGGCCGCGCAAAGCAGGCCGGGGCGATATGAACCGGAAGCGGTGCCGCGCTCAAGCCGCCGATGGCGGCCACGCGCGTTTTTTCAGCGGGCCAGCTTGGACGCGAAGGAGCGTCGGACTACGATCCCAGCCCCTCGAACAGGATTGTCGACAGATAGCGCTCGGCGAAGGACGGGATGACCACCACAAGATTTTTGCCCTTGTTCTCCGGCCGCGAGCCGACGACGATGGCCGCCTGCAGGGCGGCGCCCGAAGAGATGCCGACCGGCACGCCTTCGAGGCGGGCGACGAGGCGGGCATTGGCCACCGAATCCTCGTTCGACACCTTGACGATCTCGTCATAGATCGTCGTGTCGAGGATCTTGGGCGCAAAACCGGCGCCGATGCCCTGGATCTTGTGCGGGCCGGGCTGGCCGCCCGACAGAACCGGCGAGGAGTCGGGCTCGACGGCGACGACATGCACGGAGGGCTTGCGCTTCTTCAGCACCTGGCCGACGCCGGTGATGGTGCCGCCGGTGCCGATGCCGGCGACGAAGATATCGACCTCGCCATGCGTATCGTTCCAGATTTCCTCGGCCGTCGTCGTGCGGTGGATTTCCGGATTGGCCGGGTTCTCGAACTGCTGCGGGATGATCGCATTGGGGATCGTCGCTGCCAGTTCGTCGGCCTTGGCGATGGCGCCCTTCATACCTTTCGGACCCTCGGTCAGCACCAACTCGGCGCCGAGCAGCGCCAGCATTTTCCGGCGCTCGACCGACATTGTTTCGGGCATCGTCAGGATCAGCTTGTAGCCCTTGGCCGCGGCGGCGAAGGCAAGCGCGATGCCGGTGTTGCCCGACGTCGGTTCGATCAGCGTTGTCTTGCCGGGAGAAATCTTGCCTGATGCCTCAAGCGCCTCGATCATCGCCACGCCAATGCGGTCCTTGACCGAGGCGATCGGATTGAAGAATTCGAGCTTGGCGATGAGATTGGCGACGATGCCCTTTTCCCTGGCGAACTTGTCGAGCCGCACCAGGGGCGTGTCGCCGATCGTATCGGTGATGGAATTGTAGACGCGGCCGCGACCGGGCACACGGGCTGTGACGGGCTTGTTCATTGGTTTCGCTCCCAGAATTTCAGGCGAGTAAGGATTTCAGGCAGTGGAATTGCAGCCGGCAAGATAGGGCCTTCGGTCGCGCAAGATAGACTGTCGGCTGAAAATATCCGAGTGGGCCCTGTGTCTAAAACCGTGCCGTCCCGGAAAAGCATTTCTCGCAAAGGCCCGTTTGCGAAATGCTTTGGCGGAAAGCTCTCTATTGCCGAGCGGCAATCGCTGCAGCAGCACCGACCATGAAGCCGGCCGCCGTGCGGTTCAGCGCCTTGAGCGCGCGGGGCGATTTCAGAAACCAGCGCGCCTTGGCCGCCAGCGCCAGATACGGCACCAGCACCACCAACAGGACGACAACGGTCAGCGCGACGAGGATGCCGTAATCCGCCAGCGTGATGGTTTTCAGGTCGACGATGGTCGGCGTGATCGCGAGATAGAAGATCATCGTCTTCGGATTGCCGAGGGTAACGGTCAGGCCGGCGGCAAAGCTCGACAGCAAGCCGCCCTTGCCTTTTCCGGCCTCGACGGTCTCGGGCGTGATGCCGCTGTTCCAGAAGCGCCAGCCGAGAAAGGCGAGATAGGCGACGCCGAGCCATTTGATGGCCAGGAAAACCATGCCGAAGGATTGTGCGACGAAGGCGAGGCCAAGCACCACGGCGGTCAGATAGGTGATGTCGCCAACCATCAGGCCAAACGACATCGCCAGCGACGAGCGGAAGCCTGAGCCGAGCGCACGGGCGACCAGCGCGGTGATGCCGGGACCAGGAATCGCGGCGGCGATGCCGAGGGCCGCACTATAGGCGAGGAATCCGGTAAGGGTCATGGCACTGGTCTCGGATCAGAGCGTTTTATTGCATGGGACAGGCCAAGATTGAATTCCCTGGGGCCGGATTCCATTGCACCAGATATCGAGGGCTCGCCTTACGAAGCCCCCTCATCCGGCCGCTTCGCGGCCACCTTCTCCCCGAGGGGAGAAGAGACGGGCGCCAGCGTCTGCTGACTCCTCTCCCCTCGGGGAGAGGTCGGATTGTTCCCGAATTGCTCTTCGCAATTCGGTTGGCAATCCGGGTGAGGGGGCCTGCGTTACCTGAGCAGATCAGGACGGACCGTCGCCATGGGTGACACGCCAGATGGTGCCGTTGCCGTCCTCGCTGACGATCAGCGCACCGTCGCTCGCAATCGCCACGCCGACCGGCCGGCCCCAGACCTCACCGTTGGAAACGACGAAGCCGGTGATGAAATCCTCATACGCGCCGGTCGGCTTGCCGTCCTTGAACAGCAACCGCACCACCTTGTAGCCGGTCCTGTTGCCGCGGTTCCATGAACCATGCAGAGCGACGAACGCATCGCCCTTGTATTCAGCTGGAAAGCTCTTCCCCTCGTAGAAGGCGATGGTGAGCGGCGCCGAATGCGCCTGCATCAGCACATCGGGAACGGTCGTTTTGCCGGCAAGATCGGGGCGCTCACCCTTGTGGCGCGGATCCTCATTGTTGCCGATATAGTACCAGGGCCAGCCATAGAAGGCACCCTCCTTGACCACGGTCGCGTATTCGGGTGGCACATTGTCGCCAAGCGCATCGCGTTCGTTGACGACGCACCACAGCGCGCCGGTCGCCGGCTGCACGGTCATACCCGAGCAGTTGCGCAGGCCGGCGGCAAAGATGCGGCCGTTCTTGCCATCGGGATCGAAGGTCAGCACGTCGGCGCGGCCGTCTTCAGAACCCCAGGCTGCACCCAGCGGCTGCGATTTCGCCCAGGCATCGAGTCCGCCTTTCGGCTCCCGGCCCATGTCCTCGGCGACATTCGATCCCGAGCCGACCGAAAGGTAAAGCGTCTTGCCGTCCGGCGAGAAGGCGATATCGCGGGTCCAGTGATGACTGGCGGGGATGTTGCCGACGATGGTTTCCGGGTCGCCGGAGGCCTTCAGTTCGCCATTGCGGTAGGCAAAGCGCACGATGCTGTCGCTGTTGGCGACATAGACCCATTGCGGGTCAGGGCCCGGCGGATAGAAGGCAATGCCATAGGGTCGGTTGAGATTGCCGGCAAAGATGCCGTCCTGCGCCGGCTTCGCACTGCCTTCGGCGAGGCGATAGATGCGGACCTGGTTGGCTTTGCTGTCGGCGACGAACAGGTCGCCATTCGGCGCGACGCGCACGACGCGTGGATTGTCGATGCCCGATGCAACCAGCTCGGCCGAGAACCCCGGCGGCAGTTGCAGCTTCGCGTCTGCCGGCATGTCCGCGATGCCGGCGCTGTTCGAGGTCGACCGGGTGGCATTGGGCTTGGGCAGATCATCCGGTCTGATCAGCCGGCGGGTGCCCGGCTTGTCCGCTCGCCAGTCGCCGAAGGCAGCCGCGCCTTTCAGTACCGGTTCGTCCGCCTGCTGGGCGAATGAAGCGGTCGAGACAAACAGTGCGGCGGAAAGTGCCGGGCCGGCAAAACGCATCATTCGGTCCTCCAGTGTTCGGGCGTGAAAACAGGAACGACCGGTTTCGTCGATCGTTCCACGGCACACGATGAGGTGAAGGAAGCTTGCGGTTTTCCGGTTCAGGTCCCGGCGGCGTAGAAATCGTCGTCGAGGCGTTTTTCCAACTCGACGAGGTCAGCCGGCAGCGGCAGGCCCATGGCGCGCATTTCCTGCAGTTTTTCGCGCAGCTGCTCCTGGATCTCGTGCTGGTCTTCCGGCTGGTTGACCATCTCCTCGAGCAGCAGGCTGATCCGGGCCTTGAATTCTTCGAGCGCCATCGTCGTCTCCTCGGTTGGATCAGCTCAGCGCAGCATGCGTGAAATCAGCTGCGCCGTATAGTCGACCATTGGGACGATGCGCGCGTAATTCAGCCGGGTCGGGCCGATGACGCCGAGCGCGCCGACGACGCGGGCATCCTTGTCGCGATAGGGGGCGACGACCAGCGACGAGCCCGACAGCGAAAACAGCTTGTTTTCCGAGCCGATGAAGATGCGCACACCCGAGCCCTGCTCGGCGAGGTCAAGCAGCTGGATAAGCCCGTCCTGCGTCTCCATGTCCTCGAACAGATGGCGCAGCAGCTCGATGTCGGCCTGGGCGGTGACGTTTTCAAGCAGATTGGCACGCCCGCGCACGATGAGCCGTGCCGGCAGGCCGCTGTCGGCGCCGGCCCACACCGCCAGCCCCTTCTCCACCAGGTCCTGCGACAGCGTGTCGAGCGCGGCCCTGGTTTCTTCCTTGATGCGAGCGATCTCGATCCGCGCCTCGGCCAGCGTGCGGCCGCGTATATGGGCGTTGAGGAAATTCGAGGCCTCGTGCAGTTGCGAGACGGTGATCCCGGCGGGCAGGTCGACGACGCGGTTTTCGACGTCGCCATTCTGCGACACCAGCACCGCCAGCGCCTTCGTCGGCTCAAGCTGGATGAATTCGATGTGCTTCAGCGCCACCTCGTTTTTGGCGGCCAGCACCAGGCCGGCGCCGCGCGACATGCCCGACAGCATCTGGCTGGCCTCGGTCAGCATGTGCTCCAGCGTCGCACCGGAGCCGGACGCCCGCACCTGTGCCTCGATGGCGCGGCGCTCCTCGTCGGAAAGGTCGCCAAGCTCCATGAAGGCATCGACGAAGAAACGCAGGCCGGCCTGCGTCGGCAGCCGGCCGGCCGAAATGTGCGGCGCGTAGATCAGGCCGAGATGCTCGAGGTCGCTCATCACGTTGCGGATGGTCGCCGGCGACAGTGAGGACGGCAGGATACGCGACAGGCTGCGCGATCCCACCGGTTCACCGTCCCTGAGATAGGAATCGACGATGCGCCGGAAGATGTCGCGGGAACGCATGTCGAGCGCCTGGAATACTGGCGACTGAAGCGCGGGCGACTGCGAACTCGGATCGACTGCCTTGGTCATACGGCCAAAAACCTCCGGCCCAAGGATATAGACTTACACTGCACCCGCGCAACCCGGTGTCTGTGTCCGATCGTCAGCCCATTTTCCTTTGCGCCACGCGTCCCATGCGGTTACAAGCCGGCCAAGATTCCGAAAAATGACAAGAAAGCAGCCCTGAATGCGCCCTTCCAAACGCCAATTCGACGAAATGCGTGCCATCTCCTTCGAGCGTGGCGTCTCCAAGCATGCCGAAGGCTCATGCCTGGTGAAGTTCGGCGACACGCATGTCCTGTGCACGGCCAGCCTCGAGGAAAAAGTGCCGGGTTGGATGCGCAACTCCGGCAAGGGCTGGGTGACGGCGGAATACGGCATGCTGCCGCGCTCGACCGGCGAGCGCATGCGCCGTGAGGCTTCGGCCGGCAAGCAGGGCGGCCGCACGCTGGAAATCCAGCGGCTGATCGGCCGCTCCTTGCGCGCCGTGGTCGATTTGCAGGCGCTGGGCGAACAGCAGATCACCGTCGACTGCGACGTCATCCAGGCCGATGGCGGCACCCGCACCGCATCGATCACCGGCGGCTGGGTGGCGCTGTATGACTGCCTGCGCTGGATGGAAGCGCGCCAGATGGCCAGCGTCGCCAAGGTGCTGAAGGACCATGTCGCGGCGATCTCCTGCGGCATCCATGACGGCCAGCCGGTCATCGACCTCGACTATATCGAGGATTCCGCGGCCGGCACCGACGCCAATTTCGTCATGACAGGCAAGGGTGGCATCGTCGAGATCCAGGGCACCGCCGAGGGCGAGCCTTTCTCCGAGGAGCAGTTCGCGGACCTGATGGGCCTGGCCAAGAAAGGCATCCAGCGCCTGGTGAGTTTGCAGCAGATGGCAGTGGCTTAGTTTTTAGATGTCGAGCCTGAGCGCCCCCCTCTGGCCTGCCGGCCATCTCCCCCTCAAGTGGGGAGATCGGATGTCATCTAGGGCTTCGCCAATCTCCGGCGTTGTAGGGCGCGCGACAATGCAGAAGCTGCCAATCTCCCCACCTGAGGGGGAGATGGCCGGCAGGCCAGAGGGGGGCGCCTCGTGACACCCTCCACGATCCTGGAATCGGCCCTCTACGTCACAGACCTGCCCGCCGCCGAAACCTTCTACACCGACATCCTCGGCCTCAATCTCCTCGGCAAGGTCGACGGCCGCCACCTCTTCTTCCGCTGCGGCCCCGGCGTGCTGCTCGTCTTCAACGCCGAGGCAACCAAAATCCCGCCGGCGCCCGACGCGAGGCTGCCGGTGCCACCGCACGGCGCGGTCGGCCAAGGTCATCTCTGCTTTACGGCGACCGACGATGAAATCGCCGGCTGGAAAGCCCATCTGGAGGCAAAGAAGATCGCCATCGAGAGCGAATTCGAGTGGCCGCAGGGCGGCCGTTCGATCTATATACGCGACCCCTCGGGCAACTCGATCGAATTTGCCGAGCCAAGAATCTGGGGCCTTTGATGCATTCTCTCGATGGCAAGAAGATCGTCGTCGCCACCCATAATGAGGGCAAGCTGCGCGAATTCGCCGACCTGATGGGACCGTTCGGCTTCGAAGCGAAGTCGGCCAGGGAGTATGGCCTGCCGGAGCCGGACGAGACCGGCACCACCTTCGAGGAGAACGCCTACATCAAGGCGCTCGCCGCCGCCAAGGCGACCGGCCTGCCGGCGTTGTCGGACGATTCCGGCCTGTGCGTCGACGCGCTTGACGGCGCGCCCGGCGTCTACACCGCCAACTGGGCCGAAACCCCGGACGGTTCGCGTGACTTCGGCATGGCCATGCAACGCACCGAAGTGGCGCTGCAGGAGGTCGGCGCCGCCTTGCCGGAGCAGCGCAAGGGACGCTTTGTCGCCGTCATCTGCCTGGCGTTTCCCGACGGCGAGGCCGAATATTATCGCGGCGAGGCCGAGGGCACGCTGGTCTGGCCACCGCGCGGCGAGCTCGGCTTCGGCTATGATCCTGTGTTCCTGCCCGAGGGCTTCGAAAAAACCTTCGGCGAAATGAGCGCCGAGGAAAAGCATGGCTGGAAGCCCGGCCAGGCCACGGCGCTGTCGCACCGCGCCCGTGCCTTCCAGAAATTCGCCAAAGCGAGATTGGGCTCGGCATGAGCATGCTGCTCGACCGGACGCCCGGCTTCGGCGTCTATGTCCACTGGCCGTTCTGCGCGGCCAAATGCCCCTATTGCGACTTCAACAGCCATGTTCGCCACCAGCCGGTCGACCAGGAGCGCTTTGCCGCCGCCTTCGAGGCCGAACTGGCGACGATGCGCGAGCGCACCGGGCCGCGCGAGGTGACCAGCGTTTTTCTAGGCGGCGGCACGCCCTCGCTGATGAAGCCGGAAACCGTGGCCAGGGTTCTGGACGCCGTGGCGAAGAACTGGACTGTGCCTGCCGGCATCGAGGTGACGCTGGAGGCCAATCCGTCCTCGGTCGAGGCCGAGCGCTTTCGCGGCTATCGGGCGGCTGGGGTCAATCGCGTGTCGCTCGGCGTGCAGGCGCTGAACGACAAGGATTTGCGCTTCCTCGGCCGGCTGCACAATGTCGAAGAGGCCCTGCACGCCATCGGCCTCGCGCGGGAAATATTCCCAAGGCTGTCCTTCGACCTGATCTACGCCCGCCCCGGCCAGACGCCGGAGGCTTGGGCATCGGAGCTGGAACAGGCGATCGGCCATGCCGCCGACCATCTGTCGCTCTACCAGCTGACCATCGAGGAAGGCACGCCCTTTCACGCGCTGCATGCGGCAAAGAAATTCATCATTCCCGACAACGACCATGCCGCCGACCTCTATGCACTGACGCAGGAGATCACCAAGGCGCACGGCCTGCCGGCCTACGAGATTTCCAACCACGCCAGGCCTGGCGCCGAGAGCCGGCACAACCTGACCTACTGGCGCTATGGCGAATATGTCGGCGTCGGGCCGGGCGCGCATGGCCGCTTCGTCGAGAACGGCCGGCGCACGGTGACAATCGCCGAGCGGATGCCGGAAACCTGGGCCAATCTGGTCGAGGCCAAGGGCCATGGCGTCACCGGCGGCGAGATCCTGACGCGCTCGGAAGAGGCCGACGAATTCCTGCTGATGGGCCTGCGGCTGGCCGAAGGCATCGACCTCTCCCGCTACGAGGCGTTCTCCGGGCGCGGCCTGTCGAGCGCGCGGTTGTCGATGCTGCAGGGCGAAGGGCTGGTGGCGCCGATCGGCAATGCGCGCCTGCGCGCCACGGCCGCCGGCATGATCGTGCTCGACGCGGTGGTCGCCGATCTGGCGCGCTAACCCTTGAAGAACGTCCTTTTCGTCTGCAGCCAGAACCGCTTGCGCAGCCCGACCGCCGAACAGGTGTTTTCAACGCGCCGCGATATCGAGGTGGCCTCGGCCGGAACCAACCACGATGCCGACACGCCGCTGACGCATGAGCTGGTCGCTTGGGCCGACATCATCTTCGTCATGGAAAAGGCGCACCGCACCAAGCTGCAGAAGAAATTCAGGGCCAGCCTGAAGAAGGCGCGTGTGATCTGCCTCGACATACCTGACGATTATGAATTCATGGATCTGGAGTTGATTGGCCTTCTGAAGGCACGCGTTTCACGGTATCTCGGTTAAGACGCAATCCGCGAAGGCCACCCGCATGAACCTGACCGTATCCTCCTGGCAATTCTGGGCGCTGCTCTCGGCTGCATTCGCTGCCCTGACGGCGATCTTCGCCAAGGTCGGCATCGAGAACATCAATTCCGATTTCGCCACCTTCATCCGCACGATCATCATCCTGATCGTGCTCGGTGCCATCCTGCTCGCCAGCGGCCAGTTCCAGTCGCCGGCTACGATCTCGGGAAAGACCTGGGCTTTCCTCGCCCTGTCCGGTCTGGCGACCGGCGCTTCATGGCTCTGCTATTTTCGCGCCCTGAAGATCGGCAATGCGGCGCAGGTGGCGCCGATCGACAAGCTAAGCGTCGTGCTTGTGGCGGTGTTTGGCGCGGCCTTTCTCGGCGAGCGGTTGTCCGGAGCGAACTGGCTTGGCGTCGCCCTTATCGCGGCGGGTGCTGTGCTGGTCGCCTATCGAGGGTAGTTGCGCGCCATGGCGTGCGTTCTTCGTTTCAAGACGGGTGATGAAGATATCGAAGCGATTGGGCATCGTCCGGTCAGTGCTCCGTCGTGCTGTCGGGTTTGTTGTCGGAAAGGCTGACGTTCGTCGGCAAGGTGCTGGCGACGCGCTCTTCGGTCAGGCTGTGCTCGGTCTTGGCAGACGGGCGCTTGTCCCTGGGGGTGGCAACGCGGTTGCGGCCGGCATAGTAGGGCTCGAAAGCGTCTTGTATCTTGAGGCTGTCCATCCTGTCCTCCTCCGGAATCAGGGGGCTAATCTGCCAACGCCGGTTTGGTTCCCCACTGTGGCAAAGGAAAGGCGAATTCCTTACATCGGCGTCAGCTTTTGCAAGCCCGCGTCAGCCGTGCCAAACAGGGTCGAACGGAGACTTGATCAGTGACCGCAGAGACGGGCAAGCGCAGCTATGTGGTCGGGCAGACCGAGATCGCGGCCCGGCCGCTGGAGCCGGCGCTCTATCTGGTGGCGACGCCGATCGGCAATCTCGCCGACATCACGCTGCGCGCGCTGGAGACGCTGGCCGCCGCCGACATCGTCGCTTGCGAAGATACACGGGTGTCGCGCGTGCTGCTCGACCGTTATGGCATCCGCCGCCGCACCACAGCCTATCATGAGCATAATGCCGGCGAGGCCGGGCCGAAGCTGATCGCGGCGCTGCAGGCCGGACAGAGCGTGGCGCTGATCTCCGATGCCGGCACGCCGCTGGTGTCCGATCCCGGCTACCGGCTGGTCGGCGAGGCGCTCGACCACGGCATTCGCGTCGTGCCTATCCCCGGCCCATCGGCGCCGCTCGCGGCGTTGACCGCATCCGGCCTGCCCTCCGATGCCTTCATGTTCGCCGGATTTTTACCGGTGAAGACCGGGCAGCGGCTGACGCGGCTGGAGGCACTGAAAGCCGTGCCGGCGACATTGATTTTCTTCGAATCGCCGCGCCGGCTGGCCGAATCCCTCGGTGCCATGGTCGAAGCGCTGGGCGGCGAGCGCAAGGCCGCGATCGGCAGGGAATTGACCAAGACCTTCGAGGAGATGCGAACCGGCACGCTGCAGGCGCTGGCCGACCACTATGCCGCGGCCGATACGCCGAAGGGCGAGATCGTCGTCTGCGTCGCTCCGGCCGAGGCCAGGGTCGACGAACCCGCCGACATCGACCGTTTGCTTCTGTCGCTTGCCGCCGAGATGCCGGCCTCCAAGGCGGCGGCGGAAGCCGCGAAGATGACCGGCGGCCAGAAACAGGCGCTCTATCGGCGATTGCTGGAGCTCAAGGATGCTTCGGGAGAAAGCGACGGTGGCTGAACGCCCGAGCGCCAGCCGCCAAAAAGCCTATCGGCGCGGCCATCGCAGCGAATGGCTGGCGGCGGCAGCGCTGATGCTGAAGGGCTACCGGATCCTGGCGCGCCGCCACCGCACGCGCTTCGGCGAGATCGACCTGATCGCGCGGCGCGGCGACCTGGTGCTGTTCGTCGAGGTCAAGGCGCGCCGGTCGCTGATGGAAGCCATGGAGGCGATCGGCCACGAATCGGAACGTCGAATAGAAGGCGCGGCCGACATCTGGCTGTCGCGCCAAGCGGACTACGGCAGGCTGTCGATGCGCTTCGACATGGTCGCCGTGCTGCCCTGGCGCTGGCCGGTGCATGTCGAGAACGCGTTTTATGGGAAGAGTTAGAGGGGGCAGCCCTCCTTCATTCGTCATCCACGGGCGGAGCCCGTGGGACGAAGCGTGAGGGCCGCTACGCGGAACACTCCTCACCCCCAGATCATCAACGCCACCAACCCGACACCGCCCACCACCAGCCGCCACCAGCCGAACAGCGAGTAACCCTTGCGCGAGACGTAATCGAGCAGGAAGCGCACGACGATGAGCGCCGTGACAAAGGCGGCGACGAAGCCGACGGCGATGATCGGCAGGTCGGCGCTGCTCAGCACGTTGCGGTTCTTGAACAGGTCGAAGGCGAAGGCGCCGACCATGGTCGGGATTGCAAGGAAGAAGGAAAATTCAGCGGCCGCGCGCTTGTCGACGCCCAAAAGCAGGGCGCCGACGATGGTCGAGCCCGAACGCGATGTGCCGGGAATGAGCGACAGGCACTGGAAAAGCCCGATCTGCAGGTAAAGCCGGGTCGGGAAGCGCTCGACGTCGCGATAAACCGGCTTGAGGTTCATGCGGTCGACCACCAGCAGCACGACGCCGCCGATAATCAGCATGATGCAGATCAGCCTCGGCGATTCGAACAGCACCGTCTTTATGAAATCATGCGCCAGCGCGCCGATGAATGCCGCCGGCAGGAAGGCGATGAGGATGCCGATGACGAAATGCCTGGTCAGTCGGTCGTGCGGCAGTTCGAGCAGCATTTTCCAGAGGCGGCGGAAATAAACGCTGAGGATCGCCAGGATGGCGCCGAGCTGGATCAGGATCTCGAAGGCCTTGCCGGTCGAGTGGAAGCCGAGGAAATGGCCAGCGAGCAGGATATGGCCGGTCGAGGACACCGGTATGAACTCGGTCAGCCCCTCCAGCAGGCCGAGCAGCAGGGCTTCGACGATGGTCTGGCTTTCCATGGCTACCTCGGCATTGGCATGACGGCTGACAGAAGGGCTTGCTTGTCATGGCGTTGAAGTCCCCCTATAGGTCGCAACACCCTGACGGCCCGCTAACCGGGCGGCCAAGACTTACCGGTGCGCCCTGCGATTCGCCAGTGCGCTTTATCATCGCGGAACCATGCTGACGCTTTTCCACCATCCCATGTTCGCCACCTGTCGCTTCGTCCGCCTCGCATTCGGCGAGTATGGCGAGGAGCTGGCTTTGATCGAGGAAAAGCCGTGGACCCGGCGCAAGGAGTTCCTGGCGCTGAACCCGGCCGGCACGCTGCCGATCCTGCTGGCCGAAGGCGACGTGCCGATCGTCGGCGCGACGGTCATATCGGAATATCTCGATGAAACGCGCGGCGTGCTGAAGCGCGACAAGCGGCTGTTCGCCGAGGACCCGATGCAGCGCGCCGAAATCCGCCGGCTCATCGACTGGTATCTCAACAAGGCTGAAAGCGAAGTCACCCGCCATCTGGTGCGTGAGCGCGTGCTGAAGCCGGTCATGCCGGAAACGGCGGGCGGCGGCTCGCCCGACTCGGGCGCGATCCGTGCGGCGCGCGCCAACATCCGCCAGCACATGAAATACACCAACTGGCTGGCCGGCACCCGCCATTGGCTGGCCGGCTCGAGGGTCACCTATGCCGATCTCGCGGCCGCGGCGACGCTGTCGGTGCTCGATTATCTCGGCGAGATAGACTGGCGCGAGCACAGCGCTGCTCGCGAATGGTACACGCGGGTCAAGTCGCGGCCTTCCTTCCGGCCGCTTTTGACCGACCGGGTGCGCGGCCTGTCACCGGTGTCGCATTATGCGGACCTCGACTTCTGACGCCGCAAAACTGCGCGCGCTGATCGACGCTGAGGCGCAGCGCGCCGGCTTCGATGCCGTCGCCGTCACCTCCCCCGATGCGATCCCGCTGGCGCCGGCGCGCCTGGCCGAATTCGTCGCCGATGGCTTTCACGGCTCAATGGACTGGATCGCCGAGACGCTGCAACGCCGCAGTGAACCAACGGCCCTCTGGCCGCAGGTACGCTCGATCGTCGTGCTGGCGATGAACTACGGCCCCGACCATGATCTTCGCGAAGTGCTGGCCAAGCGCGACCGCGGCGCGATCTCGGTCTATGCGCAAAACCGCGACTATCACGATGTGATGAAAGGCCGGCTGAAGGAGATCGCCGGCAAGCTCGTTGCCCGCGCCGGCGGTGACGTGAAGGTGTTCGTCGACACCGCACCTGTCATGGAAAAGCCGCTGGCCGAAGCCGCCGGGCTTGGCTGGCAAGGCAAACACACCAATCTGGTCAGCCGCGAGCACGGCTCCTGGCTGTTCCTCGGCACCATCTTCACCACCGCTGAACTGGTGCCCGACCGCGCCGAAATCGACCATTGCGGCTCCTGCCGCGCCTGCCTCGACGCATGCCCGACCGATGCTTTTCCGGCGCCCTACCGGCTCGATGCGCGGCGCTGCATTTCCTATCTCACCATCGAGAACAAGGGGCCGATTCCGCACGAATTCCGCGAAAAGATCGGCAACCGCATCTATGGCTGCGATGACTGTTTAGCCGCCTGCCCGTGGAACAAATTCGCCCGGGCGGCTTCGGAAGCAAAACTCGCCGCGCGCGATGATCTGCGCGAACCACCGCTCGCCGACCTTTTGGGTCTCGATGACGCGGCCTTCCGCGCTTTCTTCTCCGGTTCGCCGATAAAACGCATCGGCCGCGATCGGTTCATCCGCAACGTGCTGATCGCCGCCGGCAATTCCGGCGATGCCTCTCTTGCCGACACTGTGCGCGCCTTGCTGGACGATGCCTCGCAGCTGGTGCGGGGCGCGGCAATTTGGGCGCTGGCGCGGCTGGTGCCCGATGCCGAATATTCAGAAAGGGCAGCCCTCGGCCTGAAAACCGAGAGCGACGAAGCCGTGCGCGACGAATGGCGTCTGGCGCGGCCAACCAGGGCGAATGCATGAGCGAAAAGCAGATATTCATCTTCGGCGCCGGCTATTCCGGCAGGGCTTTTGCTCGGGCCAACAAAGGCGCCGCGACGATCTTCGGCACGACACGCTCGCCGGAAAAATTCGAGACGCTACGGCAGGCCGGCATCGCCCCGCTGCTGTTCGACGGTGCGCTGACCGAGGAAATCGGCGATGCACTGGAAAAGACAACGCATCTGCTGATTTCGGTCGCCCCGGAGGAGGCTGGCGATCCCGTGCTGGGTGCCGCCCGAGAGGCAATCGCTCAAATGCCGGCGCTGGAATGGATCGGCTATCTCTCTACGGTCGGGGTTTACGGCAATTATGACGGCGCCTGGGTCGATGAAACGGCTGAATGCCGGCCGGTGTCGAAGCGTTCGATGATGCGGGTGGCGGCAGAGCAGGACTGGCTGGAGCTGGGCCGCGAGATTCGCCGGCCGGTGGCGATCCTGCGACTCTCCGGCATTTACGGGCCGGGCCGCAATGCCCTGCTCAATCTGGAAAACGGCAGCGCAAGGCGGCTGGTCAAGCCCGACCAAGTGTTCAACCGCATTCATTGCGACGACATTGCAGGCTCCCTGTGGCAGCTCATCCAAGGCAATAAAGGCGGCATCTTCAACGTCACCGACGATCTGCCGGCGCCGCCGCAGGACGTCGTCGCCTATGCCGCATCATTGATGGGCATCGAACCGCCGCCCGAGATTCCTTTCGACGCCGCCCAACTTTCGCCCATGGCGCGGTCCTTCTATGGCGAGAACAAGCGCGTCGGCAACGCGGCGATCAAGGCGGCGGGCTATTCCCTGCGCTTTCCGGACTACCGCGCCGCCTTCGACCATATGTGGGCGAGCGGCGACTGGCGCGACGGCGAGGCGCGCAGCCCGATGAAGCGCTAAAAGCAATTCCAGGAAAAGTGTGACACGGTTCTCCGTCCGGGATTGCGTCAAAACAGAGATAGAGCGGTTCACCGTTTCGGTGAACCGCTCTATCGATCGAAGCGTTCCGCGTTGCATGCTATGATTCGGCCTGGTGGGGATCCGGTTTCATGAAAACACCGATACAGCCATCTCTCGGCAAAAAATTCAGGCTGGCGGCCGCTCTCGGCCTGTTCGTCCTTGCCGGTCTAGCCGTACGGCCGGCCGCGGCCGAGGAACGGGCAAAAGACCTGTTCGGCGCCAAGAAACTGCCAGCCGCGAGCGCGGCGCAATCGATCGGCTTCTATTCCAAGGGCTGTTTTGCCGGCGGCGTCGCCATTCCCATGGACGGTCCGACCTGGGAGGTGATGCGGCCGTCCCGCAACCGTCGCTGGGGCCATCCGGCTATGATCGCGGTGATCGAGAAATTGTCGCGCGACGCGGCAGCCGATGGTTGGCCGGGCCTGCTGATCGGCGACATTTCGCAGCCGCGCGGCGGCCCGATGCTGACCGGGCATGCCTCGCACCAGATCGGGCTCGACGCCGACATCTGGCTGACGCCGATGCCCAGCCGCCCGCTGTCGATGGCGCAGCGCGAATCGATGAGCGCCACCTTGATGGTCGATGAGAAGACCCATCTGGTGAAGGACGCGCTGTGGACGCCGGCGCACACAAGGCTTCTGAAGCGGGCGGCGAGCTACAGCCAGGTCGAGCGCATCCTGGTCAATCCGGGCATCAAGAAGAAACTCTGCGACACCGTCAGGGGCGACCGCGGCTGGCTGCGCAAGATCCGGCCGTTTTGGGGCCACGACTATCATTTTCACATGCGCATCGGCTGTCAGCCGGGATCCCCCGGCTGCAAGGCGCAGGAAGCGACGCCGGACGATGACGGTTGCGGCAAGCCATTGGCCTGGTGGTTCACGCAGGAGCCGTGGCGGCCCAACAAGAACCCGGATGCCCCCAAGGCACGCGACCTGATGACGATGGCGAACCTGCCGAGCGAATGCCGCGCCGTGCTCGACGCGCCGGGGCCGGCCTCGGCCGAGGCGGCGACCTATCATGGCGGCGGCGTGCCGGTCGCGGCTGCCGCACCCGAACCCGAAGCGCCGTCATTGTCCGCCACGCCGGCCGCCGCCGGCTTGCCAAGTACGGTGAACGCCTTCACGGCGACCCCCGAGACCGGCGTGCCGCTGCCGCGACCGCGGCCGCCAGGAAACTGACGGTCACGGCCCAATCGGTTCGGGGCCTTATTTTTGCGAAACCGTGTCGGTTTGGCCGCACAGCCGGCCTCAGCGCGCCGCCGGGGTCGAAAACCGTTTCCCTTTTCAAACCCATGCGCTAGTCAACGGAAGAACGGCTAGATGCCGTCGGTGGCGCCGGAGACGGACGAGAGCATGCCAGGCACAGGCGACGACGATACTTTGTTGCGGTTTCCGATCCTTATCGGCGACATCGGCGGCACCAATGCGCGCTTTTCGATCGTGCTCGACGCCAATTCCGAGGCAGGCGAGCCGACCATCGTCCAGACGGCGAACTACAACACCATCGACGAGGCGATCCAGGCGGCCGTGCTCGATCGCTCGTCGGTGCGTCCCAATTCGGCGGTGCTGGCGGTGGCCGGTCCGGTCGACGGCGACGAGATCGAACTGACCAACTGCCCCTGGATCGTCAAGCCGAGAAAAATGTTCGCCAGCCTCGGCCTGAGCGACATCGTCGTGCTCAACGATTTCGAGGCGCAGGCGCTGGCCGTCGTCGCGCTCGGCGAGGAGCACATGGAAAAGATCGGCGGCGGCACGCCGGAGCCCAATGCCGGCCGCGTCGTGCTCGGCCCCGGAACCGGGCTCGGCGTCGCCGGGCTGGTCCATGCGCTGCACCACTGGATACCGGTGCCCGGCGAGGGCGGCCATATGGACATCGGTCCGCGCTCGGCCCGCGATTTCGAGGTTTTTCCGCATATCGAGAAGCTGGAGGGCCGCATTTCGGGCGAGCAGATCCTGTGCGGACGCGGTCTGGTCAATGTCTATCGGGCGGTTGCCAAGGCGGACGGCAAGCCGTCGCCCTTCACCACGCCGGCCGAGATCACTGCCGCGGCACTTGCGAAAACCGATCCGGTTGCCGAGGAAGCGCTGGAGACCTTCGTCACCTGCCTTGGGCGCACGGCAGGCGACCTTGCTCTGGTGTTCATGAGCCGCGGCGGCGTGTTTCTCACCGGTGGCATCGCGCAGAAGATCGTGCCGGCGCTGAAAGCCGGCAATTTCCGTGCCGCTTTCGAGGACAAGGCGCCGCACAGCGCGATGATGCGCACCATGCCGGTGTATGTCATTACCCATCCGCTGGCCGCACTTCTGGGCCTTGCCGCCTATGCCAGGAACCCCTCGCTGTTCGGTGTCCAGACTTCGGGCCGGCGCTGGCGCGACGAAGTTAGTCACCCCGAGGCATAGGCAAGCTGGCTGCTTGGCGTTAAGAGGGGTGCCAAATTGCCCGGCCGCGGGAAGCGGAAATCTACGAAGCGCTCCAATTTGACATTTCAGCCCCCCAATTTGTCGAAACCCCGTGCGGGAGAGATCGTGGCGGTCATCCGCCGTATCCTCCAGGAAAATGGCCGCGACTATCGGGGGGCGTATGTTTTCACCATCCTCTGCCTGCTGACCGTGTCGGCGACGACGGCGCTTGCCGCCTGGATCATGAGTCCGGTCGTCAATCAGATCTTCTACGAACGGCGCGGCGACCTGATCCCATGGATCTGCGCCGCACTGCTCGGTGCCTTCATCCTGCGCGGCCTTGCCGGCTACGGCCAGGCGGTGACGATGGCCAGGATCGGCAACAATCTGGTGGCGCGCTATCAGCAGCGCATCTTCAACCATCTGATGAAGCTTGGCGTCTCCTTCTTCAACGACACAAGGTCCGGGCGGCTGGCCGCGCAGGTCAACGAGAACGTCAACGGCATTCGCGACCTGTTGTCGATGACGGTGACCTCGACCGCGCGTGATGCCGTCTCGCTGGTCGGCCTGGTCGGCGTGATGATCTACCAGGATCCGATACTCTCCTTGAGTTCGCTGCTGATCGGGCCGCCGCTGATCTGGACCGTCACCTATCTGATGCGCCGGGTGCGCCGCATCACGCGCGAATCGGTGCAGATCAACTCTCGGCTGATCGGCGCCATGCAGGAAGCCACGCAAGGCATCGCCATCGTCAAGGCCTTCACCATGGAGGACGAGCTGTCGCGCCGGATCAGCCAGCTAGCCGAGGATGCCGAGCAGCGGTCGAACAAGATCGCTCGCGTCTCCGAGCGGCTGACGCCGGTCTCCGAACTGCTGGCCGGCATCGCCTTCGCCAGCGTCATCGCCTATTCCGGCTACCGGGCCACCGTTCTCGGCCAGCCGCCGGGCGCGGTGTTTTCCTTCATCACGGCGCTGACGCTCGCCTATGATCCGGCCCGCCGTCTGGCGCGCATGCAGGTCGGCATGGAACGCGCGCTTGTGAATGCGCGCATGATCTACGAGCTTCTCGACATCGAGCCGCAGCAGAGCGACGCCCAAGGCGCCGCCGAGGCGAAATTCACCTCCGGCGAAGTGCGTTTCAACAACGTCTCCTTCCGCTATGTCGAGGAGGCTCCGGTGCTGCAGGATCTGAGTTTCGTCGCCGCGGCCGGCAAGGTGACGGCAATCGTCGGCGCTTCGGGCGCCGGCAAGACGACATTGGTGGCGCTGCTGCAGCGCTTCTACGATGTCGAGGCGGGATCGATCGAGATCGACGGCCAGGACATCTCGAAGGTCACCAAACAGTCGCTGCGCGGTTCCATCGCCTATGTCTCGCAGCAGCCCTATCTGTTCGAAGGCACCATCCGCGACAACATCCGCTACGGCCGGCTGAGCGCCACCGATGCCGAGATCGAACAGGCCGCGGGCCAAGCCGCGGCCGACGACTTCATTCGCCAGCAGCCGCAGGGCTACGACACGCCGGTCGGCGAGAACGGCGTGACGCTGTCCGGCGGCCAGCGCCAGCGCGTCTCGATCGCGCGGGCCATCGTGCGGCAGGCACCGATCCTTTTGCTCGACGAAGCGACATCGGCGCTCGACAACGAGGCCGAGGCTCGCGTCCAGCAGGCGCTGACAAAGGTCATGGAAGGCCGCACCACCATCGTCATCGCGCACCGGCTGTCGACGGTGGTCAATGCCGACCACATCATCGTCATGGAACAGGGCCGGCTGGTCGAGGAAGGCACGCACGCCTCGCTGATGGCCGATCCGCACAGCGTCTATGCCCGCTTCCACCGCATCCAGGGCGTCAAGGGTCTGGGGCTTGTCGACGACAGCGCGCCGATCCGGACTTCGGCGCAACGCCTGTCACAAGGCATCGACACGCAGAGCATCGCCGGGAGCACGACATGAGCGCCACGCCCGCAACCGACGGACCGGCAAATGATATGGGCCTGGTGGTGGTGGGCGCCGCCGGCCGCATGGGCCAGACGCTGATCCGTGCCATCCACTCTATATCAGGCGCGCGGGTCATCGGCGCGGTCGAGCGGGCGGATTCGCCGCATCTGGGCAAGGATGCCGGCGAGCTGGCCGGCATCGGCATCATCAACGTGCCGATCAGCGACGATCCGCTGCCGGTGTTCGCCAAGGCCGACGGTGTGCTCGATTTCACCACGCCTGCTTCGACGGTCGAATTCGCCGGCTACGCGGCGCAGGCGCGCATCGTCCATGTCATAGGCACTACCGGCTGTTCGACCGATGACAATGCCAGGATCGCGGCGGCGGCGCGCCATGCGACGATCGTCAAATCGGGCAATATGAGCCTCGGCGTCAATCTTCTGGCGGTGCTGGTCGAGCAGGCGGCGCGCGCGCTCGATGCCGACGATTTCGACATCGAGATCCTCGAAATGCACCACAAGCACAAGGTCGACGCGCCTTCGGGCACGGCGCTGCTGCTGGGTGAAGCCGCCGCCGCCGGGCGTGGTATCGAGCTCTCAGGCAACGACGTGCGCGTCCGCGACGGCCACACCGGGGTGCGCAAGACGGGCTCGATCGGCTTTGCCACGTTGCGCGGGGGCTCTGTCGTCGGCGACCACAGCGTGATGCTGGCCGGCACCGGCGAGCGCATCACCCTGTCGCACCACGCCGAGGACCGCGCCATCTTCGCCCGCGGCGCCGTCAAGGCGGCGCTTTGGGCGCGCGGCAAGAAGCCGGGACTGTATTCGATGCGGGACGTGCTCGGCCTCAGCTGAGCCGGCCTGATCCATAAACCTGAAGGAGCAAACATGTCGCGAACCCTCGTGCTCGTGCGCCACGGCCAGAGCGAATGGAATTTGAAGAACCTGTTCACCGGCTGGCGCGACGTCGACCTGACCGAACAGGGCCACGCCGAGGCCAAGGCCGCCGGGCAAAAGCTCAAGGCGCGCGGCCTGAAATTCGACATCGCCTTCACCTCCGCGCTGATCCGGGCGCAAAAGACATGCCAGCACATCCTCGACGCGGTCGGCCAGGGCGACCTGAAGACCATCCGCGACCAGGCGCTCAACGAGCGCGACTATGGCGACCTCTCCGGCCTCAACAAGGACGACGCCCGCAAGAAATGGGGCGAGGAGCAGGTGCATGTCTGGCGCCGCTCCTACGACGTGCCGCCGCCTGCCGGCGAGAGCCTGAAGGACACCGGCGCCCGCGTCTGGCCCTATTACCTGCACGATTTGCAGCCGCATGTGCTGCGCGGCGGCACCGTGCTGGTCGCCGCGCACGGCAACTCCCTGCGCGCGCTGATCATGGCGCTCGACGGCAAGTCGGGCGAGGAGATCGTCAAGCTGGAACTCGGCACCGGCGTGCCGGTCATCTACCAGCTCAACGCCGATTCCACCGTCGCTTCCAAGGAAGTGCTGGACGACTGAGCCGGCGAACGGAGCACCTGCGAAAAAAGCGCGTTGACAGCAATCGCTTGCCCGCTTACATGAGCCCGCACCAGCCCAGATGGCGGAATTGGTAGACGCGCACGGTTCAGGTCCGTGTTCCGCAAGGAGTGGAGGTTCGAGTCCTCTTCTGGGCACCAAATTCCCGTTTCGAACCACTTGACGGTTCAGAAACTTAGAGAAAAAAGCCCGGTTCGTCCGGGCTTTTTCTTTTCAGCCAACCTCCCCTTCCGGCCAGTCCCCTCACAAACCGCTTCAAACTCCGCGGCCGCTTCGCTACGCTCAAAACCATGGCTCAATCCACCAACCCGATCTTCGGTGCCCGCCGCGACCAGGCGTTCCCCACGCTGGCCGAGGTGGACATCGACCGCATGCGCCGGTTCGGCGAGGCCAGCGCCTATGCAGCCGGCGAGCACATCATCGAAGCCGGCGATGTGGCGCCCGGCCTGATCGTCGTGCTGTCGGGTAGCGTGGACATCACCCAGGACGGCGGGCTCGGCCGGCGCGAGACGATCGTCACGCACGGCCCGGGCAGCTTTGTCGGTGAGCTGGCGCAGCTTTCGGCCCGTCCCTCGCTGGTGAATGCGCAGGCCGCCGAGCCGGTGGAGGCGTTCGTCATCGCCTCGCAACGACTGCGCGACCTGATGGTGCAGGAGGCCAATCTCGGCGAGCGCATCATGCGGGCGCTGATCCTGCGCCGCGTCGGGCTCTTGGAGAGCGCCACCAGCGGGCCGATCATCATCGGACCCCAGGACAATGCCGACGTGTTGCGGCTGCAGGGTTTTCTGGCGCGCAGCGGCCAGCCGCACCGCGTGCTCGATTCCGACAGCGATCCCTGCGCCAAAACCCTGGTCGAACGCTTCGAGGTCGATCCGCACCACCTGCCGATCGTGCTCTGTCCAAACGGCAGGCTGCTGATGAACCCCGGCGAAAAGGACCTCGCCCGCTGCGTCGGCCTGTTGCGCCCGATCGATGCCGATACGGTGTATGACGTGGCCATCGTCGGCGCCGGCCCGGCAGGGCTGGCGGCGGCGGTCTATGCGGCATCCGAAGGGCTGTCGACGATCGTGCTCGATTGCCGTGCCTTCGGCGGACAGGCCGGCGCCTCCTCGCGCATCGAGAACTATCTCGGTTTCCCGACCGGCATCACCGGCATGGCGCTGATGGCGCGCGCCTACAACCAGGCGCAGAAGTTCGGCGTTGAAATGGTCATCCCGGACGAGGCGAAGCTTTTGAGCGCGGCCACCGACACTTCAGGCGCCCGCTATCTGCTCGATGTCGGTGACGGCGAGACCGTGCGCACGCGCAGCGTGGTGATCGCCAGCGGCGCGCGTTATCGTCGCCTCGACATCGCCGATCTGGCGCGGTTCGAGGGGACGTCCGTGCACTATTGGGCGTCGCCCATCGAAGGCCGGCTTTGCGCGGGCCAGGAAGTGGCGCTGGTCGGCGCCGGCAATTCGGCCGGGCAAGCGGCTGTCTACTTGGCCAGTCATGCGCGGAAGGTGGCGCTGCTGGCGCGCGGCGGCAGCCTCGATGCCAGCATGTCGCGCTACCTGGTCGAGCGCATCCGGGCGCAGCCGAACATCGAGGTGCTGACCGGGACCGAAATCGAGGCGCTGGACGGCGAAGAGGGCAATCTTGCCACGGTGCGCTGGCGCAACCGCGCCAGCGGCGCGGAAACGACGCGCCCGATCCGCCATCTCTTCCTCTTCATCGGCGCCGATCCGAACACCGATTGGCTGGCCAACTGCGATGTCGCGCTGGACGCCAGGGGTTTCGTGCGCACCGGATCGGACATAGGATCGGCGCAGATGGAGACGAGCCGCAGCGGCGTGTTCGCCATAGGCGATGTCCGCGCCGGTTCGGTCAAACGGGTCGCGGCGGCTGTCGGCGAAGGCGCCCAGGTGGTCGCGGCTCTGCATGCCTACCTCGCGCGCGGCAACGCCGACACATTTCGAATGGCCGGGAGACCATGATGGATGAATGCAGACATACGCGCGACATCAGGAAGGTCACGCCGAGCGCGCTCGGCTGCGAGGAATGCCTGAAGAGCGGGTCGCAATGGGTGCATCTGCGGCTGTGTCGTACCTGCGGCCATGTCGGCTGCTGCGACGACTCGCCCAACCGCCACGCCACCAAGCATTTCCACGCCATCAAGCATCCGATCATCGAGGGCTACGATCCGCCCGAAGGCTGGGCATGGTGCTATGTCGACGAGGTGTTTGTCGACCTCGGCGACGATGTGACCCCGCAGAACGGTCCGATCCCGCGCTTTGTTTGAGCGCCCTGGAGACGCCGAAGAAGAGCCCGGTTCGCCCGGGTTTTTCTTTGTCCAGCATTACGCGCTCGATGCCCGACTGTCCGCAAACTGACAGCCTACCCGTTCCAGTGTCCTGCCAGCTCACGATCATCCGAGCCCGACAAAGCTTTGACATGATCGCGGCTAGTTTAGAAACATTCAAAACTGGAAGGCTCGCATGCACCCCACCTATACAAGCGCGCAAAAAGCCATTCACTGGGCGGTGTTTCTGCTGGTCATCGGCCTTTATGGCTTGACCTATGTGGAAGAACTTTTTCCGCGCGGCGATCCCGGCAGCGCGCTCGTCTGGTGGTTCCATATTTCGTTCGGGCTGCTGTTGTTTGCGCTGGTCGTCATCCGCGTCGGCCTGCGCCTGATACTGGGAACGCCAGGGCTGCCGACGGAAATGTCGGACCTTGAACGATGGGCGGCCAAGATCGCGCATCTGCTGCTCTATGCGCTGCTGGTGACCATTCCGGCTCTCGGCATCCTGCTGACTTGGTATAGGGGCGACGCCTTGAGCTTCTTCGGCCTCTTCACCATCCCGGCCCCGGTATCGCCCGACCGCGACACGGCCCGGTTCATCAGGGAACTGCACAGCCTGTGCGCCAATTCGATCCTCATCCTCGCCGGAGTGCACGCGGCCGCGGCGCTATGGCATCATTTCATCCGCAAGGACGACGTGCTCAAGCGAATGCTGCCGGAAAGCACGCTCTCCTGGAGCAAGTCCGGGAAAGTGTGAAGTGGTTTCCCAGGAAAAGCGCATGGCGCCTTCCCTCGTTGATCGGGAGGGCCTTTCCCTCGACCTTCTTTTTTCTTCAGAAGGCGCTCTCCCCGAGAGGGCTAACGCCGACCGATAGCGCCTACCGCACGGAGCCGGTGACGGTCGGGTCGATCATGCTGGGAACCGACTTGCGTTCGTTTCCGGCAAGCGCCGCTATGATAAGCAGGCTGGCAACCACCGGGACAAACAGGATGGCAACGCGAGCCTGCACGTAAAATATGGCGCGCCATTCATTGCGCTTGTCGGGGCTGTTGCTCATCATACTCACTTTGTCGGCCCCCCGGGCCGTGACATAGAAGCTAACGGTTAAACAACTCCTTCCGACTTCGTTAACCTGGCGGATTTGAGGCGAAATTCCCACGCGATCCCCAAGATGGCGATCCCGGGCTTCAGTTGAGCCCGATGCGGCTGGCGCCCTGCCGGAACAGCGCTACGGCATCCGGTTCGAAGCGAAAGGTGCCGATGAAATCGTCGGCGCAATAGTCCGGCCTTGTCTTGCGGATGGCGGCGGCGAAGCCGCGCGCCTCGTCGAGCCGTCCGGCCAGCGCCAGGCAGTGCGCGGCGATCGCCAGTATGATGGCGTGGGCGTTGGGCCGCGCCGCCGCCTTCAGCGCCCATTCGGCCGCCTCCTCAAACTGGCCGAGCCGGACATGCGCCATGGCGCGTGCGCCCAGCATGCCGAACAGCAGCGGGTCGAACGGGCTGAGATGGCGCGAATGATCGGAAGAGCCTATCGCCGCTCGCGGGTCGCCCGACTGCGAATGCACGAAGGACAAAGCGTAGTGGCCGAGCGCGAAGTTGGGGCTGAGATCGACCGCCCGCTCGAGTTCGAGCAGCGAGCCGTCCTGCTCGCCGCGCAGCCACAGCGCCCGGCCCATCGCCCAATGGGCGGCCGGATTGTGGTCGTCGACCAGCAGGCTGTGGCCGGCGCTCTCGAAGGCCAGCGCGCTTTCGCGGTCGCGATCGCCCCAGCGCTGGAAGGCGTTCTGCCAGTGGGTGAAGGACAGGCCGGCATAGGCACGGGCGAAGGTCGGGTCGAGCTGCAAGGCCTGGGCAAAGAAATGCCGCGCCTGCTCGTTTTCGGCCTGGGTGAAGCGGTACATGTGCCAGAGGCCGCGATGGTACGCCTCCCAGGCGTTGAGCGAGCTGGGCGCCTTCAGCATGGCGCGGTTGCGCTCGACCGTTTCGATCTCGGCCGAGATCGAGGAGACGATGCTGTTGCCGATGTCGTCGAGCACGGAAAAGATGTCATCGGGCCTGCGCTCGAAGGTCTCGGCCCAGACGATCCTGGCGCTGCGCACCTCGATCAGCTCGACGCTGACGATGAGGCGGCCGGACGGGCTGCGCACCGTGCCGGTGGCGACATAGTCGACATTCAGCCGGCGGCCGGCATCCTCGGGCGCGATGTTCTGCTCTGCCAGCGCAAACACCGATCCGCGCGCGATGACGAAGAAATCCCTGAGCTTGGCCAGGCGGGTGATGATGTCGTGGGTGAAACCGTCGGCCAATCCGCCGCGCGTGCCGCCGCTCTCCTCGACAAACGGCATCACCGCCAGCGAAGCGTGGCTGGGCTCGACCGGGCCGGGTGCGGTGGGCATGGTGGCCACCAGTGGCGATAGCGTGGACAGGCAGGCCGTTCGAAGCGAGGTGCCCGACTGTCGGTCACGGATCGCCCGCCAGGCCGCGCGAAGCGGTGCGAAATCGAGCTCCTCCGACCGAAACAATCGTTCCGCCGCGGCCAGATGCTCTTCGGCCGCGCCGACCTCGCCGCGCCCGGCCAGATTGGACAGCAACGCCAGATGTCCGCACGTGTCGAACGGCGCCAGTTCCACCCATGTGTCGAGATGGGCGATCGCCTCGTCACTATAAGCCGGCAGGCTCGCGACAAGGCGTTCCAGCACGGCGGCATGGCAAGCGCTGAAGCGGCGGCGCTGCGCGATCAGCCAGCTGTTGAAATGCGGGCTGCGCTCGAGCTCCAGCCCGTCGAGGAAATCGCCGGCAAACAGTCCGGCCAGCACGCGCAAGCGCTCGACGTCAAGCGTGCCGATCCCTTGCGCGGCGGCGCGGCTGACCTCCAGCACATCGACCAGGCAATCGTCGAGATCGAGTGCGACCGTATCGCCTTGGGTGGAGACCCGGCGCCGGGCCGGCATGTCAAGCGCGCCGCGCAGCTTGCTCAGGCACCAGCGCAGTTCGCCCCTTGGGTCGTTCGGCACATCCCACAACAACTCGCACAGGCGACTGCGGCTGACCGGATGCGGCGCCAGCGCCAGATAGGCGAGCAGCGCGCGCAGCTTGCGTGACGCGGGCAGGGCAACCGGAGCGCCGTCGCGGGAGATCATCAGCGGTCCGAGCAGGCGCACGGAAAGGACCGGCATGTCGCCGTCCGGCCTCGATCGAGTGGATTCCACGTGCGTTTCCACGCCTGCTCCCACGCTGGCCTGTCGGCCTCTCCTGTATCACCAAACACGACACGGCGCATCCGGCAGCGGATATCAGCGCCGGATACGGGCATTGCCGCTGTGCGGCATGTCAGTCCTAGCGCGGCAAGGTCACCAAACCTCGCCGCCCAGCCCGCCGGTTTGTAACCGGCCCGTGAAGACAAAACGCGATGACAATCAAGGAGACCAAGATGTTGCAGCAGCAGAAGATCAGAACCACGGCCGGGCGCGGCCGCCTGTTCGACAGCATTCTCGACACCGTCGGCGACACGCCGGTGGTTCGCATCAACAATCTCGGACCGTCCCACGCGACGATCTACGTCAAGGCCGAGTATTTCAATCCCGGCGCCTCGGTGAAGGACCGGCTGGCGCTCAACATCATCGAGGAGGGCGAGCGCAGCGGGGCGCTGAAGCCGGGCCAGACGGTGGTCGAGGCGACCAGCGGCAACACCGGCATTGGCCTCGCCATGGTCTGCGCGCAAAAGGGCTATCCGCTGGTCGTCACGATGGCCGACAGTTTTTCGGTCGAGCGCCGCAAACTGATGCGCATGCTGGGCGCCAAGGTGGTGCTGACGCCGCGCGCAGAAAAAGGTTTCGGCATGTACAAGAAGGCGGTGGAACTGGCCGAGGCCAATGGCTGGTTCCTTGCCCGCCAGTTCGAGACGACCGCCAACGCCGCCATCCACGAGGCAACGACGGCGCGCGAGATCGTCAATGATTTCGCCGGCTCGCGGCTTGATTGCTTCGTCACCGGCTATGGCACCGGCGGCACGGTGGTGGGCGTGGCGCGCGTGCTGCGCCGCGAGCGGCCGGAAACCCGCATCGTGCTGTCCGAGCCGGCCAACGCGCAGCTCGTCGGCAGCGGCAAGGTCCAGCAGCGCGGCGTCGATGGTGCTCCCGCCGCCAGCCATCCAGCCTTCGAGCCGCACCCGATCCAGGGCTGGACGCCGGATTTCATCCCCAACGTGCTGCAGGAGGCGATCGACACCAGCCTCTATGACGAGGTGATGCCGATCGCCGGGCCCGAGGGCATCAAATGGGCGAGGGAATTGGCGCGCAAAGAGGGCATCTTCACCGGCATTTCCGGCGGCGCGACCTTCGCCGTGGCACGGCAGGTCGCGGAGGAGGCGCCGGCCGGTGCGGTGATCCTGTGCATGCTGCCCGACACCGGCGAACGCTACATGTCGACACCGCTGTTCGACGGCATCGAGGCCGAGATGGATGCCGACGAGACCGCCCTGTCGCGCTCGACGCCCGGCTGCCAGTTCCCGGCGGCTTGACGGGAGATCTGGTATGGACGCCGTGCAAGAAAACCTCGGCCTTTTGGCCGAGGAAACGCTCGATCCCCTGGACTGGGCCGATGTGCAGGCCCTGTCGCACCGGGTCATCGACGATGCGGTCGATTACCTCCGCGATGTGCGCGACCGCCCGGTCTGGCGGGAGATGCCGGCCGATGTGAGAGGGGCCTTCTCGGCGCCGCTGCCGCGCTCGCCGGCGCCGCTGGATGCGGTCTATTCTGAGGTGTCCCGCACGGTGATGTCCTATCCAATGGGCAACATCCATCCGCGCTTCTGGTCCTGGTATATGGGGTCGAGCAATTTCACCGGTGCGCTCGGCGATTTCCTGGCGGCAATCCAGGGCTCGAACCTCGGCGGTGGCAACCACGCCGCCGGGCTGATGGACAGCCAGGTGGTGAACTGGTGCAAGGAGATGCTGGGCTTTCCCGCTTCTGCCGGCGGCACGCTGGTCAGCGGCGGCTCGATGGCCAACATCATCGGGCTGACCGTGGCGCGCAACGTCAAGGCCGGCATCGACGTGCGCGAGCATGGTGTCGCCGCCATCGAAAAGCCGCTGCGCTTCTACGGCTCGGAGCAGATCCACTCGTGCCACCGCAAGGCGATGGAGGCACTTGGCCTCGGCAACCGGGCACTGCGCCGCATCCCGACCGATGCCGGGCTGCGCATCGATATCGCCGCCTTGCGGGCAGCGATCACAGAGGACCGCGCGGCAGGGTTCAAGCCGGCCTGCGTCATCGGTACGGCGGGCACCGTCAACACCGGGGCGATCGACGATTTGCAGGCGCTTGCGAAGCTGTCACATGAGGAAGGCCTCTGGTTCCATGTCGACGGCTGCATCGGCGCGCTGATCGCCATTGCGCCTGAGAATGCCCATCGCGTCGCCGGCATCGAACGGGCGGATTCGGTCGCGCTCGATCCCCACAAATGGCTGCACGCGCCGTTCGAAGTCGGCTGCGCCCTGGTCAGGGATGCCGCCGCGCATCGCGGGACCTTCGCGGTGACGCCGGAATATCTGGAATCGACGCCGCGCGGCCTCGCTTCCGGCGAATGGCTGCACGACTACGGCCTGCAGACGTCGCGCGGTTTTCGCGCGCTGAAGGTGTGGATGGCGCTGAAGGAGCACGGTGTCGAGAAATTCGGCCGCCTGATCGACCAGAACATTGCCCAGGCCGTCTATCTTGCCGGCTTGATCGAGGCCGCGCCGCGGCTGCAGCTGGCGGCATCGCCGACCGTCAACATCGTCTGCTTCCGCTATCAGCCCGGTCTGACAGGCGAGGCTCTGAAGGTGCTCAACACGGAGATCATGCTGCGGCTGCAGGAACAGGGCATTGCGGCCCTTTCGGACACCACGGTGCATGGCGAGCACTGGTTGCGCGTGGCGATCACCAATCATCGCACACGGCGCGAGGATCTCGACCTGCTGGTGCGTGAAACGGTGCGGCTGGGGCATGAGATCGCGACGCAGGGTTCCGCACCTTCCTAGTAGCGGGCAGGCATGCGATTCTGCCGCGGTGATTCGGGAGATCCAGGCCGTGACGCTGTTTCGTATGGTTGCACTGGCGGCGCTGGTCTTCACCGCCTCGGCGCAGGCCGCCGACATGGCCTTCTTCGTCAAGAACCTGCGCAAGGAAGCAGTCGCGGTCGAGCTGTTCAGCCGCGACCGCGAGACGGTCTGGCCGGGCAACGACAAGGTGTTCCTGATCGCCCCAGGGTCGCAGAAATCTGTGCCGTTCTCCTGCAATCAGGGCGAACATATCTGCTATGGCGCCTGGGCCGACGGCAATGACAGCCTCTCGGCCGGCGTCGGGCCGGACAATGACCAGCCTTGCGACACCTGCTGCTTCATCTGCGTCGAACACTCGACAGAGACGATCGATCTGGTGCCGTAGAGCGCGGAAGTTTTCGTTGGACCCAAATTAAGTCAGGGATCGGCTCGTCCGGTCCACTTCCGCGATTCAGCGCTGCGTGCGATGGTCGCCACGCGGCCGGGTGGGCCGCTTATTCAGGGGGTCACTCATGTTTCATATCTATGCGCGCCGCGTGCTGGCCGCGCTGTCTCTCCTCATGCTGCTCGTGCCGGCGGCGCGTGCCGACGATGTCACCTTTGCCATCAAGAACGGCCACCCCAACGCCATGCGCGTCGAACTCTACAGCCAGGATCGCGACTATGTCTGGCCGGGCGATGACAAGGACTTCTACCTCGACGACGGCGAGACCAAGCAGCTGCCGATATCCTGCAACGCCGGGGAATCGATCTGTTACGGCGCCTGGGTCGATGGTGACGAGGGCACCTATTGGGGCGTCGGCCCCGGCAACAAGGAAAAATGCGAGGATTGCTGCTATACCTGCAGCGGCGGCGAGACCGAGGAGATCGAACTGGTCCCCTGACCGGTTTGCCAGCTTGACGGTCTTCGGGCTGGAGCCATAGCCTGTGCAAATACCCAGCGCGCGCCGCCTCGAACTGTTCAGACGCGACGTGCTTCAGGCAAAAGGAGCTCAGCTATGGCCGGCATGGTCGAAAGCGACAAGATCGACGTCGGGTTTTCCGGCAAGCGCTGCATCCATTCGCGCAACTGCGTGCTCGGCGATCCGCACGTCTTCGTGCCCAACGCGCCGGGTCAATGGATCCATCCCGAGGCGGCCAGCGTCGAGAAGATCGTCGCCATCGCCGAAAGCTGCCCGTCGGGCGCCATCACCTATGTCAGGAAGGATGGCGGGCCGCAGGAGCAAGCACCGGTGGTCAACACGGTGCGGCTGCGGGAAAACGGCCCGCTGGCGGTACACGCCGAGATCGTTCTCGACGGCGAGACTTCTTATCGTGCCACGCTCTGCCGCTGCGGCGCTTCGGAAAACAAGCCGTTCTGCGACGGCAGCCACAACAAATCCGGTTTTGCCGCCACCGGCGAGCCGCAGCTGAAGGACACGCCGGCGCTCGAAGCGAGAAATGGTCCGCTGAAAGTGACGCCGACCACCAATGGCCCGCTCAAGCTTGAGGGCAATCTCGAGATCGTCACCGGAACCGGCCATACGGTCGACCGTACACAACGCGCCTTCCTCTGCCGCTGCGGCCATTCCGCCAACAAGCCGTTCTGCGATGGCACGCACAAGAAAGTGGGGTTTGTCGGGTAGGTTGGCGCTTCGGCCAACGCTGCCAATCTCCGCCTTGGCCCAGCGCTCGCAGCTTTATCGACCCGCCCGCATCGGCTAAAGGCAGGGGCAGACAGACTCCCCAGCCGGACCGCCGCCAAAAATGACAGCCAAGACCAAGCCAAAACCGTTGTTCCTCGGAATCGACACCGGCGGCACCTATACCGATGCCGTGTTGTGGTCTGAAACAGAAGGCCCGCAAGAAGGGCCGAACAAGGGCAAGGTGCTGGCCAAGGCCAAGGCGCTGACCACCAGGCATGATCTTGCCGTCGGCATTTCCGGCGCCGTCGACGCGGTGCTGCAGAAAGCCGGAACCGATCCGGCTGATATCAAGCTGGTGTCGATGTCGACGACGCTTGCCACCAACGCGCTCGTCGAGGGCCAGGGCGGCCGCGTCGCGCTGGTGATGATCGGCTTTTCCGAGGGCGACCTCGCCCGCGACGGGCTGAAGGCCGCGCTCGGCACCGATCCGGTGGTTTTTTGTCCGGGCGGTCACGACGTGCATGGCAATGCCGCCAAGCTCGATCTGTCCGGACTGGAAGCGGCGCTGCCGGAACTCGGCGCCTCGGTGTCCGGCTTTGCCGTCTGCGCCTACTTCGCCACCCGCAATCCGGCGCATGAGATCGCCGCCCGCGAGTTGATCCGCGACAAGTCCGGCCTGCCGGTCACATCGAGCCACGAGCTGTCGGCCAAGCTCGGCGGCCCGCGCCGGGCGCTGACCACTTTGCTCAACGCCAGGCTGATCTCGATGATCGACCGGCTGGTGGCAGCAACCGAAGGCTTCCTCGAGGCGCGCAACATCGCAGCACCGCTGATGGTGGTGCGCGGCGATGGCGCGCTGGTTTCAGCCGCTTTTGCCCGCCAGCGACCGATCGAGACCATCCTGTCCGGCCCGGCCGCCAGCCTGGTCGGCGCCCGCCACATGACCGGGCTCGACAATGCTGTGGTGTCCGACATCGGCGGCACCACCACCGACGTCGCCGTGCTCGACGGCGGCCGTCCCAGGCTAGATCCGGAAGGCGCCACCGTCGGCGGCTTCCGCACCATGGTCGAGGCCGTCGCCATGCGCACCTTCGGCCTCGGCGGCGATTCCGAAGTGGCGCTGGAGGATGGCGCGCTCAACCCCAGGATCCTGCTCGGGCCGCGCCGCCTGGTGCCGCTGGCGCTGGCCGGCATGGCGCATGGCGTAGCGCTGATTTCAGAGCTGGAGCGTCAGCTGCGGGCACCCAATCCCGGCCGTATGGACGGCCGCTTCGCGGTGCGCACCGGCGTGCCGGACCGGCTCGCCGCCGGCCTGACCGGCGCCGAAGCCAGGCTCTACGAGCTGATTGGTGCCGTGCCGCTCGCCGTCGACAGGCTTTTGACCTCGAACGCGCAGAACGCGACGCTGAACCGGCTGGTGTCGCGCGGGCTGGTGCATGTCGCCGGCTTCACCCCGTCGGACGCCGCCCACGTGCTGGGCAAGCAGGCGAACTGGGATCCCATCGCCGCGCGCCTCGGCGCCGAACTGTTCGCCCGCAAGCGTGACGGCCGTGGCCAGAACATCGCCGCTTCGCCGGAAGCGATCTCGGAACGGGTGCTGGTGACGCTGACGCGCTGGTCGGCCGAATATATCCTCGAGACCGCCTTTGCCGAGGATGGGCTCGATGGCGCCGCGACAGTGGCGCACGCCCTGGTGCAGCGCGCGGTCGACGCGCATCCCGGCATCGCCCGCCTGAGCGTCGCGCTCGACCGCCCGGTCATCGGCCTCGGCGCCTCGGCGCCGCTGCACTATGCCGGCTTGGCCGAGCTGATCGGCAATGACTGCGTGGTGCCCAGGGATACCGATGTCGCCAACGCGCTCGGCGCCGTCGTCGGCCAGGTCAGGGTTTCGGCCGAGGCGCGGGTCAGCCAGCCCATAGAAGGGCTGTTTCGTCTCGCCTCGGGCGAGACCGTACGCGATTTCCTCGACGAGGCAGCGGCGATCGCGGCGGCCGAGGCCGATGTCCGCGCCATCGTCGCGGAGCGCGCCAGGGATGCCGGCACCGACAGCGCCGAGATCGACGTCGCCACCGAATTCCGGGTCTCGACCGTCGAGGCCCAGCGCATGTTCATCGAGGCGCATGTCGTGGCCGTGGCCTCGGGAAGGCCGCGCATTGCGGTTTGAGCGACGCGGCGAAATACGCCACCTTCACCCTAAGCTGAATTGACCCGGCAAACCTGACATGCCAAAGGCCCGCAAAGCCTTTCATCTGGAGTAGCCTGATGACCGACCGCATCGAGATCGCCGGATTGCGGATTGCCCGCGAGCTGCATGAGTTCGTGGCCAGGGAAGCGCTGCCGGGCACGGGGATCGAAGCGGACGCCTTCTGGAACGGTTTTTCGGCCGTCGTCCATGATCTGGCGCCGAAGAACCGGGAGCTGCTGGCAAAGCGTGACGCCATCCAGGAACAGATAGACGGCTGGTATCGCGATCACGGCGCGCCGGTCGACATGGAGGCCTACAAGGGCTTCCTGAAAGGGATCGGCTACCTCGTTCCCGAAGGCCCGGCCTTCAGCGTGTCGACCGACAACGTCGACCCGGAAATTGCTGATGTTGCCGGACCGCAGCTGGTCGTGCCGGTGATGAATGCGCGCTATGCGCTCAACGCTGCCAATGCGCGCTGGGGTTCGCTCTACGATGCGCTCTACGGCACCGATGCCATCCCCGAAACGGATGGCGCCGAAAAGGGCAAAGCCTTCAATCCGGCACGCGGCGCCAAGGTCGTCGCCTGGACGAAGACCTTTCTCGACGAGGCTGCCCCGCTCACGTCCGGCAAATGGGCCGGCGTCAATGGCCTGTCGCTGGCGCAGGGTGCCTTGCGGCTGAGCGCCGGCGCCGGCTCGACGACGCTGGCCGACCCCAGGCAATTCGTCGGCTATCGCGGCGATGCCGCCAATCCCGATGCCGTGCTGCTTGTGCGCAACGGCCTGCACATCGAGATCGTGATCGACCGCAACAACCAGATCGGCCGCACCGATCCGGCGGGCATCGCCGATGTCATCCTGGAATCGGCGCTGACCACCATCCAGGACTGCGAGGATTCGGTCGCGGCGGTGGATGCGCCAGACAAGGTCGTCGTCTACCGCAACTGGCTCGGCCTGATGAAGGGTGACCTAGCGGAAGAGATCACCAAGGGCGGCAAGAGTTTTGTCCGCAAGCTCAATCCCGACCGCGCCTACACCGCGCCCGCCGGCGGCACGCTGACCGTGCCCGGCCGCTCGCTGATGCTGGTCAGGAATGTCGGCCACCTGATGACCAGCCCGGCGATCCTCGACCGCGACGGCAATGAGGTTCCGGAAGGCATCATGGATGCGGCGATGACGGCGCTGATCGCGTTGCACGATGTCGGGCCGAACGGCCGCCGCGCCAATTCCCGCGCCGGCTCGATGTATGTCGTGAAACCCAAGATGCATGGGCCCGACGAAGTCGCCTTCGCCGTCGAGATATTCGACCGCGTCGAGGCCCTGCTCGGCATGGCGAAAAATACCATCAAGATGGGCATCATGGATGAGGAGCGGCGCACCACCGTCAACCTCAAGGAGGCAATCCGCGCCGCAAAGGAGCGCGTCGTGTTCATCAACACCGGCTTTCTCGACCGCACCGGCGACGAGATCCACACCTCGATGGAAGCCGGCCCGATGATCCGCAAGGGCGACATGAAGCAGGCCGCCTGGATTTCCGCCTACGAGGCGTGGAATGTCGACACCGGGCTGGAATGCGGGCTGGCCGGCCACGCCCAGATCGGCAAGGGCATGTGGGCGATGCCGGATCTGATGGCTGCGATGCTGGTGGAGAAGATCGTCCACCCCAAGGCCGGCGCCAACACCGCCTGGGTGCCGTCGCCGACGGCGGCGACGCTGCATGCCACGCACTATCACAAGGTCGATGTTCACGCCGTGCAGGCGGCGCTGAAGAACCGGCCGAAGGCCAGGCTCGACGACATCCTGTCGGTGCCCGTTGCCGTGCGGCCGAACTGGTCGCCCGAGGATATCCAGAAGGAACTCGACAACAACGCGCAGGGCATTCTTGGCTATGTCGTGCGCTGGATCGACCAGGGCGTCGGCTGCTCGAAAGTGCCTGACATCAACGATGTCGGCCTGATGGAAGACCGCGCCACGCTGCGTATTTCCTCACAGCACATCGCCAACTGGCTGCACCACGGCGTGTGCAGCGAGGACCAGGTGATGGCGACGATGAAGCGCATGGCTGACATCGTCGACCGCCAGAACGAGGGCGACCCGCTCTACGAGCCGATGGCGGCCGACTTTGACAAGTCGATAGCCTTCCTCGCCGCCTGCGACCTGGTATTCAAGGGCCGCGCCCAGCCCAACGGCTACACCGAGCCGGTGTTGCACGCGCGGCGGCTGGAACTGAAGGCGCAGCAGGGCTGAAGAGGCCAGTCCCTGCCGTGAATGGGGCGGCAGGTCTTCGGCCTGACTTCCTCCGGAGGTGAGGCGTCAGGAAGCTGTATGGTCCAGGAGCCGGATGGTGGGATCGCGACGGTGTTCGGAGTTGACCCTATCGACGCCTTCCACCGTAATCGCGATCGTCCCGTTTTCCACTCTTGCTATCCAGCCCTTCGCTTTTAGATACCAGAGATGAAACTCGAGATGCTCTCGCGGACAGTCTGACAGGCGTTCGAGCTCCACATCCCCGATCCCGGGATTGCTGACGTCGTGCCGGCGCTTCGCGTAAAGCAGCGACAGCAGCCTGGCCTGGATCACGACATCCCGCTCGATGCCTTTGCTGTTGCTGGCTTCCTCGGTCAATTCGCGGCGAAGGCCGGCATGGTCCCTATACGCGATGTCGTATTGAGCGCGTTTGACCGGATCCTTGAGCGTGTTGTGGGCTTCCACGATTTCACTGAAGCGGGCTTCATCGCCGGTTTCGCGATTGTCGGGATGATAGCGCATCGCAAAATAGCGAAATATGCGCTCCAGCGTTTCCGAGTTGGCGTTCGGGCTGACTTCCAAAACTTCGTAGTAGTCAACGAACATAGCGGACTCCCCGACCGCAATCATATTCACATTATCTAAATAAGGAATTCCCAATGCGGAGACCAAGACTTTGGTCCGATGCGATGACGTCCACGCCCCCGAAGACGGAGAAACGGCCGGCGCCCGGTCGGTGGGGGCCGTTGGGTGGTGAGGACGTCGACCAAGCGGACAATCAGGTCCGCCGCAGTGCGGAGATGGCCGATTCGTCGGATGACGGTTATGGCGTGATTGCGGAAGGTGGTGTGGCAGAGTCGGCTTGTCGGGCGGCGAGTGATCTACGCCGCCTGCGCCACCCGCTCCGAGCTCATGCGGTAGGAAATCGCTTCGGCCAGATGGATGCGGCCGACGGTTTCGCTGGCGTCGAGATCGGCGAGTGTCCGCGCCACCTTCAGCACCCGGTGATAGGCTCGCGCCGAAAAGGCGAGCTTTTCGCTGGCGTCCTTGAGCAGCGACAGGCCGGCGGCGTCCGGCATGGCGATCTCCTCGATGACCGAGGGCGCGCAATGCGCGTTGGTGGTGGCGCGGGTGGCGCCGAGCCGCTCGAAGCGCTCGCGCTGGATGGTGCGGGCGCGTGCCACGCGCATCGCCACATCGGCACTTTTCTCCGCCCGGTCGGGCCGGATCAGGTCGCTGGCCGAGACCGCCGGCACTTCGATCCTGAGATCGATGCGGTCGAGCAGCGGGCCCGAAATGCGCGCCTGATAGTCGGTGCGGCAGCGCTCGCCGCGCAGGCAGCGATAACCAGGCTCGCCGGCCATGCCGCAGCGGCACGGGTTCATCGCGGCCACCAGCTGGATACGCGCTGGATAGGTGACGCGATGGTTGGCCCGCGCGATCATGCAGTCGCCGGTCTCCAACGGCTGGCGCAGCGCATCGAGCGTCTGCGGCGTGAACTCGGGAAACTCGTCGAGGAACAGCACGCCGTGATGGGCCAGCGACACCTCGCCCGGCCGCGCGCGGATGCCGCCGCCGACCATCGCCGCCATCGAGGCCGAGTGGTGCGGCGCGCGGAACGGCCGCCGGTCAGTCAATTTGCCTTCGCCGAGCTCTCCCGCCACCGACGCGATCATCGAGACTTCGAGCAATTCCTTCGGCGCCAGCGGCGGCAGGATCGACGGCAGCCGCTGCGCCAGCATCGATTTGCCCGAGCCCGGCGGGCCGATCATGAGAAGATTATGCCCGCCGGCGGCCGCCACTTCCAGCGCCCGCTTGGCGGTCTCCTGGCCCTTGATGTCGGCGAGGTCGGGCAAATCCAGCGCGGCGGCGTGGATGCCGGCCTCGGGGCGCGACAGCACCTGCGTGCCGCGAAAATGATTGGCGATGGCAATCAGGCTGCGCGGTGCCAGAATGTCGAAATCCTTTCCAGCCCAGGCCGCCTCAGGTCCGCAGGCGAACGGGCAGATCAGGCCTTTGCCCTCGGCATTGGCGGCGATCGCCGCCGGCAAGGCGCCGGCGACCGCGGCAATCGTGCCGTCGAGCGACAATTCTCCAAGTACGACATAGCCGGCCAGCATGTCGCCCGGAATGGCGCCAAGGGCAGCCATCAGGCCAAGCGCGATCGGCAGGTCGTAGTGACTGCCTTCCTTCGGCAGGTCGGCCGGCGCCAGATTGACCGTGACCTTCTTCGACGGCATCGACAGGCCTGAAGCATGCAGTGCGGCCTGCACCCGCTCGCGGCTTTCGGCCACCGCCTTGTCGCCCAGGCCGACGATGTGCATGTTGACCTTGCCGGGCGCGATCATCACCTGCACATCGACCGGCACGGCCTCGATGCCCTGGAAAGCGACCGTGCGAACCCGCGCCACCATTTCTTTGCCCCCAGGCCACAACCCACGCGATGGCCAAGAAATGGCCCCACGGGCAGACAATCACAAATCCTCGGTCAAATCAAGAACATTACGGGAACATGTGAGCGCGTGGGTTGCAGCCGAATTGAGCGCGGTTGCAAAAACGGAACATGGTTAAGACAAAATGAAAACGGCTTACCCGCGCTTGTCCTCGACCGCGTCCCAGAACAGGCTGGCGATGTCGGCGCCGCCGAAGCGTTTGACCTCGCGCACGCCGGTCGGCGAGGTGACATTGATCTCGGTCATGTAGTCACCGATGACGTCGATGCCGACCAGGATGAAGCCACGCTCCTTCAGCGACGGCCCGATGCGGGCGCAGATCTCGCGTTCGCGCGCCGTCAGCTCGGTCTTTTCGGCGCGGCCGCCGACATGCATATTGGAGCGGGAATCATGTTCGGCGGGCACCCGGTTGATGGCGCCGACCGGCTCGCCGTCGATCAGGATGATGCGCTTGTCGCCCTTGCGCACGTCCTTGAGATAGCGCTGCACGATATAGGGTTCGCGAAACATCTGGCCGAACATTTCCAGCAGCGAGGCCAGGTTGCGGTCGCCCTCCAGCAGATGGAAGATGCCGGCGCCGCCATTGCCGTAGAGCGGCTTGACGATGATGTCGCCGAACTCCTTGCGGAAGGCGGCAACTTCGAGTGGATCCTTGGTGATCAGCGTGTCCGGCATCAGGTCGGCAAATTCGGTGACGAAGATCTTTTCCGGGCTGTTGCGCACCCAGGCCGGGTCGTTGACCACGAGCGTCTTCGGGTGGATGCGCTCCAGGATGTGCGTGGTGGTGATGTAGTTCATGTCGAAGGGCGGATCCTGGCGCAGCAGGACGACGTCCATCTCCGACAGATCGGTGCGCACCTTCTCGCCCAGCGAATAGTGGCTGCCTTTCTCGTCGCGCACCTGCATCTCCTCAATGCGGGCAAACACCTTGCCGTCGCGCAACGACAGCCGATCCGGCGTGTAGTGGAACAGCTCATGGCCACGCCGCTGCGCTTCCAGCGACAGCGCGAACGAGGTGTCGCCGGCGATCGACACGGTGGAGATGTGGTCCATCTGGACGGCGATTTTCAGCTTCATGGCGGGTCTCCGGCGGCTCTGATGGGCGACTGTCCTGCCTGTACAGGCTCACTGCCCGTCTGCCAATCGCGACCTTTTGAAGATTGGCATCAGCAAGTCGCAAGCTCGGCCCTGCCGGTCATTCCGTGACAGGAGCCAGGCTGCGCGTCCTCGTTGTTCCTTGAGCCCGAATGCACACCTCACATCGATCCTTCGAAACAGGTCGCGGTTGCCCATGGAAAATCGATTTCGCGATACGTTTCCTAAAGGGTTTGCTGCCAGTCTGAAAATAAATTCCGAAGTCACAAAACAGGGACACCGATGCAAACTTCGTTTGGCACCGGTCAGGCAAACAGGGAGAGCACGGATCTGGCATTCACCGATCCGTTGACCGGGCTTGGCAACCATCGCCGCTTCTTCGACAAGGTCGATCGGCTGATCGCCGACCGAGCCGACGATCCCGCGCCCTTTACCGTCGGGATTCTCGACCTCGACGGCTTCAAGCCGATCAACGATCTGTTCGGCCACAAGGCCGGCGACGACATCCTGATCCAGGTCGCGATGCGGCTGCGCGCCTCTATGGACGGCTATTCCACGGTCTGCCGCATCGGCGCCGACGAATTTGCTTTTCTCTATCCGATGGTATTCAGCGAGGACGCTGCGGCCGAAAAGTCGCGCATGCTGATCGAGATCCTGTCGGCGCCCTACGATGTCGGCGAACGCACCGCCAGGCTTTCGGCCTCGGTCGGCTGCTCGTTGTTCTATTCGGGCGACGAGACCACGGAAATCCTCATCAACAAGGCAGAGACGGCACTCTACCACGCCAAGCGTTCCGGCCGTGGCCGCGTCGTCGTCTACACCCGTGAGATGGAAGAAGCGGCCAAGCGCGTCACCCGCATCGAACAGGCGCTGCGCCGGGCTGTCTCGGCCGGCGAAGTGGAGCCGCATTTCCAACCCATCGTCGATCTCGCCACGCGCCGCACCATCGGCTTCGAGACGCTGGCGCGCTGGACCGACCGCGACCTGGGTTCCGTGCCGCCGACCGTCTTCATTCCCATCGCCGAGGAGCGCGGCATCATCGGCCCGTTGTCGCAGCTGGTGCTGCGCAAGGCGACGGAGGCCGCCAGAAGCTGGCCGAAGGACCTGTTCCTGTCGTTCAACCTGTCACCCTCGCAGCTCGTCGACCAGAACACCGGCCTGCACATACTGGCGATCCTCGACCGCACCGGCTTCGATCCGCGCCGGCTGGAGATCGAGATCACCGAGACCGGCCTGATGAACGACCCGGCCTCGGCCGCGCAGATCGTCGAGGATCTGCGCCGCGTCGGCATCCGCGTCTCGCTAGACGATTTCGGCACCGGCCAGTCCTCGCTCGGCCGCTTGCGCGAATTCCATTTCGACAAGCTCAAGATCGATCGCGCCTTCGTCTCCTCCATTCTCGACGACAGGCCGTCGGAACACATCATCCGCGCTATCCTCGCAATGTGCGAAGGGCTCGGCATGGACGTCGTCGCCGAAGGAATCGAGCAGGAAGCGCAGGCCGATCGCCTGGTCCAGTTTGGCTGCGCCGGCGGACAGGGCTATCTGTTCGGCAAGCCGGTCGATGCCGACGCCACGCTCGGCTATCTCCGCGATTCCTTCCGCGGCGCCCTGCGCGCCAAGGCGATCTGACCGGCGGTCCTCCGAGATCCCCAACCCCGACGGTGCTGCCGTGCGCATCCGGTGCGGCGCATTGTCGTTTTGTCTGACATAAGCCCTGAAATTCGGCGGTTCGCCCTTGCCCGCGCGCCTTGCGTGGCTAGGATGCGCGCCGATCACGCTACGGCGCCGCGCGTCTTTCAAGACGCGCAAAGGACGCTGTAGCATTTAACATTTGCGCATGATCCCTTTCCGAAAATCGATCCGATTTTCGGGGTCATGCGCTGGGAGACAACAACGATGATGCCATCGGCGCATTTTGCCGACCTCGAAGGAGCCTCGGTGCTGATCACCGGCGGCGGCTCCGGAATTGGCGCGGCACTGACCGAGGGTTTTGTGCGCCAGGGCGCCAATGTCGCCTTCATCGACATCGCCGACGGCCCAAGCACAGCTCTTGCCGACCGCATCGAGAAAGAATTCGGCCGCCGGCCGCTCTACCTCAAGACCGATTTGCGCGATGTCGAGGCCCTGCGGGCGTCCGCCGCGAAGGCTGCCGAGGCGCACGGCGATGTCACCGTGCTGGTCAACAATGCGGCCTGGGACGAACGCCACGCCGTCGAAGACGTGACGGTCGAGTTCTGGGACAACAACCAAGCCATTAATCTGAGGCCGCATTTCTTCACCGCGCAAGCGGTGGCGCCGGGCATGAAGCGGGCCGGCGGCGGCTCGATCATCAACTTCACCTCGACGTCCTATCTGATCAACCACCCCGACATGCCCTCCTACACGGCCGCCAAGGCCGGTATCCTCGGTCTGACCAAGGGGCTGGCCGGCAAGCTCGGTGTGGACGGCATCCGCGTCAACGCCATCGCACCCGGCTGGGTGATCACCGAGCGGCAGAAGGAGCTCTGGGTGACCGAACAGGGGCTTGCCGCCCATGTCGCCAAGCAGTGCATAAAACAGGTGATGCAGCCCGACGACATCGTCGGCACGGTGCTGTTCCTGGCCTCGGACGCTTCGCGCATGCTGACGGCGCAGATGCTGATCGTCGATGGAGGTTTCCTGTGAGCCAAGCCGGCAACGCACCGGCGGTCGCCGCCGTCGACTGGGGCACGACCCGCATGCGGGTCTGGCTGATCGACGGGCAAGGCAAGATGCTTGCCGAACGCCGCGGCGATGACGGCCTGATCACCGCGCAGCAAAAGGGCTTTTCGACCATCCTCGAAGGGCATCTGGCGGCGATGGGAGCACCAGCGGCGCTGCCCGTCATCATCTGCGGCATGGCCGGGTCCCGCCAGGGCTGGCTCGAAGCGCCCTATGTCACCGTGCCGGCGCCGCTTACCGCCATCCTTGCGGGCGCCGCCAGCGTGCCCGGACAGAGCCGTGACATCCGCATCGTTCCGGGTCTGGCCCAGCGGCTGACTGACGCGCCCGACGTCATGCGCGGCGAGGAAACCCAGCTTGCCGGCGCCGGCCTGCCGGCCAGGGGGCGCCAGTTGGTCTGCATGCCCGGCACCCATTCGAAATGGGTGCTGGTCGAGGATGGCGCCGTTACCGGCTTCGGCACCTGGCCGACCGGCGAGCTGTTTTCCGTGCTTGCCGCGCACTCGATCCTGCGCCATTCGCTCGGCGAACATCCGAAGCCCGTCACATCGGACAATCCGTTCTTCCGCCGCTGGTGCGAAACCGCATTGGGCGAAGGCGGCGATATCACCTCGCGACTGTTTTCGATCCGGGCCGCCGGCCTGCTGCAGGATCTGAAAGCCGACGATGCCGCCGCCTGCCTGTCCGGCCTTTTGATCGGCGGCGAGATCGCCTCCGCCAGCCGCCGGCATGGCGCCGGCGCCGAACCCGTGGTGCTGATTGCCTCCGGCGCGCTGGCCGCACTCTACCAGGCCGCACTTGGGCTTGCTGGGCTTGAGCTCCGGGCCGTCGACGCCGACGAGGCAGTGCGTGCCGGTCTCGTCGAGGCGGCGCGCGAGAACGGCATGATCGCCAGAATTGGAGTTGCCCGATGAGCCAGACCGCACCGTTTCCAAAACTCAAGCGCGGCCTGGTTGCCATCCTTCGCGGGCTCAAGCCCACCGAGGCGATGGCCATGGGCCAGGCGCTGTTCGACGCCGGCATCGAGGCGATCGAAGTGCCGCTGAACTCACCGCAACCGTTCTCGTCGATCGCCCGCATCGTCCAAGTGCTGCCGAAAACGGCGCTGGTCGGCGCCGGCACGGTGCTGACGCCGGCCGATGTCGATGGCTTGCACCAGGCCGGAGGGCGGCTGCTGGTCAGTCCCAACATCGATGCCGAGGTGATGGCGCGCGCCATGCATTACGGCATGGTGACGATGCCCGGCGTGTTCACGCCGACCGAAGCCTTCCTGGCGATCAAACTCGGCGCCTCGGCCCTGAAATTCTTCCCGGCGAGCGTGCTGGGCACCGGCGGCATTTCCGCGATGCGCGCGGTGTTGCCGGCGCAGACATTGGTCGGCGCCGTCGGCGGTGTCTCTGAAAAAGATTTTGCCGGCTACAAGGCTGCCGGCGTGACCGCCTTTGGTCTGGGCTCCAGCCTGTTCAAGCCGGGCATGAGCGTCGACGAGGTGGCCGCGCGTGCGCACGCTGCCGTCGCGGCCTGGGATGCGGTGTTCGGAGAAGCAGGATGAGCGAAGCGATCGTTTCGGTTTTTTCCGATCACGTCTGCCAGCTCGGCGAGGGGCCGAGCTACGATCCCGCCACCGATACGCTCTACTGGTTTGACATCGTCAACAGCCAGCTTCTGGAAAAGCGGCTGTCCGGCGGCGCGACCACCGTCCATGAGCTTGGCCAAATGGCGAGCGCCATCGCCGTCATCGACGACAAGCGCCAGCTGATCGCCGCCGAGACCGGCCTTTATGTCCGCGATGTCGCGACCGGCAAGCTGACGCTGCACACGCCTGTCGAGGCCGACAATCCGGTCACGCGCTCCAACGATTCCCGCGTCCATCCCTGTGGTGCCCTGTGGATGGGCACCATGGGCAAGGGCGAGGAAAAAGGCGCGGGTTCGATCTACTGGTTTTTCAAGGGCGAACTGCGCCAGCTGTTTTCGGACATCACCGTCTCCAATTCGATCTGTTTTACCGAGGATGGGGCGATCGCTTACTACACCGACACCTCGACCGGGATGCTGATGCGCGTCGCCTGCGACCCGGCGACCGGTCTGCCTGCCGGTGAGCCCAAGCTGTTCGTCGACCACCGCTCGGCCAAGGGCTATGTCGACGGGTCGGTGCTCGACCGCGACGGCATCCTGTGGAACGCCGTCTGGGGCGGCAGCGTCATCGAAGCCTACGGACCCGACGGCAAGCTCGTCCGCACGGTCGCCATGCCGGTGACGCAGCCATCCTGCCCAGCCTTCGTCGGCGCCAAGGCCGACCGGCTGGCGGTCACCTCCGCCTGGTCGGGCAAGGATGAGAAGCAGCGTCTGCTGGATCTGCAGGGCGGCATGACCTTTCTGCTCGATATTCCCGTCAACGGCCGCTTCGAGCCGCGCGTGCTGATCGCCTGATCGAACTGGATTCTACGGTCGGACGGTGCGTTGTCACGCCACCGCCCGCACCGTGTCGGTTTCGCGAGAGCCTGACGTCTCGACCATGCGATGGTAGGTGATCGTACCGCCGGGAATCGTTCATCTCATGCCAAGCCGTAAGCCGAAACTGATACTCATCCATGAGCCGGAAAAGGCTTGTTTCGACCGCCTGGTCGCCGACGGCCATGCGCCGCAGCGCGCAACCGAAATCGCGTCCTATCTGGCGCAGTCGACCGATCTCGCTCCTGAATTCGACGTGCTTGGCCGTGCCTGCCAGGCACGCGGCCTGTCGTTCGCGCCGGTGGGGCTCGACGACGCTGCCAGCGTGCTCGCCGGCGAGCATCCCAGCACAACGCTGGTCTGGACGCTGACCGACGGCATCGCCTATTTCCGCGGCGGCGCGGCGCCCGCTTTGGCGCGACTGGGCGGTTTCAAGACAATCGGCGCCGACGATGCGCTGTTCGCGCTCTGCCAGGACAAGTTCCGCTCCGGCGCCGTGCTCGGCGCGCTCGGCCTGCCGGTGCCACAGGCTGGGCTCGCGCGTGACGGCCAATGGCTGGTCGAGCCGCCGGCCTCGCCCGCCGGCTGGTTCGTCAAGCCCAACCGGCTCGGCGCCAAGATCGGCATCTGGCTGGAGTCGCGCTGCAGCGATCTCGCCCACGCTTTGGAGCTCAGCCGGCGCGTCTTTTCGGCCTATCGCGACGATGTCGTCGTCCAGCCCTACGTCGCCGGCCGCAACGTGCGCGCCAGTTTCCTTAGCCTGATGCCGGGCGCGGGAGTCGAAGTGCTTGGCGTGGCCTTTGTCGATTCAGGCGCCGATTTCCAGACCATGGCCGACAGCCTGGCGCTCTACGGCGACACTGGCGAGGCAGCGAAAGCGGCGGGACATTACGCCGAGCCGGAGCTCGTCGCGGTCGCCGACAGCCAGCCGGCCGCCGACGCCAGGATTCGTGCGATCGCCGGGCGGCTGATGAGCGGGCTCGGCCTGCGCGACGTGTTTTCCATCGATCTCAGGGTCGAGGCCGACGACACCGTCCACCTCATCGAGTTCGAGGTCTGCCCCGGCCTGCCCTGCTTCGATTTCCGCGCCTATTGCCGCCAGCAATGGGGCCTCGAGCTTGCCGATGCCATAGCCGAGACAGCGGCGAGCCGGCTGATCGGCCAAGAGCATCGGGCCTGAAGGCGCGACGGCAGATCGCGGGCCGACGGCGGACGCGTTTCACTACGGCATTCGCTCGACCGCCTGCAAGGCGGGATCCATCTTGTCCCAGGCATGGCCGTGGCTCGTGTAGGTCACCATCTGCGGGCTGAACTGTTCCGGATCGTCGAGGCTGGCCGCATGGACCGCTATGAATTCCGGCATGGCGACGGATATCAGAAAGACCGGCGTTCCGCAGGTTGGACAGAAGGTGTGGATTTTTTCATTGCCGCTGGCGCCCGCCACGCGCCAGGTGCTCACCTCCCCGGTAATGGCCATATCGGTGCGCTGGCCGAAGGTCAGGTAGGATCCGTGGCCGGTGCCTGAGCGCTTCTGGCAATCGCTGCATTGGCAGTGGTTCTGGAAGATAGGCTCGTCATTGGTCTCGTAACGGATCGCGCCGCATGCGCAGCCGCCGGTATAGCGCTTGGTCATTATCGTTCTCCACGGGTCTGATTCTGCTCGAGGTCGCAACATCAGGCCGATTTCGGCTTGGCGAAAATATCGATGCCGCTGCCGGTTTCGAGGAAGGATTTCAGGCTGGACAGCACCGCCGGCCAACCTTGGCTGACGCCTTTCGCCATGCCGCTGCCGGCCTCGAGCTCGTCATGGCTGACGGTCAGCCGCACCATGGTGTCGTATTCCTCGATGGCGAACGTCACCCGGCTGGTTTTCGACGGATCGTCGGCCTGCGAAGCGTTCGCCCAGGTGATGACGAGGCGGGTCGGCGGCGAAATCTCGACGACCTTGCCGACGAGTTCGACGGTCCGTTCGTCATTGGCGCGGATGTGTTCCCATTTCGAGCCCGGCGTCCATTCGGAGACGTTCTCGTGGCCCCAGTAGCGCTTTGCGATCTCGGGCTTGATTATCGCCTCGAACACCTTCTGCGGCGTCGAGCGGATATAGGTCACGTAGACAAAGCTCGTGGTCTCTCTGGTGGTCATTGGTCTTCTCCTTCGAGTTCCTGCTTCAGGTCGTGCAGCAGGCTGAGCCGCTGCCGTTCGAATTTCCGTACCCAGCGCTCGTAGACTTCGTGCAGCGGCACGGGATTGATGAAATGTAGTTTTTCGCGGCCGCGCTTGACCGTGCTCACCAGGTTGGCCGCCTCCAGCAGGTCGAGGTGCTGGGTGGCGGATTGCCTGGCCATGTCCAGATGATCGCAAAGCTGACCGAGCGTCTGCCCGTTCTGCTCGCACAGAAGGTCAAGCAGCCTTCTGCGTGTCGGGTCGCCCAGCGCTTTGAAAACCTTGTCGGCGTCCATCTGCCTCACTCTGTTGTAAGGCATAATATGCAGGTAAATACCTGCATGTCAACCGGCAATCCGACCGGCGTTGAATGACCGCTCGTCGGCACGGCTCCGCACCTGGCAACTGCGCCAGGCAGATCACCGTGAAATCGCGGAGCAAAGATATGTAAAATGAGCCTGCGGGGCTTCAAACGCCGCCAGGCTCTATCCGATTTTGAGCACGTCTCCGGCTAAAACCGGAACTATGCTTGCAGGGGACCTCAGGCGCCCTCGACCAGGACAATTTCGCCGTCGGCGACCTTCTGGCGAATGGCGGCGGCGCGCTGGTATTCCGGCGAATGGTAGCAATCGTGTGCGGCAGCCAGCGATTCGAACTCGATAATGACATTGCGTGCGCGGCCGGGGCCTTCGGCCTTTTCGTACTCGCCGCCGCGCGCCAGGAACTTCGCCCCGAAGCGCTCGAAGGCAGGTTTGGCGGCGGCGACATAGTCCTTGTAGCCTTCCGCGTCGCGCACATCGACACGAGCGATCCAATATCCTTTGGGCATTTTCTTGGTCTCCGAACTTGTTCCTGGAAATCTCAGGCCGAGCGCATCTCGTCGAGGATGGCTTCGGCCGCTTCCCGTTTGTTGGCCGCAGCAATGATCGGACGGCCGACGACGAGGTGGCTGGCGCCGTTGCGAATCGCCTGGCCCGGCGTCACCACACGCTTCTGGTCGCCATGGTCGCTGCCCGCCGGCCGGATGCCGGGCGTCACCACCGCCATGTCGGGTCCCACGATCCGGCGCACCGCCTCGGCCTCCGCGGCCGAGCAGACGATGCCGCCCATGCCGGCATGCAGCGCCTGTTCCGAGCGCCTAAGCACCAGCGTATGCGGATCGTACTCATAGCCGACGTCGATCATGTCCTGCTCGTCCATCGAGGTCAGAACGCTGACGGCAAGCAGGCAAAGGTCGCTGCCTCTGGCCGCCTCTACGGCGGCCTGCATAGCCTTGGGATAGGCGTGAATGGTCAGCATGGTCACGCCCATCTTGACGATGTTCTCGACACCCTTGGCCACCGTGTGGTCGATGTCGAGCAGCTTCATGTCTAGGAAGACGTTGGTGCCGCCGCTGGCCAGCTCCCTGGCGAAGTCGAGCCCGCCGGCGAAGGCAAGCTGGTAGCCGATCTTGTAGAAGGAGACGATGCCGTCGAGTTCGCGCACTGCCTGCTCGGCTTGCTTCACTGTCGGCACGTCGAGGCCGACGATGAGCCGGTCGCGCATGCTATTGGCGATCATGCCTCGATCCGGGTGGACAGCAGGCGCGAGGTCTCGATCAGCGTGCGGCATAGGTGCTCCATCGATTTGTGCAGTCTTTCGTCACGGAAATTTCCATCCTCGTCGAAGGCGTCACCGCCGTCGGGCACCGAGCATTCCGGCGTCACCACCTCCATCTGGCAACGCACCAGCACCGCGCGCAGATGGTTGATGCAGCGGATACCGGCAAAGTGCCCGTTGGAGGACGAGCAAAGGCCAACGACCTTGCCGGCCAGCGGCCTGACTGGCCGGCCACCATCCCTGCGCACCCGGCTCACCCAGTCGATCGTGTTCTTGAGCAGCGGCGGAATGGAGCCGTTATATTCGGGCGTGGCGATCAGCAGCCCGTCATGGGCCATGATGAGACGGCCGAGTTTCTGGGCGTTTTCGGGAACGCCTTTTTCCTTTTCCAGGTCTTCGTCCATGATCGGCAGGGGGTATTCGGCGAGCGAGATGCGGGTCACCTCGGCACCTTGCATGGCGAGTTCCTTTTGCGCCACGTCGGCGGCCCTGCCGCTATAGGCGCCGCTGCGCACCGAGCCGGCGAAGACGAGGATTTTCGGGATCACTGCCATTGGCCACCCTTGTTCCCGGACAGGTACAGCCAAGGACGGCTCAAATCAACGGCTGGATAGGATAGGGGAATAGGGCAGTAGGGAATATGGGAGTAGAAAATAGCCTGGAAATGGAACCCTTCATCCCTACTCCCTTACTCCCCTATTGCCTTATTCCCTTCTCACTAGTGCGCTTCGCGGCGATAGATCCACAGCTGCGTCGGCGGAATGTTGCGGAGGATGAAATCGAAATGTTTGACCGTATAATTGCCGCGGCCGGGTGGGATCGGCGACATCGGGCCATAGGTCAACTGCACGATCGGCCGTCCGGCCGGGATGCGGTCGAGCAGGCTCTCGATATAGGCGATGCGCTGGGCGACCGGAAAGTTGAGCAGCGGCACGCCCGAAACGACGGAATCGAAGATCATCCCGCTCTTGTCGCCAAGCGTGGCGTTGAGGTTGAAGGCGTCGCCCTCGATGACGTTGACGCCGGGATAGAGCCGCCGCAGGTGACGAACGAAATCCGTGGAATATTCGACAGCGTAGAGGTTTTCGGGGCGTACGCCCTGGGCGAGGATGGCGCGGGTGATGACGCCGGTACCGGGACCGACCTCGAGCACTGGCAGGCCGGATTTAGGATTGACGATCGAGGCCATCTTGCGCGCGGTGATCGAACTGGTCGGCACGATCGAGCCAACCGTCTTCGGCTTGTCGATCCAGCCCTTGAAGAATTTGAGTTCGTCGTCGAACTTTTCGACAAGCGCCTTCCGCAGTCCAGGGCCACGTGTCATGCAAGCTCTCCTCAGCGCTCCCCGCAAAGTTACTTAGCACCTGAGCGGTGCTAGGCAAGGCGCGGCCGGACGCATGTCGTGGATAAGATAATTTTCGTCGCGTCTCAAGGGGTGACGCGATTCAAGGATTTACGCGTGGCAAATCGGCTTACGCGGGCCAAAGTGCATCAACGCTCGCCGAAAGACTCGAAGAAATCCTTCATACGGGCGAAAAAGCCGCTCGATTGAGGCGAATTGTCCTGCGAGGAGAGCTGTTCGAACTCCTCCAGAAGTTCGCGCTGGCGCCGGGTCAGGTTCTGCGGCGTCTCGACCGCGGTCTGGATGTAGAGGTCGCCGACATTGGGCTGGCGCAGCACAGGCATGCCCTTGCCCTTGAGGCGGAACTGGCGCCCGTTCTGTGTGCCTTCGGTCACCTTGACCTTGGTCTGCGTGCCGTCCAGCGTCGTCACCTCGAAGGAGCCGCCAAGGGCTGCCGTCGTCATCGAGATCGGCACCTTGCAATAGAGATCGGCGCCGTCGCGCTGGAAGAACTCGTGCGGTTTGACCGCCAGGAAAATATAGAGGTCGCCCGAGGGCCCGCCGCGCAGGCCGGCTTCGCCCTCATTGGCAAGGCGGATGCGGGTGCCGTCCTCGATGCCGGCCGGGATGTTGACCGACAGCGAACGCTCCTCGGTGACGCGGCCCTGGCCGGCGCATTTCGGGCACGGATCCTTGATCGTCTGGCCGCGCCCCTGGCATTGCGGGCAGGTCCGCTCGATCGAGAAGAAACCTTGCGTGGCGCGCACCTTGCCGTGGCCGTTGCACATCGAGCAGGTGACGGGCTGGGTGCCGGGCTTGGCGCCGCTGCCCGAACATTCAGAGCACGAGATCGACGCCGGCACCCGGATCTGTGCGGTCTTGCCGGCAAAAGCCTCTTCCAGGGTGATTTCCATGTTGTAGCGCAGGTCGGCGCCGCGCTCGCGGCCGCCCGACGAGCGGCGCTGGCGCCCGCCCATCATGTCGCCGAAAATGTCCTCGAAAATGTCGGCGAAGCCGCCGGCGCCAAAGCCCTGGGCCCCGCCATTCATGCCGCCCTGTTCGAAGGCGGCGTGGCCGAAGCGGTCATAGGCCGCGCGCTTCTGCGGGTCTTTCAGCGTCTCGTAGGCTTCGTTGATTTCCTTGAACTTGTGCTCGCAGGAATGGTCGCCGGGGTTGCGATCGGGATGGAACTGCATGGCGAGCTTGCGGAAAGCGCTCTTGAGCTCCTTCTCATCGGCGCCTTTTTGCACGCCCAGCGTCTCGTAGAAATCAGCTTTCATTTTTTCCCGCTGTCCGGATGCTCAACGTCTTGAAGCATTGTTGCGTCTCTTGCCGGCACTGACGCTTCGATTTAGGTGCGATGGAAGGGGGATGCCAGTGTCGACGCGGCTTTGCCTGCATTTTTTCAGCAAGGCCCGCTGTTTTTCTGCAAGGGGTTGCAAAAAAGCCCGGCCTTCGCCGGGCTTTTCGCTTTATCTTGCCGTCAAACGGTTCAGGCCGACTTCTTCTTGTCGTCGTCCTCGTCGATTTCCTCGAAATCGGCGTCGACAACGTCACTGTCCTTGGCGGCGTCCGCCTTGGCGTCGGCTTCCGCCGCTTCCTTCTGCGAAGCCTCGTACATGGCCTGGCCAAGCTTCATAGAAGCCTCGGCCAGCGCCTGGCTCTTGGCTTCGATGTCGGCCGCGTCGTCGCCTTCGGTCGCGGTCTTCAGCGCCGCGATCGCGTCGGAGATCGCCGTGCGCTCGCCTTCCGAAACCTTGTCGCCATATTCCTTCAGCGACTTCTCCGAGGAATGCAGCAGCGCTTCGGCCTGGTTGCGGGCCTCGACCAGCGCACGCCGCTTCTTGTCGGTCTCGGCATTGGCCTCGGCGTCCTTGACCATCTTCTCGATGTCGGCGTCCGAAAGACCACCCGATGCCTGGATGCGGATCTGGTGCTCCTTGCCGGTGCCCTTGTCCTTGGCCGAAACGTTGACGATGCCGTTGGCGTCGATGTCGAAGGTGACCTCGATCTGCGGTACGCCGCGCGGCGCCGGCGGAATGCCGACCAGGTCGAACTGGCCGAGCGCCTTGTTGTCGGCGGCCATTTCGCGCTCACCCTGGAAGACCCGGATGGTCACTGCCGACTGTGAGTCCTCGGCCGTCGAGAACACCTGGCTCTTCTTGGTCGGGATCGTCGTGTTGCGTTCGATCAGGCGGGTGAACACGCCACCCAGCGTCTCGATGCCGAGCGACAGCGGCGTCACGTCGAGCAACAGCACGTCCTTGACGTCGCCCTGCAGCACGCCGGCCTGGATGGCGGCGCCGAGAGCGACGACCTCATCCGGATTGACGCCCTTGTGCGGCTCCTTGCCGAAGAACTGCTTCACGATTTCCTGGATCTTGGGCATGCGGGTCATGCCGCCGACCAGAACGACTTCGTCGATCTCGCCCGCCTTCAGGCCGGCATCCTTCAACGCCGCCTTGCAAGGGGCAATCGTGCGCTGGACGAGGTCGTCGACCAGCTGCTCGAACTTGGCGCGCGTCAGCTTCAGCGTCAGGTGCTTCGGCCCGGTCGCGTCGGCGGTGATGAAGGGCAGGTTGATTTCGGTCTGGGTGGTCGACGACAGCTCGATCTTGGCCTTTTCAGCCGCCTCCTTGAGGCGCTGCAGGGCAAGCTTATCGTTCTTCAGGTCGATGCCCTGTTCCTTCTTGAACTCGGCCGCCAGGTATTCGACCAGGCGCATGTCGAAATCCTCGCCGCCGAGGAAGGTGTCGCCATTGGTCGACTTGACCTCGAACACGCCATCGCCGATTTCGAGCACCGAAATGTCGAACGTGCCGCCGCCAAGGTCATAGACGGCAATGGTCTTGCCTTCCTTCTTGTCGAGGCCATAGGCAAGCGCTGCCGCGGTCGGCTCGTTGATGATGCGCAGCACTTCAAGGCCGGCGATCTTGCCGGCATCCTTGGTCGCCTGGCGCTGGGCGTCGTTGAAATAGGCCGGAACGGTGATGACCGCCTTCTCGACCTTTTCGCCGAGATAGGCTTCCGCCGTCTCCTTCATCTTCTGCAGGATCATGGCCGAAATCTGCGAGGGCGACTGCTTCCTGCCGCCGGCTTCGACCCAGGCATCGCCATTGTCGCCCTTGACGATCTTGTAGGGGACAAGCTTCTTGTCCTTCTCCGTCACCGGATCGTCATAGCGGCGGCCGATCAGGCGCTTGACCGCGAAGATGGTGTTTTCAGGATTGGTGACCGCCTGGCGCTTGGCCGGCTGGCCGACCAGACGTTCGTCGTCGCCCGAGATGGCGACGATGGAAGGCGTCGTGCGCGCGCCTTCCGCATTCTCGATTACCTTGGGCTCCTTGCCATCCATGATGGCGATGCAGGAGTTGGTGGTGCCGAGATCGATACCGATTACTTTTGCCATTTCTCTAGTCTCTCCGCTAAGCAGGCTCTCAGGACCCGTACAGGCGTTCCGACGAAAGCCCCTGTTCACAAGAAATCCCGTTCCGGCAACCGGCATTCCGGCGCCGAACGGCTTGGCGCGTATATAAGAACAGGCGGCATCGCGCGCAAGCATTCTGCGCAGGCCTTCCATGAACCTTTCCATCTCCGCCCGCGACTGATCTCTAGGTGCCGCATGGTGCGGCCCGGAAAGGAAGCCCCCATGACCAATAACCCAGAGGCTCTGCGGTCTCCGGGAACAACAGGAGCTCGGCGCGACCACCGCCTTCGGGACGGGGTCGATGCGCTGGGCTTTCCGCTGATTCCGTTGACCCTGCGTAAGACCAGGCGTATCGTCGTCTTGAGGAAAGCAGACAATTCGATCAGGGAAGAACGAGCCGGACCGCCGCGCCTTGCCCTGATTTGCGCGGCCAGCCCCGACGTTCTCCCGTCGACTACGGGGGGTAGTGTCATGTCTCGCATCCGCGGCTCGTTCGTGTCGTCTCTTGATGGCGGCTTGCGCCGTGCTGTGCATCCAGGCGGGTTGCTGGCGCTGGCACTCGGCCTGTGGCTGGGCGCCGCGCAGGCGCAGGAAACCCGGATCATCTATCCCGGCTCGATGGCGGTGACCGGATTCTCCGGCACCATCATTCCCAATTTCGACCCCCCTGATTCCGAAAAAGAGGGCCTGCCGCCCGGCGTCGATCCGGTCGACGAAACCTTCATCGACCCCACGCGCGCCACCTTGCGCGTGTTCGACGTTTCGCATCTGGGCGGCCCAGCCTCCGGCCAGCTGGTCAACACGCCGCCGCCCTTCGAGGTGACGGCGGAGCAGATCGGCCAGGTGTTCGGCGTCACCTATGATGACGGCGTGCGCGACGGCGTTCCATCGGGCATTCCCAATCTCTATGCCGGCGCCACCTCGCTGCACGGCATCCGTATCGTCACCCCGGATGCCGACGATGACGGCCGCCCCGAGAGGCAGCGCCGCGGCGCTGCCGGCGCCACCTTCATGGATGGCCAGTTCGGCACCGAAAACGGTGGCGGGCCGGGCACCGTCTGGAAGATCGACGGCATCACCGGCCAGGTCTCCAAATTCGCCGACATCGACACCAACAGCGGTCCCGGCATCGGCAATCTCACTTTCGACGCCACTCACCGCGAGTTCTTTGCGTCCGATCTCGACACCGGCCTGATCCATCGCATCGACGCCGAAGGCAGACTGATCGACAGCTTCGATCACGGCGTTGCCGGCCGGCCCACGCATGGGCTCGCTCCCGTCGCCGACGATGGTTCGGTGATGGACATACAAGGTGCCGCCTTCGATAGCGAAGACCCCGACAGCTGGGGCTACACGCAGGACGAGCGCCGCGTCTGGGGTGTCTCCTACCATGGCGGCCGGCTCTACTATTCGGTCGGCGAAAAGTCGGAAATCTGGTCGGTGGGCATCGCCCGCGACGGCAGTTTTGCCGGTGACCCGCGCTGGGAACTGACGGTCAGGGCCGACAAGGACTACGCCGTCACCGACATCGCCTTCGACAACAGCGGCTTCATGTACCTGGCCCAGCGCGGTCCGGTCGAAAACCGTTACGATTACGGCCAGTTCGCCGATTCCGGTAAAGGCGAGGTCATCCGCTACTTCCGGGAGAACCCGGACGATCCGGAAACGGAATCGGTCTGGGTCGAAGTGCCGCAGGAATATGCGGTCGGCTTCCCCCAAGGCAACCGGCAGTCGGCCGGCGGTCTTGATCTGCAATATGGCTATGATGCCGACGGCAATCTCGACAGCTCCGTCTGCACGCAGACGCTGGTCAACACGGGCGACAAGCTGCGCGACAATCCTTCACTCGCCGAACAGCTCGCAGCCGGCGGGCCGCTGGCCGTACACGGTGTGCAGATCACGCCGAAAGAGCTGGTCAAGCCGGCCAATGTGCCGCCCTTCGGCTCATGGTTCGTCGACTTCGACGGTTATTTCGAAGACCCGGAGGTCGAGGGCCATGTCGGCGATGTTGCCGTCTGGCACCCTTGCGAGGGCCGCGCCGGCTATTACGAGGAAATCCCGGGCGGCTACCTGCCCCCCTTCTACCCGCCGGATTTCCCACCACCCGGCAACCTGCCTCCATGTCTCGACGTCGACGACGTCCAGTATTACTGCACGCCTTCCGGCCTCGAGGCCGATCTCTATCTCCATGACCATGCCGGCTTCGGCGGCGATTCGATCAAGGTCCAGTCCAGGACGCCAGGCGTCGGGGTGACATCATCCCAGTCGCATGCGCCCGGCAAGCCCTACACGATCGACATCACCGGCCACTATCCGGGCGACACAGTCGATGTCGGGCTCTGCTTCTACAGGAAGTCCGACAAGGACAAGGGTGGCTATTACCCTTGCTGCAAGATGACTTTGCCGCTCAGAACCCCAGCCGCCAGCTGCGAACGTTGAGGAGGGGAAGATGAAAAATCTCGCACTCTCCCCGCTCGCAACGAACGCCCAAACAACCGTCATGGAGACGATCATGAAACCCCTGTCATACGCCAGGCGCGGCGCGCGCTGGCTGATGGCGGCCGGTATCGCGGTCGCCACGTTCACCCCGGTGCAAGGCTTTGCAGAAGACGCTGCCTCGATCACCCCGGAGCTGAAGCTCGATCTCGACAGTTCGCGCGTCGTCACTCCGAGGCCTGACCAGGTGGTGCCTTTCTTCACCAAGACAGGCGTTCAAAGAGGCTGCGATTACGTCGTCTACTCGCTGAGCTTCGGCTTGCGCGGCGATCCGCAGGGCCTTGCCGACCCGAGCCTCGAGGCCAGGCTGAAGAAGGTCAGGATCGACTTCAAGGACCAGCTTCCGCACGGCCTTGCGATCATCAACGTCAACGTGTCCGGCGACGGCACGGATTCGTCCGGCGGACCACTGCCGGGTGCAACGATCAGCACTTCGGCAAATCCGAACGATACTGCCACGGTTTCCGATTTCCGCATCTCCACGTCCGATGTCGACGGCGTCGGCGCTGCCAACGAGCGTGTGATCAACTTCGCGATCACGGCCAAGATCGATCGTGCGGCATTTCCCGCGCCGACGATCGTCGACAACCAGGGCATGATCAAGGTGACGGCCGGACCGGGCACCGGGACCATCATCCCATCGCAGGATCCGAGCAAGCCCGACGACGGTGACTTCAAGACCGGCGTGAAGACCTCGATCAAGATCGACGTCACCAAGTGCAATCCGCCACCGCCACCTCCCGGCAAGGAATGCTTCAAGGTGGAACGCGGTACGGTCGACTGCGTGCCCGGCGGCGGCGCCTTCATCTATCACATGCCGGTCGGCCCGGAGATGGGCGGCAAGTGGGTGCAGGTGTCGACGAGCACGCCCGGCATCAACATCATCCCCGATACCCAATTGGTGCCGGCGGGCGGCGGTGTGCTCAACTGGAAGATCGTCGGTGCCTCGCCCGGCGACGTCATCCACCTCATCGTCACCGGCATCGAAACCTATGCCGGTCCGAAGGAAGGCTGGGGCCTGTGCTGCACGCAGACGATCGACATCGTCATCCCGCGTGACCAGAGGTGCCCGCCCAGGGACAAGGAGCCGGACCTCAAGGTCGAGAAACGCGCCGACGTGACGCGTTGCACGATGGGCGGCGGCTGCGACTTCACCATCAGGGTCACCAATGTCGGCACCGGAGCCTACCACGGCAAGATCGTGCTCGACGAGGTGACGCTGCCGGCCGGCTCGACGCTCGATTCAGGGCCAAATCCACCTTGGGTCTGCGTACCCGGAACCACCCCGATGACCTGCACCTATCCGGTGACCACGCTCAATCCGGGGGCCTCCGTCGACCTCAAGCTCGGCTTCAAGCCGGCCGGAGGCTGGCAAGGCGGTGCTTTACGCAACTGCGCCACCTACAATTATGGCGCCAGCGGCAAGCCGCTGTTCGGCAGCCAGTCGAACGATCGCGGCTGTGCCTCGATCCCGATCTGCCGGCGCGGCGACCGTGACCGCGACTGCCGGCCGCCGGTGGAGAAGAAGGTCGACCTGATCCTGAAGAAGCGTGCCCGCGTCCCGGTCTGCTCGGCCGACGGCATCTGCACCTTCGTGATCGACATCATCAACAACGGCAGCGCCACCTACAATGGACCGCTGACGGTCATCGACAATTATCCCGGCGGCGCGCCGTCGTCCTCGACCTTCGGCCCGAACCCGCCCTGGACATGCGGACCGAACGGCCCCGGCCAGTTCCGTTGCGACAATGCCGGCATCTCGCTGCCTGCGGGCGCCTCGACGCCGATCTTCGTGAAGGCGGTCATGCCGGCCGGCTACCAGTCGGACACTGTCGAGAATTGCGCTGAGGTGAAGCCCATCCCCGGGGAAAACGACCTCACCAACAACAAGGCCTGCGCCAAGGAACGCTTCCGTCATCCCAATGGCGGCAAGCCGACCCTGCGCATCACCAAGGTGTGCAACGGCTCGCTCGCCGGTGCCGCGGTCGTCTCTTGCCGCATCACCGTCACCAGCCTTGGCACCGCTGCCCCCACCGGTCCGGTGCGGGTCAACGATGCCGCCACGCTGGTGGCCGGCGGCGCGCCCGTCCAGATCCAGACCGTCACCCCCGACGGCGCGGAATGGGCGTGCGGACCGGTTCCGGCCAATGCGCTGTCGTGCCAGATTCCCGGTGCCGTCATGACACCTGGAACCAGCCGCCACTTCGACGTGACGGTCTCGGCGAATGGCGCGTTCGAAAACTGCGCGCGCGGCTCCTATGGGCCTGCGCCGGGCGACGACGTCGTCTATCCCTTTGGCCAGGCCTGCGCCAAGGGCGGCGGTTCTTCGACCATCCGTGTCGAAAAGACCGGCGACCGCGAATGCAGGCTCGGCCAACCCTGCTCGTTCGAGATCACCATCATCAATGACGGAGCGACCGCCTTCTCCGGGCCGGTCCGCATCGGCGATGCGATCGGCGTGGAGGGGCTCGGCAGGCTGGAAGGCGTTGAGATCACCTCGATCGATCCGCCCTTCGGCTGCTCGCCGGAACCGGCAACCTTGCCTGCGTCCTGCATTGCCAACCTGACGCTCGGCGCCGGCGAAAGCCGGGTACACCATGTCACCGTGGTCATTCCCGACGACGGCCGCCTGGCCAATCTGCAGGGCAATGTCAGCGGCCAGAATTGCGTCGGCGTGCTGTCTCCCGACACACGGGTGCAGGGCGGTGGCGACGTGCTTGGCGGCGATCAGACCAATGTGCAGGGCGATCGCGGCAAGGCCTATGCCTGCCATCCCTTCACCATTAGCCAGGAGACGAGGAAGGAATGCTCGCAAGGCTTCGTCATGAACGATGCCGGCCGCTGCGTTTGCCCCGAAGGCACCACCTACCGCAACGGCCAGTGCTCGCCGGGCGGTGGTATCGTGCCGAAGCCGGAACAGCCGAAACGCTGTGTGCTGCTCGAGGGCCAGATCCGCACCGAGGACGGACGCTGCGTCTGCCCACGCGGAACCGGGCTCGAGAACGGCAGGTGCGTCAGGACCGACAAGCCCGAGCAGTGCACTATCCGTGGCCAGGTCCACAATGCGGATGGCGATTGTGTTTGCCCCAGGGGAACCGAGATCAGGGGCAATGCCTGCCGCCCGATCCAGCCAAAGCCGGAGCAGTGCACGATCCGTGGCCAGGTCCACGATGCCGATGGAGACTGTGTCTGCCCGCGAGGGACCGAGGTGCGCAATGGCGCCTGCCGTCCGATCCGGCCGAAGCCTGAGCAGTGCATCATCCGTGGCCAGGTCCACGACGCGGACGGAGACTGCGTCTGCCCGCAAGGCAACGAGGTCAGAAACGGCGCCTGCCGCCCGATCCGGCCAAGGCCTGACCAGTGCACCATCCGTGGCCAGGTCCACGACGCCGACGGCAATTGTGTCTGCCCGAGGGGTACCGAGGTGCGGGGCAATGCCTGCCGGCGCAAGCAGCCGACGCAGGAGCAGTGCGACGTACGCGGCCAGGTCCACAACAAGCGCGGCGAATGTGTCTGCCCGCGCGGCACCGAGGTGATCAACGGCGCATGCCGCAGGCAGGAGGTGGAATGCGCACCGGGCTCGCAGATGATCGATGGCCAGTGCCAGCCGATCATCAGGAGGCGCTGCCCGGAAGGCACGATCGGGCGCTACCCGAACTGCCGGGCGGTCCGCGGACAACCGTCGCTGGAGCTGAACCCCGGCCTGCTGCTGCAGCAGGTGCTGCAGGCGCAGGCCGCAGGTCGAACAGCGGCAGGACCAGGTTCCAGACAGAATCCTGAAGCTCCAGCAGCAATAACCACCTGCTCGACACGAGACCAGAAACCCCGCCGGAGCAATCCGGCGGGTTTTTCTTCGCGGCTGTGGGGACAAGCGGGAATTGGCCGCAGCATGATCGCGGATAACGGCACGCGTCCCAGCCTGCGCATCGACCGCGCCTGCACCCTCGACAAGTCGGCTGCGGCGCATTAGGCAGTCGATAGGGTGGCCAACGAGAAGGACACTCGGAAAGGCCGCATCCATGAGCAGAAAGACCCTGATTGCACCATCGGTGCTGGCATCGGATTTTTCCAAACTCGGCGATGAGGTCGAAGCGGTAGCGGCAGCCGGCGCCGACTGGATACATCTCGATGTTATGGACGGGCATTTCGTGCCCAACATCACCTTTGGCCCGCCAGTGATCAAGGCGATCCGCAACCGCACCAAGGCCTTCTTCGACTGCCATCTGATGATTGCCCCGGCCGACCCCTATCTGGCCGCTTTCGCCGAGGCCGGCTGCGACGGTTTGACCGTCCATGCCGAGGCCGGCCCGCATCTTGACCGCTCGCTGCAGACCATCAGGAATCTTGGCAAGAAGGCCGGTGTGTCGCTCAATCCGGCGACGCCGGAAAGCGTGGTCGAATACGTGCTCGACCGGCTCGACCTGATCCTGATCATGACCGTCAATCCGGGCTTCGGCGGCCAGGCCTTCATCCCAGCGATCGTCGACAAGGTGAAGCGGGTCAAGGCCCTCATCGGAGGCCGGCCAATCCGAATCGAGATCGACGGCGGTGTTTCAGCCGAAACCGCGCCGCTGGTCACCGCTGCCGGCGCCGACGTGCTGGTGGCGGGCGCCGCCATCTTCAAAGGCGGCAGCGTCGAGGCTTATCGGCAGAACATCCAGGCGATCAGGACGGCAGCCGATAAGGCAGCCGATTGACCAGCAGTGTTCCCGCGTCAGCCCTGCATGCCGGCTAAGGTTCTGGTGCCGGGCGGGTTTGTGAAGCTTTTGGGGCAACGGCATCGGATGTGAGCGATTGCCTGATTCGGTTTTCAGCTCCGTCGTCTATGCCCAAAGCAGACAGTTGATCTCGCACGAATACAAAAGAACAAAAAGAACAGGTTCTCCTGCGTGCATACAAAACATGTTAAGTGCCCGCAGGTTGTGAAAAAGCGCGGAATTACAGCATTGAACTCCGAAATGCCGCATATTCCTTTGTGCTAAAGTACAATAACGTGATCTTCTGCTTGAGCAGGCGAATCTTCGCCCTGTATGGTACAAGTACGAGAAGGCGAATGCTTTCGGATCGCCCGGGACAAGTCCTGGGGACAAGGAGTCGCTTTGACATACGGAGCTGCCAATCTGAACGACGACGCTGCCGGACCGAAGAGCACGCTTGCCACTACGGTCTATCAGCAATTGCGGGACGATCTTCTCGGCGGTGTCCTTGAAGCCGAGAGCAAGCTGCGGGTCGAGTGGGTGGTCTCCAAATATGGAGCCGGCGCCTCGCCTGTCCGCGAAGCCCTCAATCGCCTCGCCTCGGAAGGGCTTCTCGGCCGGCACGACCAGCGCGGCTTCTTCATCATGCCGGTCAGCGCCTCGGAACTCGAGGAGCTGACGCGCACCCGCTGCTGGCTCGAGGAGCGAGCGCTTCGCGAATCCATCACCCACCGCACCGCCGAATGGGAAGAACAGCTCGTGCTGGCGCTGCATCGCCTGGGACGCGCGTCACGTCTGGCACCGCAGAATCTCTTCTCGCTCAATCCCGATTGGGAGAGGCTGCATCGCATCTTCCACAGGGTGCTGATTTCGGCCTGCCGGTCGCAATGGCTGGTGGGCTTTTGCGACCAGCTCTCCGATCACGCCTATCGCTACCGGCAAATGGCCAATGATGGCGAAGGCGTCCAGCGCGACGATTTCGGCGAGCATCGTCTGATCGCCGAATGTGCCCTCGACGGCAATGCCGACGGTGCCGTCGAGGCCCTGCTCAACCACTACCGGTTGACTGCGGCCATGTGCATGAAGCGCTTCGAGCAGGACGAGGAAACGAAAGAAATCGCCGGCAAACGCGCTCGGCGATAGCAGTCGTTTCCTGGCGGGTCTCTTGTGCTCGTTTCTTGCACGCAACCTGCGTCGGCGCGGCCGGCGTGAACCGCTGTCGGCGGGCTTGACGGCGCGGCCAAGAACCGCGAACTCTCGCCGCCGAGGCATGCCGCGACAGGCGCATGCTCAGCGCCGCAGCACCCCAGGGAAGTCTTCATGAGCAATCATCTGTTCGATGCGTTCCGGTCCCGGATGCCGGCGCCAGCGCGCTTGCTGATGGAAACCGATGATGGCCGCTCGATCACCTATGGCGATATGCTGGCCCGCTCGGCGCAGCTTGCGCATGCGCTCCTGCAACTGGATGTCGAGCCCGGTGACCGCGTTGCCGTGCAGGTCGAGAAGAGCCCGGAAGCGGTCATGCTCTATCTCGCCTGCCTGCGCGCCGGCGCCGTCTTCCTGCCGCTCAACACCGCCTACACGCTGGCTGAGCTGGAGTATTTCTTCGGCGACGCGGAACCACGCCTGGTCGTCTGCGATCCGGCAAGAGCGGCCGACATCGGCGCGCTGGCGGAAAAGACGGGCGCCGTCACCGTCACGCTCGGCCGCGATGGCCGGGGATCGCTGACCGAGCAGGCCTCGCGGCTGCCGACGGATTTTCATGACGTGGCGCGCGGGCCGGATGACCTCGCGGCAATCCTCTACACGTCGGGAACCACCGGTCGTTCGAAAGGCGCCATGCTCAGCCACGAGAACCTTGCTTCGAACGCGCGCGTGCTGGTCGAGCACTGGCGTTTCACCGGAGACGACGTGCTGATCCACGCATTGCCGATCTTCCACACGCACGGCCTGTTCGTCGCCACCAACGTCGTCCTGATGGCCGGCGCCTCGATGCTGTTCGAGCAGAAGTTCGATCCGGCCCGCATCGTCTCGCTGCTGCCGCGTGCCACGGCCTTGATGGGGGTGCCGACCTTCTACGTGCGCCTGCTGCAGGATGAGGGGCTGGACCATGAGGCGGCGAAAAACATCCGTGTGTTCATTTCCGGGTCGGCTCCGCTGCTGGCCGAGACGCACAAGGCCTGGCGCGAGCGCACCGGCCACGCGATCCTCGAACGCTACGGCATGACCGAGACCAACATGAACACCTCGAACCCCTATGAGGGCGAGCGGCGCGCCGGGACCGTCGGTTTGCCCTTGCCCGGCGTCACGCTTCGCATCGCCGATCCAGACAGTGGCGCAGCGCTTGCGCAGGGCGAGGTCGGCATGATCGAGGTGAAGGGCCCAAACGTCTTCGGCGGCTATTGGCGCATGCCGGAGAAGACCAAGGCGGAATTCCGCGCCGGCGGTTTTTTCATCACCGGCGATCTCGGCACGATCGACGCCGACGGTTACGTCCACATCGTCGGCCGCGGCAAGGACCTGATCATATCGGGCGGCTACAATATCTATCCGAAGGAACTCGAAAGCGAGATCGATGCGCTCGACGGGGTTAGCGAAAGCGCCGTCATCGGCGTTGCCCATCCGGATTTCGGCGAAGGCGTCACCGCCATCGTCGTGCGGGCGCCGTCTTCGCGGATCACCGGCGCCGAAATTCTCGGTGCCATCGCCGGACGGGTGGCGAAATACAAGCATCCGAAGCGGGTGATCTTCGTCGATGAACTGCCGCGCAACACCATGGGCAAGGTACAGAAGAACCTGCTGCGCGACACCTACAAGGACATATACGCATCATAGTTGCGCGGTGCCCGGGGCAGCGGCGCCTTACTCCTTGCGCGCCCTTTCGACCCGACTGCCGGAGCCCCACAAGGCGCGCTTCAGCAGGTTGCGCTTGCGCGGCACGAGGTTGATGTCGCTGACAAGCTTGGCGCCGCCCTCCCGCCGTTCGAGGGTGATCTTGCGGCTGTGGAAGGCTTCCAGCTCGGCACGGTGCGCCACGCTGATGATGGTGACATCGGGCAATTCGCGGATCACCGTCGCCATCATGGCGTCCTGGCTCTTCTCGTCGAGCGCCGAGGTTGCTTCATCCAGCACGACGATATCGGGGCGGTGCAGCAGCAGGCGCGCGAAAGCGAGACGCTGCTTTTCGCCGCCCGACAGCGTCTGGTCCCATGGCGCTTCTTCCTTGATCCTTTCGGCAAGATAGGCCAAGCCGACCTTGTCCAGGGCGGCCTTGATCTGTTTGATCGTCCACTTGTCCGCGGCCGCGGGATAGGCGACCGCGCGGCGAAGCGTGCCCGAGGGGATGTAGGGGCGTTGCGGCAGCATGAACAGTCGCCTGTCGGCATGAAAATTGACGCTGCCGCCGCCCCATGGCCACAGGCCGGCAACGGCCCGCACCAGCGTCGACTTGCCCGAGCCGGATTCGCCAGCCACCAGCACACGCTCGCCCGGTTCGATCGCAACCTCGGTTTCCTTGACCACGGAGGTGCCGTCGTCGAGCGTGACGGAGAGATCGTCGAGGCTGAGCATCGCACCGTCTTCGGTTTCGCCGTGCTGGATGCGTCCGAGCGCGTCGCTCTGCTCCGCACGCTCGAGCCCGTCGAGCGACATCATCAGCGAGGCGATGCGTCGCGCCGAGGCGTTCCAGTCGGCAAGACGCGGGTAGTTGTCGACCAGCCATCCGAACGCGCCCTGCACGATGGCGAAGGCGGAGGCAGCCTGCATCACCTGTCCGAGCGACATCGAGCCTTCGAGGAATTTCGGCGCGCAAAGCAGGACCGGCACGACCGGCGCAAACAGGCTCGACCCCTGCGACACCAGCGCCGTGCGCATGTGCTGGCCCGTCAGCAGCGCCCATTGCCTGAGCACATGACCGAAATTCCTGTCGATGCCGCTGCGCTCCTCCTCCTCGCCGCCGAGCAATGCGATGCTCTCGCCGTTTTCGCGTACCCGCGTCAGCGTGTAGCGGAATTCGGCTTCCGCCTGGTTCTTCTGCTCGGAGAGGCGGACGAAATGCCGGCCGATGACCACCATCGACGTGGAGGTGATGGCGGCATAGATGACTGCGGTGATGACGAGGAAGCCGGGAATGGTCAGGTTTTCGCCACCGATCGGCAAAGTGAGCGCGCCGCCGATCGTCCACAGCACCACGATGAAGGTCGAGGCCGACAGGAACGCATTGAGGACGCCGGAGATGAAATCGACCGGTGACTCGGTGGCGATCCGCAGATCCTCCGTGAGGCGGGCTTCGGGGTTCGAGTGGTCGCCGGCGACGAGATTCAACTGGTAGTAGCGGCCATTGGCAAGCCAGCGTGCGATGACGGCGGTGGTCAGCCAGGAACGCCAGCGGCGCTGGATCGTCATGCGCAGATAGACCTGCGCGACCACAAGGCCCGCGCTTCCAGCGACGAGCGGCAGGAATATGGCGCTAAGCACATAAACGGTGTGGACGTTGCGTTGCTCGATGGCGTCGAAGAAGGAGCGGTTCCAGACGTTGATCCCGTATTGAAAGCCGACATTGACGCAGATCAGGATCAACAGCCCGATCGTGAGCGGCCAGGCAAGCCCATCGCCCCGCCTGGCCCAGTAGCCGCGCCCGCTGATCCAGAAACGCCGCAGCAGGTATTTCCGGCGCGCCTGCTCGGCTTCTTCGGGCGTCAGTTGCGGATCCGGCTCGACAGCCTCCGGTGGCGGTCCCGGCTGGCCGTCGACCTCGGGGGCAGCTTCGGCAGTCGGCGGTTTTTTTTCGCGCAGATCCTCTTGGCGCGGCCTGTGGTCACGCGGCGCTTGCTGTCGCGGCTTCAAGGCACCGCGCGGTTTGATGCCGTCGGCCTGTTTCAATTTGGGTTTCGCCTCGGACATACGCTCCGACAACGACCTCAAAATCAAAAGGTTTCACGACGACAGCCGATATCAATGCGCAGTGCCGTAGCCGGCTCCAAAAACCTTTTCGCCGCCGATCCAGACGCCCTTCGGGTCGAGATCGTCCGACAGCGCGACAATATCCGCAGCCGTGCCGTTGGCGAATCGGCCAAGCCGGTGCGACTGGCCGATTGCTTGCGCCGGATAGAGCGAAGCCATGCGCAAGGCCTCGGAAAGCTCGACCCCGATGACGCGGTGGGTGAAACGAATGGCCGAGATCATGTCGAGATCGGCGCCCGCCAGCGTTCCGTCGCCGAGCCGCAGGCTGCCATGCCTGCGATAGACGGTACGGCCGTTGAGCGTGAACGACGTCATGTCGGTGCCGATTGTCGCCATGGCGTCGGTGACCAGAACGATCCTGGCCGGCCCCTGCTTGGCGCGCAGTGCGATCTTGATGGTGGCCGGATCGACATGGATGCCGTCGGCGATGAGACCGGCCGACAAGGCGCCGATGTCGATGGCGGCGCCCGCCAGGCCAGGCTCGCGATTGCCGATCTGGCTCATCGCATTGAACAGGTGGGTAACCATCGAGGCGCCCGCCGCGGCAAAGGCGCTGGCGGTGGCGTAGCCGGTGTCGGAATGGCCAAGGCTGACGATGACGCCGGCCTTAGTCAGCGCCGCGACGCGAGCCGGCTCGACGGATTCGGGCGCGATGGTGGTCAGCAGCACCGGCAGCTTTTGCCGCGCCGCGATCAGCATCGCCTGGTCGGCATCCGTCATCGGCCGGATCAGCGCCGGATCATGCGCGCCCTTGCGGGCGACCGACAAATGCGGGCCTTCGAGATGCAGCCCGAGAAAGCCAGGCACCTTCTGGCGCGCCGCCGCCTCGCCGGCGGCGACAGCGGCGGCCGTGATTGCAGGCGTGTCGGTGATCAGCGTCGGCAGCAGCGCCGTCGTGCCGAAGGGCGCGTGGGCGCGGCAGATGGTCTCGATGGAAGCGACATCGGGATGGTCGTTGAGCATGACGCCGCCGCCGCCATTGACCTGCAGGTCCACGAAGCCCGGCACCAGCAGGCCGTCACCGGCGTCGACGAGGGCGATGTCCGAGGGGACGGCGCCCGTGGGCAAAATGGCCTCGACGAGACCGTCGCGCACGACCAGCGCGTGGCCTTCATGCCAATCGTCGCCGTCGAAAATCCGGGCGCCAGTCAGGGCAAAGCGATTGCTCATACGGTCTCCGTCACCTTGCGAAGATTGCGCGGCGTGTCCGGGTCGAGACCGCGATGGCGGGCAAACGCCTCGACGAACATGTAGAAGGAGACGATCAGCGTCAGCGGATCGGTCAGTGGATGGCCTGTGGCGACATGCGGCAGGCGCACGGCGCGTTGGGCAAGTGCCGAGGTGACGAACACCGGCGCGCCCTTGGCCGCCAGGCTGTCGGCGGCCTCGGCAATCGACGGTTCGGACGCGTCGCGCGCGGCCAGCGCCAGCACCGGAAAATCAGGGCCGACCAGCGCCAGCGGGCCGTGCATGACCTCGGCGGCGCTGTAGGCTTCCGCATGCATGCCGCAGGTCTCCTTGAATTTCAGCGCAGCCTCATTGGCCATCGCCGCCGACGGTCCGCGGCCGAGGATGAACAACGACTTCTGCTTCTCGATCGTCTCAGAGATCACGCTCATCCAGTCGCAGGCGATCGCCTTGCCGAAATGCTCCGGCAGGCGGGCAAGCGCCGCCAGCAGCGCATCGTCGCCGGTGGCATGCGCCATCAGAGCGAGGCCGGCGACGGCCGAATTGATGAAGGTCTTGGTCGCCGCGACGCTGCGCTCGGGGCCGGCCAGGATGTCGATCGCATAGTCCGAGGCACGCGCCAGCGGCGAATCGGCGGTGTTGGTGATGGCGACGGTCAGCGCGCCTCCCGCCCGCGCGGTTTCGGCCATGGCGACGATGTCGGGGCTCTTGCCCGACTGCGAGATCGCCAGACAGGCCGAGCCGGCGAGCCTGAGCTTGCGGCCATAGATCGAGGCGATCGACGGCCCGACCGATGCGACGGCCAGGCCCGCGGTCAGCTCGACGGCGTATTTCATGAAGGTGGCGGCATGGTCGGACGAGCCGCGCGCCACGGTGACGACGAACTGCGGGTCGCGTTCACGGATGCCGCGCCCGGCTTCGGTCAGCACGGCGCCGGAGCCGTCGAGCAGGCGGGCGACGGCCTGCGGGACCTCCTCGATCTCGCGCCGCATATGGGTCATCTCTGTCGACATGGTCGGCTCTGTCGTGCTCATGGTCGGCCCTCTTCGCTCGGCCCTGTCAGCCGCAGTTCGGCGACGAAATCATAGGCGTCGCCCCGGTAGATAGAGCGGGTGAATTCGATCACCTTGCCGCTCGCCAGATAGGAAATGCGTTCGATGTGCAGGCCGGCAATGCCTGGCGGCACCTCGAGCAGGCGCGCGTCGCTGTCGCCGAGATTGGCGGCGGAAATGCGCTGCACCGCCCGCACCGGCCGATTGCCGGTCAATTCCAGCGCGGCATAGAGCGAGGAGCCTATGTCGGCCGGGTCGGGCAACACGCTGGCCGACAGCGAGGCCCGCTCGATCGCCAGCGGCGTGTCGTTGGCAATGCGCAGGCGCGCCACGCGCGCCACCAGTTCGTTCGACGACAGGCCGAGCACCATCATTTCGTCGGGCGAAGGTGCGTAAAGGCCGCGGTCGAGCCATGCCGAACGCACCACCATGCCGCGCCGCGCCATGTCCTCGGTAAACGAGGTCAGCCGCGACAGCGACTGTTCGACACGCTCCATGCGCGGCGCCACGAAGGTGCCGGAGCCGTGGCGCTGCACCAGGATGCCGCCCTTGACCAGGTCCTGCACCGCCTTGCGCACGGTGACCCGCGAAATATCGGCCTTGGTGGCGATGTCGCGCTCGGAGGGCAGCGCGTCGCCCGGCCCGATCAGGCCGCGGTTGACCGCGTCCTCGATGCTCTTGCGCAGCTGCAGATAAAGCGGCGCGCCGCTTTGCGCCTGATGTTTCAGCGTGGCGAAGATCTGGTCGGCGGCCTCGCTCATCGAGTTGCCTTCGCGTGTCCGGCGAAAAGGCGAACCGCCATCTGCACCGCGCCGCCCAGCGCGTCGTCGAGCGGCGGCTTCAGCAGCGCCCGGTAGCGGGCAGACAGGCGCGGCGCGTAGAGCGGCGCCAGCCCGCCGAGGAGGCACAGCGGCGCGTCGTCGGCGAGATCGAGCGCGCCGAGCGAGGCTTCGACATCGGCAACCACCCTGTCGAGGATCCAGTTGGCGACGCTGTCGCCCTTCTCGGCGTGTTCGAACACCTTGGGTGCGAAGCCGCCGAAATCGCCGGGCTTGGCATTGGTGGTGAATTCGACGACATCCTCCGGGTTGTTGCGGAAGACGGCCAGCATGCTCTGCGTCAGCGGCGAGCCCGCGCGGACGCCGTCATAGGCAAGCAGTGTCTGTTCGAGCAGGTCGCGGCCGATACGGGCGCCGCTGCCCTGGTCGCCAACCTGGAAGCCCCAGCCGCCGATGGCGCGCGATTTGCCTTGTCTGCGCGCCATATAGGCGGTGCCGGTGCCGAGGATCGCCATGGCGCCGTCACCGGCGCCGACAGCGCCTTCCAGCGCGATTTCGGCGTCGGTCTCGACGCGGCTGATGCTGAATGGCAGGATCGCCTCGAGCTGCTGCCGGTAGGTGCCGACATTGGCGCCGGCAAGGCCGAGAATTGCGGGCGTTCGCGGGATCAGTTCCGGATCCTGCCCGGCGACGAGGAACGCCTGCCTGGCGGCCTCGACGATGTTCGAGCGGGCGCCGGTCAGGTCGGTGCGGATGTTGGCGGCGCCGCTTTTGGCGCGGCCGATCACCGTGCCGTCCGCCGTTGCCAGGGCGGCCCTGCAGCTGGTGCCGCCGCCATCGATTCCGAGCACGAAATTCACGTTGATTTCTCCTCCGGGCGGATAATACCAATAAAATACCAATAGCCAAGGATTAATTTCCGTTTCAAAAAGTTTAAGCCGTATTTTATTGAAGAATCTGCCTATTTCGGCGGCTCAGCGATTTCCGGCCCGCGAATTCGTTAATGCGTGTGGACAAGTGGTATTTTTTTGGTATTGTTCTGGTATTGGAGGAACCGGGATGGCCGAAACGCGCACCGAAGCGCTTCACAAAAATGCCGAGGGGCTGGATATCCAGCCTCCGGACGCCATCCTTTCCTATTTGGCCGATGCGCAGATCGAAGCCGCCAAGGTGGTGCGCCATGCCATTCCATCCATCGCCAGGGCCGCCGAGATCATCGCCGGCAGGCTGAAGAGCGGGGGCAAGCTTGCCTACGCCGCGGCCGGCAGCTCAGGCCTGATGGCACTGGCCGATGCGCTGGAGCTGCCGGGCACCTTCGGCATTCACCGCGACCGCATCGCCATCCTGATCGCCGGCGGCGACGACGCTTTCCGCACGCTGGCCGGCGGGCCGGAAGACGATACCGAGGAAGCCGCGGCAGCGGTCGCCGAGGCCGGCCTCGGCAAGGGCGACTGCCTGATCGCCATTTCCGCCAGCGGCACGACGCCCTATGCCGTGCGGGCCATCGAGGAGGCTGCCCGCCGCGGCGCTGCCACCATCGGCATCGCCAACAACAGGGACTCTGCGCTGCTGCGCCAGGCACAAACCGCCATCCTGCTCGAAACGCCGCCGGAACTGATCGCCGGCTCCACGCGCATGGGCGCCGGCACTGCCCAGAAGATCGCGCTCAACATGCTGTCGACGCTGACCGCCATCCATCTCGGCCATGTGCATGACGGCTACATGGTCAATCTCATGGCCGACAACATCAAGCTGCGCGACCGCGCGGCGCGTATCGTCGCCGCCGTCAGCGGCCGCGGCACGGACGAAGCGGCCCGCCTGCTCGAAAAGAGCGGCGGCGCGGTCAAGACCGCCATTCTGCTCGCCGCCGGCGCCGACAGCACTGACGCGGCGCAGAAGATACTGGAAGAGGCCGGCCAGAAGTTGCGGCCGGCCCTTTCCGCTATAGAGGGGAGCAAGGGCTCAAAAGCCTCTGTTCTCATCAAAACCGAACCTGAAAAAGGTCAACAGGGAGACTGAGCATGACAACGAAACTACTGACGGCACTGCTTTTGGGCACCAGCATTCTCGGCTCGGCCGGGTTGGCTCACGCCGACGACGTAACGCTCAACATCGAAAGCTGGCGCGGCGACGACCTTGCCATCTGGAAGGACAAGCTGATCCCGGCTTTCGAAGCCAAGAACCCGGGCATCAAGGTCGTGTTCGCACCGTCGGCTCCGACCGAATATGACGCCGCGCTCGGCGCCAAGCTCGCCGCCGGCTCGGCGGGCGACCTGATCACCTGCCGCCCGTTCGACAAGTCGCTTGAGCTGTTCAAGAAGGGCAACCTTGCCGATCTCTCGGCGCTGCCCGGCATGGAGAACTTTTCGCCGGTGGCCAAGTCCGCCTGGCAGACCGACGACGGCAAGGCGAGCTTCTGCGTGCCGATGGCTTCGGTCATCCACGGCTTCATCTACAACAAGGACGCCTTTGACAAGCTCGGCATCAAGGTGCCGGAGACCCGCGACGAGTTCTTCGCCGCGCTCGACAAGATCAAGGCCGACGGCACCTACATCCCGATGGCGATGGGCACCAAGGATCTCTGGGAAGCCGCGACCATGGGCTACCAGAACATCGGCCCCAACTACTGGAAGGGCGAGGACGGCCGCGCGGCGCTGATCAAGGGCGATCAGAAGCTGACCGACAAGGACTGGGTCGCGCCGTATGAGGAACTGGCCAAGTGGAAGCCTTATCTCGGCGATGGCTTCGAGGCGCAGACCTATCCGGACAGCCAGAACCTGTTCACGCTCGGCCGCGCCGCCATCTACCCGGCCGGCTCGTGGGAGATCGGCCTGTTCAACACCCAGGCGCAGTTCAAGATGGGCGCCTTCCCGCCGCCGGTCGAGAAGGCCGGCGACACCTGCTACATCTCCGACCATACCGATATCGGCATGGGCCTGAATGCGGCTTCGAAGAACGCCGATGCGGCCAAGACCTTCCTGTCCTGGGTCGCCTCGCCGGATTTCGCCACCATCTACGCCAACGCACTGCCGGGCTTCTTCAGCCTGAACTCCTCGCCGGTGAAGATGGAAGACCCGCTGGCGCAGGAATTCGTCTCCTGGCGCGGCAAGTGCAAGTCGACGATCCGCTCGACCTACCAGATCCTGTCGCGCGGCACGCCGAACCTCGAGAACGAGACCTGGGTTGAATCGGCCAACGTCATCAACGGCACCGATACGCCGGAAGCGGCGGCCAAGAAGCTGCAGACCGGCCTCGACAGCTGGTACCATCCGGCCAAGTAAGAGCTCAGGTAATGGAACCGGCCGGCGCACGCCTGGCCGGTTCCGGACTACCTCATTCAAAGTGCGCCTATTCAGATTGCGATTGTCGGCACCGCCTCCCGGCCTTACCCTCTCTTCGGGGAAGGCTAGCTGATCAGTCGCAGGCCTTTGTTCCTGCCGCATCGGCAGGAATGGTCGGGCCGTGCATCGAGGCATCATCTAGATCGATACCCTTTGGAACCGAGAGACGGCGGGGACCGAACTCATGGCCGCAGATATCAGACCGAAAAGACCGTTCCGCTGGCATATAGGCGTCTTCCTGGCGCCGGCGGTGCTTGTCTACACGGCAATCATGATCCTGCCGCTCGCCGGCACGCTGCAGCTCTCGCTGTTCCGCAACATCGAGCAGCACCAGGTCTTCGTCGGGCTGGAAAACTTCCGCATGCTGTTCGGCGATCCCAACTGGTCGGTGGGTTTCTGGAACGCGCTGAGGAACAACACCTGGTTCTTTATCATCCACATGCTGGTGCAGAACCCGATCGGCGTCATGCTGGCCGCGCTTCTGTCCAGCCCGAGACTGAGGTTCGCGGCCTTCTACCGCACGGCGATCTTCGTGCCGACCATCCTGTCCTTCGTCATCGTCGGTTTCGCCTGGAAGCTGATCCTGTCCCCGTTGTGGGGCGTAGCGCCGCATCTGATGGATCTCGTCGGCCTGAAAAGCCTGTTCACGCCATGGCTCGGCAAGGAACAATATGCGCTCACCGCACTCAGCCTGATTTCGGTGTGGCAGTTCGTCGGCATCCCGATGATGCTGATCTACGCCGCCCTGCTGTCGATCCCCGAAGAGGTGATCGAGGCCGCCGAATGCGATGGCATCACCGGCCTGGCGCAGTTCTGGAAGATCAAGCTGCCGCTGATCCTGCCGTCGATCGGCATCATCTCGATCCTCACCTTCGTCGGCAATTTCAACGCCTTCGACCTGATCTACACCGCGCAAGGCGCGCTCGCCGGGCCGAACTATTCGACCGATATTCTCGGCACTTTCCTCTACCGCGCCTTCTTCGGCTTCCAGCTGCAGGTCGGCGACCCCAATATGGGCGCGGCGATCGCCACGATGATGTTCCTGATCATCCTCGGCGGCGTCTGCGTCTATCTCTTTCTCGTCCAGACGCGCCTGCGTCGCTACCAGTTCTGAGGGGCCGAGAGATGAGCACCGCCACCCGTTCCGTACCCCGCACCATCGGCGCCCATGCGATCCTGTTGACCTACACGGTGATCGCGCTGTTTCCGGTGATCCTGGTGATCATGAACTCGTTCAAGTCCCGCGCCGGCATCTTCGGCGCGCCGCTGACGCCGCCGACGCCCAAAACCTTCGACCTGATCGGCTACACCACCGTCATCGGCCAGGGCGACTTCATCCACTATTTCCAGAACAGCCTCGTCGTCACCGTCGCCTCCCTGTTCCTCGTGCTCCTGTTCGGCGCCATGGCGGCGTTCGCGCTGTCGGAATACCGCTTCCGCGGCAACTCGCTGATGGGCCTCTATCTGGCGCTCGGCATCATGATCCCGATCCGGCTGGGCACCGTCGCCATCCTGCAATTGATGGTGGCGAGCGGGCTGGTCAACACGCTGACGGCGCTGATCCTGGTCTACACCGCGCAAGGCCTGCCGCTTGCCGTGTTCATCCTGTCGGAGTTCATGAAGCAGGTGTCCGACGATCTGAAGAATGCCGGCCGCATCGACGGCCTGTCGGAATACACCATCTTCTTCCGCCTGGTGCTGCCGCTGGTCAGGCCCTCGATGGCAACCGTCGCCGTCTTCACCATGATCCCGATCTGGAATGACCTGTGGTTCCCGCTGATCCTGGCGCCGTCGGAAGAAACCAAGACGGTGACGCTCGGCGCGCAGCTCTTCCTCGGCCAGTTCGTCACCAACTGGAACGCTATCCTGGCGGCGCTGTCGCTGGCGATCATGCCGGTGCTGATCCTCTACGTCATCTTCTCGCGGCAGTTGATCCGCGGCATTACTTCCGGAGCGGTGAAGTGAGCGGCGGGGAAGAAGCTATCGTACAGGCCCTCGTCGAGACAGCGAGCCACTATGGATTCCGGGGCGTTCGCGCCAAAAATTTCTACCGAGAGTGGCCGGAGACGATCTGTGTGCTGAACCTTCAGAAGTCTTCCTGGGGTCCGCAATTCTATATCAACGCTGCTGTCTGGTTTGCACGGCTTGGGCCGGAGCGCCGGCCGAAGGAATACAATTGTCACATTCGTTGGCGCGTCAATTCCCAGATGGAAGACGAGCAGTCGAAAGCGTTCGAGCAGGCGCTCAACCTTGAGCATCCCTTGCCTGATGATCAGAGGCTTTCACTGATCAAGGACGGAGTTGATGCCTATGGCTTTCGACTTTTGTCCCGGTGTGACAGCGAAGAAGCAGCCCTGCGGGTCGCAGATGAATGTGAGCCACAGGTGATGGTGGCTCTCGCAGCCCGCAGTCAAGAAAAGGCGAATTGAAATGGCCCAACCCCTGCGTGTCGTCGTCGCCGGCCTCGGCAATATGGGCCGCAGCCATGCGCTGGCCTACCATACCAATCCAGGTTTCCAGATCGCGGCGCTGATCAATCGCTCCGACGTGCCGCTGCCGGACGGGCTGTCGGGTTACGGCATCAGGCGCTCCTTCGACGAGGCATTGCGTGACGAAAAGCCCGATGTCGCCTGCATCGCCACCTATTCCGACAGCCATGCCGACTATGCGGTGAAGGCGTTCGAGGCCGGTTGCCACGTCTTCGTCGAAAAGCCGCTGGCAACGACGGTGGCCGATGCCAGGCGCGTCGTCGCGGCGGCCAAGGCCAACGGCAGGAAGCTGGTGATCGGCTACATCCTGCGCCATCACCCGTCCTGGATCAGGCTCATCGCCGAAGCGCGCAAGCTCGGCGGCCCCTACGTCTTCCGCATGAACCTCAACCAGCAATCCTCGGGCCATACCTGGGAGACGCACAAGCAGTTGATGCAGACGACCTCGCCGATCGTCGATTGCGGCGTGCACTATCTCGACGTCATGCTGCAGATCACCGATGCGAAGCCCGTGGAAGTGCGCGGCATGGGCGTGCGGCTGACCGACGAGGTCGCGCCCTCGATGTACAATTACGGCCACTTGCAGGTGCTGTTCGATGACGGTTCGGTCGGCTGGTATGAGGCCGGCTGGGGGCCGATGATTTCGGAAACCGCCTTCTTCGTGAAGGACGTCATCTCGCCCAATGGCTGCGTGTCGATCGTCATGAAGGAAGGTGTGAAGTCCGATGACATCGACACCCACACCAAGACCTCGACCATCCGCCTGCACAATGCGGCGACCGGCGCGGACGGCAAGTTCGCCAAGCCAGACGAGATGTTGTCGATGGAGGGCGAACCCGGCCATCAGGACCTCTGCGACCTCGAACAGGCCTTCGTGCTGAAGGCAATCCGCGAGGATCTCGATCTCACCAAACATATGGACGACGCGGTCAAATCGCTCGCCGTCTGCCTTGCCGCCGACGAGAGCGTGCGCAGTGGCGCCGCCGTCAAACTCTAGAACAGGGACGAAGCCGTGGGCTCGCTGAACATCGAGAACGTGAAGAAGGCCTTTGGGCCGGTCGAGGTGCTGAAGGGCATCAACCTCGAAGTGAACGACGGCGAGTTCGTCGTTTTCGTCGGGCCGTCCGGCTGCGGCAAGTCGACCCTGCTCAGGGTCATCGCCGGACTGGAGGATTCGACCTCGGGCCGCGTCGTCATCGATGGCGCGGACGTTTCGGCCACGCCGCCGGCCAAGCGCGGCATCGCCATGGTGTTCCAGACCTATGCGCTCTATCCGCATCTGACGGTGAAGAACAATATGGGCCTCGGCCTCAAGCAGGCCGGCACGCCGACCCCGGAGATCGAGCGCCGCATCGGCATCGCCTCGTCGATGCTGTCGCTGGAGCCCTATCTCGAAAGGCGGCCGGCCGAACTCTCCGGCGGCCAGCGTCAGCGCGTCGCCATCGGCCGCGCCGTGGTGCGCGAGCCGAAGCTGTTTCTGTTCGACGAGCCGCTGTCGAACCTCGATGCCGCGCTGCGTGTCAACACGCGGCTCGAGATCGCGCAATTGCACCGCCGGCTGAAGGCGACGATGATCTACGTCACCCACGACCAGGTCGAGGCGATGACCCTGGCCGACAAGATCGTGGTGCTCAACGCAGGGAAAATCGAGCAGATCGGTGGCCCGATGGAGCTCTACAATTCGCCGGCAAATGAGTTCGTCGCCGGCTTCATCGGCTCACCGAAGATGAATTTCGTCGACGGCGCCCGTCTCGGCGAAACCGCCAGGACCATCGGCGTGCGGCCGGAACATCTGACCGTCGATCCGAAATCCGGCTCCTGGAAGGGAACGGTGGTGCACGCCGAGCATCTCGGCGCCGACACCAACCTCTATCTCGACTGCGAGAAGGCCGGGCTGATCACCGTGCGGATTTTTGGTGTTTACGATGCCGAGCCGGGTGCCACGCTGTATGCGACGCCGGATCCGGCGAAGACGTATCGGTTTGGTGCGGATGGGAAGGTGCTGAAGTAGATACGCCGGCGCAGCCCCCTCACCCAGCCTCCGCTTCGCTCGGCTGACCTCTCCCCGAGGGGAGAGGAGATTGTCAGCGCCGACGCCAGTCTCTTCTCCCCAGCGGGGAGAAGGTGGCCGCGAAGCGGCCGGATGAGGGGGCAGCGCCGACCCCGAAATGTACTGCCTAAACGTCCGCCTTGAACGTCTGCTTCTGCTGCCCCAGGCCTTCAATGCCCAGTTCAACCACATCGCCGGCCTTCAAGAACACCGGCGGCTTCATGCCCAGCCCGACGCCGGGCGGCGTGCCGGTGGAGATGATGTCGCCGGGGTGCAGCGACATGAACTGGCTGAGATAGGAAACCAGATACTTGACGCCATAGACCATGGTCTTGGTCGAGCCGTTCTGCATCGTCTTGCCGTTGACGGTCAGCCACATTTTGAGGTTCTGCGGGTCGGCCACTTCGTCTTTGGTCACCAGCCATGGGCCGGTCGGGCCGAAGGTGTCGCAGCTCTTGCCCTTGGTCCACTGGCCCTGGCGCTCGGCCTGGAAGGCGCGTTCGGAGACGTCGTGGGCAACGCTATAGCCGGCAACATAGTCGAGCGCATCGGCCTCGCTGACATATTTGGCGGTTTTGCCGATGACCACGGCCAGCTCGACTTCCCAGTCGGTCTTCTCCGAGCCGCGGGGGATCAGCACGTCGTCATCCGGCCCGACAATGGCCGAGCTTGCCTTCATGAAGATGATCGGCTCCGGCGGCACGGTGGCGCCGGTCTCGGCGGCGTGGTCGGAATAGTTCAGGCCGATGCAGATGAACTTGCCCGTGCCGGCAACGCAGGCGCCGAGGCGCGGGCTGCCGGAAACCGCCGGCAGCGACTTCGGATCTAGCTTGGCGAGTGCTGCCAGCGATGCCGGATCGAGTGCCTTGCCGCCGATATCGGTGACGTGAGCGGAGAGATCACGGATCGTTCCATCCGCATCGAGCAGGCCGGGACGTTCGCTTCCCACCTCGCCATAGCGCAGCAGTTTCATCTAAATCCTTCTCCTGATTGCGGCCTCGCGGCCTTTTGCAAACTTTCCGCCAAGGCGATTGCTCCTTCAAGGAACCGGCGGACCGTACTCACCGACCTGACTACGGACAAGCGCGATCGCCATACAAGATAGCCGGCGCGCGGGATTTTCAGACTGTTCGATCCCCTGTTGAACGCCGGCAACGGGCCAGATCGTCCGGCCCACGCAAGATTCCGCAGTCAGATCGACCAGCCGCCGTCGATATTGTAGGCCTGCCCGGACGTGTACGTGGCGCCGGCCAGGTAGACGGCCAGATCGGCGATTTCCTCCGGCGTGCCGAGCCGGCCCATCGGCTGGCGGGCGATGAAGGCGGCGCGGGCGGCATCATAGTCGCCTTGCGCGTGCATGCGGTCCTGCAGCGACGGGCTCTCGACCGTGCCGGGGCAGATGGCGTTGCAGCGTATGCCCTTGCCGACATAGTCGGCGGCTATCGCCTTGGTCAGGCCGATGACCGCGGCCTTGGTCAGGCCATAGACGAAGCGGTTGGGCACGCCCTTGGTGGAACTGGCCAGCGAGGCCATGTTGATGATCGATCCGTCGCCGCGTTCCAGCATGCCGGGCAGCACGGCCCGGCTGGTGCGGATCATGGCGCGGACATTGAGGTTCAGCGCGAAATCGAGGTCGCCGTCCTTCATCTCCAGGATCGAGCCCGAATGGACGAAACCGGCGCAATTGAACAGCACGTCGACGACACCGATCTCGGCAAAGGCGGCGTTGACGGCTTCGTCGTTGAGCACGTCCAGCTTGCGGGTCTTGATCCCTGGCGTCTTGGCGAGTTCCGCCAGCAGCGTCTCGTTGATGTCGGTGGCGTAGACGATGGCGCCGGCTTTTGCGAAGGCCAGTGCGCTCGCCTTGCCGATCCCTTGCGCCGCTGCCGTGACGACAACGACCTTGCCTGCCAGATCCGCCATGCTGTTCTCCTCGTCCGCTGGGATAGTCCGGGTCTACCTGCGGCTGGCCAAGGCGTCATGTGCCAGTCACGCGTGATCGTGCAGCCTGCGCCGTTGACCGTTCACTGATAAAGATGTTTTTTCTCGTTAAAGAACATCTGTCCGGGCGTCAAGCCCGAACACGATCTGAACAGTACCGGCAGGCCATCAATCGCCGTAAGGCACCCAGACATTCTTGACCTCGACGGCGCGGCGTAGGAAGGCGTCGCCGGCGGCTTGGTCGGATGCCCAGTCGATGCCGCGGCCATTGCCGCTCCAGACGCGCTTGAGGTTGCCGATGGACTCGGCTTCCGCCTTGGCGCAGGTCTCGGCATCGGCGAACACCCAAAGCCCGTCGACATCGTCATGCTTGGCCAGCACGCCGGCGAGTTCGGCGCTGCGACCGGTGACGATGTTGATGGCGCCTGAGGGAATGTCGGAATATTCGATGACCTGGTAAAGATCGGTCGCCAGCAGCGGGTAGCGCTCCGACGGCACTGCGACCACGGTGTTGCCCATCGCAAGTGCGGGTGCAATCAGCGAGATCAGGCCGAGCAGCGGCGAGGCATCCGGCGCGACGATGCCGACGACGCCGACCGGCTCGTGCAGCGCCAATGTCACGGCACGCGCGGGCGGTTGGTGCACGCGGCCCTCGAATTTGTCGGCCAGACCGGCATAGAGGAACAGCCGCTCGATGGATTGTTCTACCTCTTCCCGCGCGGCCTTGGGCGTGGCGCCGGTCAATTCGGTGAGACGGGCGGCGAACTCGCCGGCGCGGCCGGAAAGGTTCTCGGCCAGATAATAGAGCACCTGGGACCTGTTATAGGCGGTCGCCTCCGGCCAGGCCTTGGCACCGCGGGCGGCGGAGACGGCATCGCGGATATCCTTGCGGCTACCGAGCCCAACTTCGCCGGCAAGCTTGCCTTTGGCGGTGGCGATGGCGAGCGAATAATTGCCGTCCGGCCGTACCTGCTTGCCGCCGATGAACAGCTTTGCCGTACGGTCGATTGCCGCGCCGTCGGCCTGCTCGACCGGTTGCGCCGACATCGTCGCCGGCTTGATGACCGGGCCGAGCGGCAATTTTGCCGTGAGATATTCGAACATACCCTCGCGCCCGCCCTCACGACCGAAACCACTCTCGCGGTAGCCGCCGAAGCCACAGGCGGCGTCGAACATGTTGGTGCCGTTGACCCAGACCACGCCGGCCTTCAATTGCGGCGCGACGTGCAGGGCAAGGTTGACGTTCTCGCTCCACACCGAGGCGGCGAGGCCATAGCGCGTGTTGTTGGCGAGCTCGATCGCTTCCTCGGTGTTGCGGAAGGTCATGGTCGCCAGAACAGGGCCGAACACCTCTTCTTGCGCCAATATGTTAGCTGGCGAAACACCTGTGGCGAGCGTCGGCAGATGGTAGTAGCCGGAGGACGGCAGCCCGGCATCCGGCTGCCAGCAAACAGCGCCCTGTCTGGCGCCTTCGGCAACCAGGCCCTTGACGCGCTCGAGCTGGGTCAGATCGACCAGCGGGCCGATATCGGTGTTCTTGTCGAGCGGGCTGCCGACGCGCAGCCGGCTCATCCGCGTCTTGACCTTGGCGATCAGGGCGTCGGCTATGCCTTCCTGCACCAGGAGCCGCGAACCGGCGCAGCAGACCTGGCCCTGGTTGAACCAGATGCCGTCGACCAGGCCTTCGACGGCGCTGTCGAGATCGGCATCCTCGAAGACGATGAAAGCCGATTTGCCGCCGAGCTCCAGCGACAGTTTCTTGCCCGAGCCGGCGGTGGCCTTGCGGATGATCTTGCCGACCTCGGAAGAGCCGGTAAAGGCGATCTTCTGGACGCCGGGATGGTTGACGATGGCGACGCCGGCCTCAGGGCCGCCCTGGACGATGTTGACGACGCCCTTCGGCACGCCGGCACGCTCGCAAATCTCGGCGAACAGGATGGCGGTCAGCGGCGTGAACTCGGCCGGCTTCAGCACCACGGTGCAGCCGGCGGCGAGCGCCGGCGCGATCTTCCAGGCCAGCATCAGCAACGGAAAGTTCCACGGGATGATCTGGCCGACGACGCCGACACCCCTATGGCCGGGGAAATCCCTGTCCAGCGCCTGCGCCCAGCCGGCATGGTGGATGAAATGGCGGATCGCCAGCGGCACGTCGATATCGCGGCTTTCGCGGATCGGCTTGCCGTTGTCGATAGTCTCAAGCACCGCGAACAGGCGCTGATGCCGCTGCATGGCGCGGCCGATGGCATAGAGTACTTTGGCACGCTGATAGCCTGAGGCTGCCGACCACTTCGGCAGCGCCTTGGCGGCGGCCGCAACCGCCGCGTCGATATCGGCGGCATTGGCGTCCGAGACCTCGGCCAGCAGCTTGCCGGAAGACGGCTCGCTGGTCTCGAAGGTCTTGCCGCCGGCAGCGGCTTTCCAGTCGCCGCCGATGAACAGCGCCTTGCCGAAATCGCGCGCGGCAAGCCAGGCGTCGGCCTCGTTGCGGGCCTCCGGTGCCGGGCCGTATTCCATGGCGTGATAGCGATCGAGAATGTTCATCAGGTGCCTCCTTCACCCTCCCGCCTGGGAGGGTCGATCGGCAAAAGCCGATCGGGGTGGGGGTAAAGGCTTACGCCATCGCGTGGCGATGATTGGCCGAATAATGTCCGGTCAGATGATGCTCGAGCTGGCGCTCGATGTCGGTCAAGAGGCTCGACGCGCCGAAGCGGAACAGGTCCGGCTCCAGCCATGGCCGGCCGAGCTCTTCCTTCATCAGCACCAGCCAGTCGAGCGAGGCCTTGGCCGTGGAAATGCCGCCGGCCGGCTTGAAGCCGATGAGATAGCCGGTTTCCTCGAAATAGGCCCTGATGGCACGCACCATGGCGAGGCCGACGGGCAGCGTCGCGTTGACGCTTTCCTTGCCGGTCGAGGTCTTGATGAAATCGGCGCCCGCCATCATCGCCACCATCGAGGCCAGCATGACATTGCGCAGCGTGGCGAGGTCGCCGGTGCCGAGGATGACCTTCAGATGCGCATCACCGCAGGCGGCGCGCATCGAGACGATCTCATTGTAAAGCTCCCGCCACTTGGCGCCGAACACCAGGCCGCGCGGGATGACGACGTCGATCTCGTCGGCGCCGTCACGGACCGAGGCCTCGATCTCCTGCAGACGGGTCGACAGCGGCGCCAGGCCATGCGGAAAGGCGGTGGAGACGGCGGCGACATGGATGCCAGTGCCGCGCACCGCATCGACGGCGGTGGCAACGAAGGGGTGGTAGACGCAGACGGCGGCCGGGCGGATGATTTCACCTGATATGCCGAGGCCCTCGACAATGTCGCGGCGGAACGGGTTGATCGCCTTGGCGCAGAGCCGGCGCACGCGCTCCTCGGTGTCGTTGGAATTCAGCGTCGTCAAATCCATGCAGGCGACGGCGCGCAGCAGCCAGGCGGCCTGGTTGTCGGCCTTGATCGAGCGCCGCTTGGTCAGGCTGGCGACGCGCCGTTCCAGCGCCGAGCGATTGACGCTGCGCACCGATTCCATGAAGCCAAGGTCGAGCTTCATGCCGGGGTTGCGCGCAATGCGATGATCGTGCGGGACGGCTGTATTGGCGGCGGCACGCGCCGGCAGCGGCGTCACCTTGGACGGGCCGACATCGGCTTCGCGGATTGTGCTGCTCATCTCCTGCCCTTTCATTCAGCGACGTATGCCGAAGATAGCCCGTGAAGCCGTACTTCACGAGTCCTGCGGGCGGTCATAACCGAAAAAGGCGGCGAAAGCAGCAGTTTTTGACCGTGCGGTCAAAAACGTAGACTTCGAGATGTTGGTGCGGCTCAGCCGACGAAGGCGCGCTCGACGACAAAAGTCGCCGGATGGCTCAGCGAGCCTTCCTCGAAGCCGAGACTTTCGGCCAGTTCCTTGACGTCCTTCAGCATATGCATCGAGCCGCAGATCATGATCCGGTCGGTTTCCGGGTTGAGCTTGTCGATGCCGAGATCGCTGTAGAACTTGCCGGAGCCGATCAGCGCGGTGATGCGGCCCATGCGTGCCGATTCCTCGCGGGTCGTCGAATTGTAGAGCGTGACGCGCCCAGTGGTCAGTTCACCGATCAGCGGGTCGCTTTCAAGTGCTGCGACCAGCTCCTGGCCATAGGTCATCTCGGCATTGTCGCGGCAGGTATGGGTCAGGATCAGTTGATCGAATTTTTCGTAGGTGTCGGGGTCGCGCAGCAGGCTGGCGAAGGGCGCGATGCCGGTGCCGGTCGAGATCATGAACAGCCGCTTGGCCGGCGTCAATGCGTCGACCACCAGCGTGCCCGTCGACTTCTGGCGCATGATGACGGTGTCGCCGACCTGGATCTTCTGCAGCTCCGAAGTCAGCGGGCCGTCCGGCACCTTGATCGAGAAGAATTCCAGCTCTTCGTCCCAGGCCGGGCTCGCCACCGAATAGGCGCGGTACACCGGCTTCTCTGCATTGGGCAGGCCGATCATGACGAACTCGCCGGAGCGGAAGCGCAGCGACTGCGGACGGGTGATGCGGAACGAGAACAGCCGGTCGGTGTAGTGCTTCACCGAGACCACGGTTTCGGCATAGACATTGGCCGGAATCGGGAACTGCAGCGGTCGGGCGCCGACGGTGTTGAGAGCGGATGTGGTGTTCATCAAATCCAACCTTCTGGCCCAGCTCACGGACGCGGGCGCCAAACCTTCACCTGCGCGCCCGGACCATTCAGGTCCCGGCGTGCTGTTCGCACACTCCAAAGCGGCAAGCTCTTGTGTCCGGAATTTATTAGTATACAAACGATATTTGCGTCAAGATGCTCCCTTAAAACAGCTTTCCAAACTGACGCATATCCGTAGTCCGCGCATTTCGGGTTTCGACGATGGAAGAGAATATTTCGGCGCAAGCGCGCGATCCCCAGGGAAATGTCGTTGCCGGTATCGATGTCGGCGGCACCTTCACCGACCTGCTCCTGATCGACGGAAGCGATGGCGGCAGGGTGTATCTGGCCAAGACGCCGACCACGGTCGACAACCAGGCCTTCGGTGTCGTTTCGGCACTCGGCGCCACCGGATTTCCGATCGACGGCATCGACCTCATCGTGCATGGCACGACCACCACCACCAATGCGGTGCTCGAACGCCGGCTGGCGAAAACCGGCATGATCACCACGCGCGGTTTTCGCGACGTGATCGAGCTTGGCCGGCGCACGCGGCCGCAGGCCTATGGCATGACCGGCAGCTTCGTGCCGATCATCCCGCGCAATCTCAGGCTCGAAGTGTCGGAGCGCGTCGAGGCGTCGGGTGAGATACGCACACCGCTCGACGAGGCCGAAATGCGCGAGGCGGTGCAGACGCTGATCGCGGCCGGTTGCGAATCCCTCGTCATCCATTTCCTGCATTCCTACGCCAATCCGGCGCACGAGCGGCGCGCCACCGAAATTGCCGCCGAGCTCTGGCCGAACGGCTACATCACGGCAGGCCATGCGCTGCTGTCGGAGGCGCGCGAGTTCGAGCGCGGCGTCACCGCTTCGGTCAACGCCTCGGTGCAGCCGATCCTCGAGCGTTATGTCGAGCGGCTGCGCAAGGAACTGGCTGCAAAAGGCTATGCCCGCGACTTCCTGATCATGAACGGCAATGGCGGCATGATCTCGGCCCGCTTCGTCACACGTGAATCGGCCAAGACTGTCATGTCCGGTCCGGCCTCGGGCGTCATCGCCGCCGCCTACACCGGAAAACGTGCCGGCTTCGAAAACCTCGTCACCTACGACATGGGCGGCACTTCGACCGACGTGGCGCTGATCCGCAATGCCGAGCCGGCTGTCTCGAACGAGATCGAGATCGAATATGCCATGCCGATCCATGTGCCGATGGTGGCGGTGCACACGGTCGGCGCCGGCGGCGGCTCGATCGCCCGCGTCGACGCGGCCGGCCTGATCCAGATCGGCCCGGAAAGCGCCGGCGCCAACCCCGGCCCGATCTGCTACGGGCGCGGCGGCCTCGATCCGACCATCACCGACGCCAATCTGGTGCTCGGCCGGCTGGCGCCGAAGAAGCTGCTGGCAGTCGAAAACCCGGTCACATCAGAGCGCGTCACCGGCATCTTCGAGGAGAAAATCGGCAAGCCGACCGGCCTGTCCGGCGTCGAGGCGGCGGGCGCGGTGCTGCGGCTCGGCAACATGAAGATGGCCGGCGCCATCCGCATGGTGTCGGTGTCACGCGGTCATGACCCCCGCGATTTCGCGCTGTTCGCCTTTGGCGGCGCCGGGCCGCTGCATGCGACTGCCCTGGCGCGCGAACTCGGCCTGCCCAAGGTGCTGGTGCCGGCGCGTCCAGGCATCACCAACGCGCTCGGCTGCGTCGTTGCCGACCTGCGCCACGACTTCGTCAACACCATCAACCAGCCGGTGTCGGTGCTCGACGAAACGCGCCTTCATGGGGTATTGGAACGGCACCGAAACGAAGGCGAGGAGCTGATCGGCAAGGAAGCGGTAAAGCCGGAGACGATCCGCGTCACCCACTCCGCCGACATGCAGTTCGTCGGCCAGACCCACATCATCAACGTGGCGCTGCCGTCCTCCTCGGTGACCCGGGCAACGCTGCAGCAGCTTTTCGAAAAGGCCTATTTCGCCCGCTTCAAGGTCGAGCTGCCGGAAATCCGAGCCAATCTCGTCAATCTCAATACATCGGTCACCGGCGTGCGTCTGGCGATCGATCTGTCGCGCCTGATCGATCCGGCGGGGCGCGCAGCAACGCTGGACGAGGCGCGGCGCGAAATCCGGCCGGTCTGGTATGCCGGCCGTTGGCACGACACGCCCGTATATGCGCGTGAAAAGCTGCCGCTCGATGCTATCATCGAAGGCCCGGCGATCCTCGAACAGATGGATGCCACCACCGTGCTCGAACCCGGCGACCGCGCACGCAGCGACGCTGACGGCAACATCATCATCGACATTGGCGAGGCCTGATATGGCAAAGCTCGACGCCATCACCCTTTCGGTCCTCCAGGCGGCCCTGCAGCAGGTCTGCGACGAGATGGACCTTACGTTCTCTCGCGCCGCTTTCTCGCCGGTCATCGCCGAGGCCAATGACCGTTCCGACGGCATCTATTCGGCTGTCGACGGTTCGCTGATCGCGCAAGGCAGCCAGGGCCTGCCGGTGTTCGTCGGCGTCATGCAGTATTCGACCAGGACGGTGATCGAGATGATCGCCGACGGCCGTTGCCTGCCGCCGGAACCAGGCGACATCTACGTCGTCAACGACCCCTATCTCGGCGGCACCCATCTGATGGATGTGCGCTTCGCCATGCCGGTCTACCGGGACGGCAAGATTTTCTGCTGGCTATCCAACACCGGCCATTGGCCCGACATTGGCGGCTCGGTGCCGGGCGGATTTTCAGCCTCGGCGACTGCCGTGGAGCAGGAAGGCCTGCGGCTGCCGCCGGTCAAACTGTTCAAGAAGGGCGTGCTCGACCCGGAAATCTACGCCATCATCTGCTCCAACATCCGCGTCGCCGACCAGCGCATCGGCGATATCAGGGCCCAGGCCGCCGCACTGCTGATCGGCCAGGATCGGCTGAATGGAATCCTGGATCGTTACGGTGACGAAACTGTTGTCGCGGCGATCGCCGAACTGCGCCGCCGCGCGGCCGAGCAGATGCGCGCCAACATCTCAGCCATTCCCGACGGCACCTACCATTCGAAGGCCTTTGTCGATTCCGATGGGGTGGTCAACGAGCCGCTGATCATCGCGCTCGCCGTCGAAAAACAGGGCGACACGCTGACCTTCGATTTCACCGATTCGTCAAAGCCCTGCGCCGGGCCGATGAACAGCGTGCTGGCGACGACCCTATCCTCGGTCTATCTCGCCATGCGCCACATTTTCCCGGATGTGCCGATCAGCGCCGGCGCGTTTGAACCCCTGATCGTCAAGCGGCCGGAAGGCACGTTCCTCGACGCCAAATATCCGCGGCCCGTCTCGGGCTGCGCCGCCGAGGTGTCGCAGCGCATCGCCGAGGCGGTGTTTGCGGCGATGGTGCAGGCATTGCCGGACAAGGTGACCGCCGCACCCGCCGGTTCCAGCGGCAATTTCGCACTCGGCGGCAACGACCCGGCACGCGGCCGCGACTACGTCATGTATCAGATCTCCGGCGGCGGTTATGGGGGCAATTCAGGCCATGACGGCCTGACCAATGGCTGCTCGACCATCGGCATCTCCAAGTCGCCGCCGGTCGAGATCATGGAACAGGCATTCCCGGTGCTCTACCGCCACTACGCCTTGCGTGAAGGCTCCGGCGGCGCCGGCAAGCATCGCGGCGGTTTCGGCCTCGCCTATGAGGTGGAAATCCTGCGCGGCGACGCCCGCGCTTCCTTCGTCATGGACCATGGCCGGTTCGGCCCGCAGGGCGCGCTTGGCGGCAAGGACGGCGCCGTCAACACGGTGACCGTCTTCCGCAACGGCGAGGAACACGTGCCGCCGCATTTGTCCAAAGAACAGGACATTGCGCTCAAGGCCGGCGACCGCGTGCGCGTCGGCACGCCGGGCGGCGGCGGCTATGGCGATCCGCTGCAGCGCGATGCCGATCTTGTGCTGCGCGACGTGGCGCTGGGGTACTACACATCAGAGGAAGCCACCGAAAAGTTTGGCGTTGTCCTCTCGGCCGGGGAGTTGGCCATCGACCGGACGGCCACCGACAAGCAGCGCGTCGGCTAACACATCACCGATCGCTCGCCTGGTCTGCTCGCCGCGCCGTGATCGCCGCAGCGCATGTCGTTTCCGTCTCCGCCGCGCGCCTGGAAGACCGTAGACTTCCCGCTTTCAACGGGGATCTCGAACATGCGTCTTTTCGGTCGTTTCGTGCTTGCCGCTTCCGTCGCCCTCACCCTTGCCACTGGTGCCGCCTCCGCCCAGGACAAAAAACTCAGGATCGGTACCGAGGGCGCCTATCCGCCCTTCAACTACGCCAGTGCCGACGGCACGCTGGGCGGCTTCGACATCGAGCTGGGGAAGGCGCTGTGTGCTGAGATGAAGGCCGAGTGTGAGTTCAGCGTGCAGGATTTCGATGGCTCGATCCCGGCGCTGCAGGCCGGCAAGTTCGACGCGATCATCAACATCACCATCACACCCGAGCGGGCCGAGAAGGTCGAGTTCACCCACAAATACTACCAGACGCCGCCGGCTATCGCCGTGCCCAAGGATTCGACCATCGCGGGCACGTCGCCCGATGATCTGAAAGGCAAGGCGCTCGGCGTGCAGACCGCGACCATCCACCAGAAATTCGCCGACCAGAAATATGCAGGCTCGACGGTCAAAGCCTATCCGACGGGCGACGATGCCCGCACCGACATGGCCAATGGCCGCCTCGACGCGATGATGGACGGCTCGATCATCCTGACCGAGTGGTTGAAGAAGCCAGACGGCGCCTGCTGCAAGCTGCTCGGCACGCTGACCGCCGATCCGGCCATTCACGGCCCTGGCGTCGGCATCGCGCTGCAAAAGGGCAATAAGGAACTGGCCGACAAGCTCAATGCGGCCATCGACGCGCTGCGCGCCAATGGCAAGTACAAGGAAATCAACGACAAGTACTTCTCCTTCGACGTCTACGGCAGCTGAGACGACAACATGCCTTCCGGCAGCGCCGGCTGGCGCTGCCGTTTTTCTTGAATGATGGAGACTTCCTTGGCTGAGCGGCGTTCCCCTTTCTACAGCAGCATCGTCGGGCTGGGCGCGACCATGGGTCGTGTCGGGGGCGATTTCATCTCCGCTAAAACCTATTCCGGCATTGCCGACGAGCATCTGAACACCCGCAAAAATGTCGGCGTGCAGGATCTCAGCACCATGGGCAAGATGGACATCAAGGGGCCGGACGCCGAGGCGCTGGTCAACCATGTCATCGTCAATAATGCCGCTGCCATGAAACCGGGCCAGGTCCGCTATTCCACGGTCTGCCGCGAGGATGGCGGCATCATGGACGACCTCACCGTGTTTCGGTTGGGTCCGGAGCACTTCATGCTGGTAACCGGCTCGGTCAACCGCCTGAAGATGCTGCCCTGGCTGTTGCATCACGCGCAGGGTCGCAAGGCCTATGTCACCGACATAACCGCAGCCATCGCCTTCCCGACCATCCAGGGCCCGCGCTCGCGCGAACTGTTGAAGGCGATGATCTCGGATGCCGATCTGGACGGGCTGAAACGCTGGTCGTTCACGTCAGGCCACATCAACGGCACGCGGGTGCTGATCTCGCGCACCGGGGTCACCGGCGAGCTCGGCTTCGAGCTGTTCGTGCCGGCCGACGAGGCCGCTTCGGTCTGGGACGCGCTGATGCGGACCGGCCGGGACTTTGGCCTGAAACCCTATGGCGTGCTGGCAATGTTCACGCTGGGCCTGGAAAAGGCCTATCCGGCGCACGGCATCGACATGGACGAGAGCCGCACCCCGTTCCATGTCGGCCTCGACCGCTGGATCAAGTTCGACAAGGGCGATTTCGTCGGCCGGCAAGCGTTGCTCAAGGTCCGCGACAAGGGCCTCGACGAGCAATGGGTCGGCCTGATCCTCGACGGCGACACGCCGGCCGCCACCGATGCCAGGGTCCTGGCCGATGGCGAGGACGCCGGCATCGTCACCTACAGCGATCACGGCTATTCCCTGGGCAAGGTGCTGGCCACGGCGCACCTGCGGCTGCCTTTCACCGCGATTGGCACCGAACTCAGCATAGACATCGATGGCAGGCCGAGCCGGGCGGTCGTGGCGCCGATACCGTTCTTCGATCCCGAGGGGGGGAGGTTGCGCGGCTAACTGGGCTTACCCTGGAAATCATTTTGGTCTCTCCTCAATGGTTATGATATTGTCTCGAAATGAAGTCTCCTAGCTCACGAGCCAGCCGTTCAGCCAAGACCGGCCAGTTCGTGCTGACCAGCGAGCGCGGCGAGAAAATCAGCGCCGTGGAAGGCATGACCTTATCGCCTCGCATGGCGAAATTACTCGCCCTAGGCGTACGACACGGACTGTCCGGTGATGAGCGGCGTTCGCTCATCAAGGAAGAAATCCGCAAGAAGAAATAGACGTTGGTCTACGCCGCTGAGTTCGATCCGCTGTGCTACCCCGGCACGACGGTGCTCATTAACCTGTTGGACATCCGCGACCAGGCTGAGCTTGATGAAGTCGAGCTCGCGCTGTTCCTGACTCGCGCTGACGAGCCATTGCCGGCAGGCGAACTCGACTACCGTCACTATCTCGGCCTGCACCGGCACCTGTTCCAGGATGTGTGGCTGGGCCGGTCAGCCGCGCACCATCCGCATCGGCAAGGCCGGCAATTGGTTCTGCTATCCCGAACACATCGCCACCGAGATGGCGCGGGTCTTTCGCGAACTCGGCAATCCCGACCGCTTAGCTCATCTCGACGGCACCAGCTTTGCGAAGCATCTGGCGCACATCGTCGCGGAGATCAACGCCGTGCATCCGTTTCGCGAAGGCAACGGCCGAACCCAGCTCACCTTCCTTGCGATGCTCGCCGAGCACGCGGGCCTGACATTCAATGACGACATCCTTGACGGGATCGCGTCATTCAAGCCATGATCGACAGTTTCAGCGGTTCAGAAGCGTCATTGCAAGCACTGATAGAAGATATCATCGCCTAGTTCGTCGGCCTAACAATCACCCCCGTCTATCCAGCCTCGCCACCAACCGATCCCCCACCCATTGGATGCCGCAGACCAGGATGATCAGCACGATGACCACTGCGATCATCACCGACGTCTCAAAACGCTGGTAGCCGTAGCGGATGGCGAGGTCGCCGAGGCCGCCGGCGCCGATCGCGCCGGCCATGGCTGACGCACCGATCAGCGTCACCAGCGTCACCGTGAAGCCGGCGACGATGCCGGGCAGGGCTTCTGGCACCAGCACCTCGCGGATGATCGTCCAGCGGTTGCCGCCCATGGCGCGCGCCGCCTCGATCAGCCCGCGATCGACTTCGCGCAGCGACACTTCGGCGATGCGCGCATAATAGGGCGTGGCGGCGATCGACAGCGGCACGATGGCTGCCCATGTGCCGATCGAGGTGCCGACGATCAGCCGCGTCACCGGGATCAGCGCCACCAGAAGGATGATGAAGGGCACCGAGCGGAAACCGTTGATGATGGCGCCGAGCGCCCGGTTCACCCAAAGGCTTTCGGCAATGCCGCCGCGTTCGGTAGCAATCAGCGCCAGGCCGAGCGGCAGGCCGAAGACCAGCGAGATGAGGCCGGAGGCGGCCGTCATCAGCACCGTCTCCCAGATCGAACGCAGCAGAAGTTCAAACAGGATTGGCGACATGGCCAAGCACCTCCACCCGCGCCTGGCGAGCCTTCAGGAATGTGATGATGTCAGCAAGATGATTTGCATCGCTGCCGGGAACCGAAAGGAACAGCGTGCCGACCGGCTGCTGCTGGATATGGTCGATGCCGCCATGGACGAGGCGGAAGGCGCCCGGAACCGCAATCGCAAGGTCGGACAGCAGCGGGCCGCTTGCCGCCTCGCCGGCCACGTCGACGCGCAGGATGGTTTCCGCACCGGCCGCCGGCAGCAGCCGCGCTGCCAGCTCGGCCGGCAGCTGCGGCCTGATGGCGCCGAGCAGGCTGCGTGTGATCTCGGAGCGTGGGTCGGCAAACACCGACCAGACCGGCCCTTGCTCGACGATGCGTCCGGCGTCGATCAACGCCACGCGGTCGGCGATGGAACGGATCACCTCCATCTCATGGGTGATCAAAAGGATGGTCAGGCCAAGCTGCCGGTTGATGTCCTTGAGCAGTGCGAGGATGGAGCGCGTCGTCTCCGGATCGAGCGCCGAGGTGGCTTCGTCCGACAGGAGCAGCGCCGGGCGCGCGGCAAGCGCCCTGGCGATGCCGACCCGTTGCTTCTGGCCGCCCGACAGCGACGCCGGATAGGCCTTGGCTTTCTCCGACAGGCCGACAAGATCGAGCAGTTCGGCGGCGCGCTTCAGCCTCTCGGCTTTCGGCCGGCCCTCGATCTTCAGCGGCAGCGCCACATTGTCCTCGACGGTCTTGGCCGACAGCAGGTTGAAATGCTGGAAGATCATGCCGATGCGCCGCCGCAGCGGCTGCAGGTCGCGCTCGCCGAGCCGGCTGATCTCGCGGCCCTCGATGAACACCTCGCCGGAGTCAGGCCGTTCCAGCCCGTTCAGGCAGCGGATCAGCGTCGATTTGCCGGCGCCGCTGCGGCCGATGATACCGAGGATCTCGCCCTTGCGCACGGTCAGCGAAATGCCGTCGAGCGCCGCCGTCACACCGAAATGGCGCTTCAGGTCGACAAGGCGCACGACATCCTGAGATGCGTCGGGCCGGGTCTGGGTCGGATCGGCGGTCTCCCCGGATGCCGTGATATGCTGGTTCATGAATATTCCTGTTCCCGAAAACGCAATCGCGGCCCGCGCCTGAGCGCGGACCGCTGTTGCTCTCGAACCGGGCTTCCGGCCGAGGACCGGATCAATAGGCGCTGAGGCCGGTGCCCTTGTAGACCTTGTCGAACTCGGCCTTCACCGCCTCGTTCTGATAGGAAGCCACCAGCGTCTTCACCCAGGCCTCGTTCTCGTTACCGGTCTTCACCGCGATGAAGTTGCGGTAGGGATTGTCGGCGATAGGCTCCTGCGCGATGCGGTTTTCCGGCGACAGGCCGCTTTTCAGCGCCCAGTCGGTGTTGACCACGGCCGCATCGAGATCCTCGACCGAGCGGCCGACGATACCGGCGTCAAGTTCCTTGATCACCACCTTCTTCGCGTTCTCGGCGATGTCGGCGGTGGTGGCCAGAATGCCGGTGCCATCCCTGAGCTTGATCACGCCCTCGTTCTGCAGCACGCGCAGCGCCCGGCCTTCATTGGATGGGTCGTTGGGCACGCCAATGACCGCGCCCTCGGGCAGGTCGGCAACCTTGCTGAACTTCTTAGAGTAGAGGCCGATCGGCCAGACGCCGGTATAGCCGACACGGACGATGTGGTAGCCTTGCGTCTTGATCTGGTTGTCGAGATAGGGCTGGTGCTGGAAGGCGTTGGCGTCGATCTCGCCGCGCTCCAGCGCTTCGTTGGGCTGGGTGTAGTCGTTGAATACCACCGTCTCGATGGCAAGGCCCTTTTCGGCGGCTTGCGCGACGACGACGCGCCAGACGTCCTCGTCCTCGCCGCTGATGATGCCGACCTTGATCGCCTTCTTGTCCTCGGCAAACGACGCATGCGGTGCAATCAGGCTGCCGATCGCGACGACTGAGGCGAACAGCAGAGCAAGGCCACTGCGCCGGTTGACGGTTGACCCGGGGGAAGATGGCAAAGTGTTCTTGAAGTCAGTCATGATTGATCTCTGCGGTTGTGAAGTCATGGCAGCGAGGCGGATTGCCTAGCCTTGGTCGCATCCTCAGAAATTCTATCAAGTTTATCAAAGAACGCGTTTCGCCATTCTCGCCAAAGCCGGGAATATTCTCTCAAAATTTTCAAGAGCGTGAGCAAAAGCCGCTGCTTGGCCGGCCGCAGCGGATCGCGGCGCGATCTTGCGCGCGTCTGGAGGTCGTCAGATTCTCAGAGAGCTCAGCGTGCCGTCAAAGCGCGATCCAGGCCGCCTTCAGTTCCAAATATTTCTCCAGCGCGTGCAGCGACTTGTCGCGGCCGAAGCCGGACTGCTTGACGCCGCCGAGCGGCACGGTGATGTCGGCGCCGCCATAGGTGTTGACGTGGACGACGCCGGCATTGATGGCGCGCACCATGCGATGCGCGGTGGAGAGATTGGCGGTCCACACCGCGGAGGCAAGCCCGTAGACGGTCGAATTGGCAAGCCGAACCGCCTCCTCCTCGGTCTCGAAGCGCATGACGCCGAGCACCGGCCCGAACACCTCCTCGCGCGCCAACTGCATGTCCTGCATGACATTCTCGAAGATCGTTGGCGCCATGTAGCTGCCACCGGTCTCGGTCAGCATCCGCTGGCCGCCGGTGACGAGACGGGCACCTTCTTCCGTGGCCCTGGCGACGAAACCGAGGTTCTTGTCCAGCTGTTCGGCGCTCGATACCGCGCCGACATCGCTGGTGAGATCAAGCGGATCGCCGACTTTGAGCCGCATGGTTGCCGAGAGCAGTTCGTCCATGAAGCGGTCGTAGACCGCTGACTGGACGAGAAGCCGCGAGCCGGCGACGCAGACCTGGCCGGAATTGCGGAAGATGCCATTGGCCGAGACGACCGCTGTCTGTTTCAGGTCCGGGGCGTCGGCAAAGACGATGTTCGGCGACTTGCCGCCGAGTTCGAGGAAGACGCGCTTCAGATTGGAGCGAGCGGAATATTCGAGCAGCCGCCTGCCGACCGGGCCGGAACCGGTGAAGGCGATGGCGTCGACATCCATATGCAGGCCGAGCGCCTCGCCGGTGACCGCGCCAAGCCCGGTGACGACGTTGAGCACACCGGCGGGCAAGCCGGCCTCGCTTGCCAGTTCGGCCAGCCGCAGCAGCGTCAGCGAGGCGATCTCCGGCGGCTTGACCACCACGCAATTGCCGGCGGCAAGTGCAGGCGCGATCTTCCAGGCACCGATCATCAGCGGGAAATTCCACGGCACGATGACGCCGACGACGCCGAGCGGCTCCTTGTGGATCAGTCCGAGCACATTCTCGGCCGTCGGCGCTATCTCGCCATAGACCTTGTCGATGGCCTCGGCATAGTAGCGGATGGTGCCTGCCGCCGACAGCGGTTCTGCCTTGTAGGCCATGCCGATCTCGGTGCCGTTGTCGCGCACACCGAGCACGGCGAGCTCATCGGCGTGTTTCTCGACCAGCTCGGCGAATTTCGTCAGCACCTTCTTGCGAAAGGCGGGTGTGGCGCGCGACCACGAGCCCTTCTCGAACGCCTTGCGCGCCGACTTCACGGCGCGGTCGATATCGGCGGCGTTGCCGTCGGCGATGCTGGCGAAAGGTCGGCCGTCGATCGGCGACGTCACCGGCAGGCTTGCGCCGCTTGTTGCCTCGACCTGCACGCCATCGATGAACAGGCCCTGCGCGCCGATCTCCGTCTTGCGCAGCGTTTCGATGGCATTCTGACTGATCATTGGTGACGGACTCCAAGGGAAACATGCAATGTGGTTGGCGCGCGGAATTCCCAGCCGCGAAACACCGGTTCCCTGCTCGGCACAAGGCTGAGATCGGGGAAGCGTTGGAGCAACAGCCGCACCGCAAGGCACATCTGCTCGCGTGCGAAGAACCGGCCCGAACAGAAATGATGGCCGAAGCCGAAGGCGGCATGGTTGCCTTCGTTGCGGTTGATGTCGAAGCGGTCGGGATCGGCAAAGCGGCTCTCGTCGCGGCTTGCCGAAGCGACGAGGGCGGCGACGGCAGCGCCGGCCGGGATCGTCACGCCGCCAATCTCGACTGCCCGCGTCGTCTGCCGCGTCTGCGTACCGATCGGCGCCACCCAGCGCAGGCCCTCGTCGACCGCCCTCGGCACGAAAGTCTCGGGATCGGCGAGCACCTGCCGCAATTGCTCGGGATGGGCCAGCAGGCCGGCGAGGATCGAGCCGGCGCCATGTCCGGGCTCCTGCATGCCGCCAAGCAGAATGACCTTGATGCTGGGCATCAGAAAGTCGATCGGCCGCGTCGTGCCCTCCGGCATGCCGTCATGCAGCATATGCGACAGCGCCGAGTCATCTGGCTGGCGCGCAAGTCTTTCCAGCGTCGGCAGGATGGCGTCGCCGACCTCGGCACTGATTGCGTCGGCGATCTCCTGCCGTTTCGGATCGTTCTCGAAATTGATGGCGCCCTGGGCAAGGCCGTAGAACCAGCGGCGCAGCGTCGGCATATCGATGCCGGCAAGGCCGAGCGAGCGCGCCAGGCTGAGCGTCGACACCGGCTCGAAATAATCGGTCATCAGCTCGGCGGAGCCCTGGTTGACGATCCGGTCCAGAAAAGGTTCGGCAATCGACCGCACGAGGTCGCCGGCATAGGCGGCGACGGTGCGCGGCCGGTATTTCGGGTCGACGCCTTGGCGCAGTTGCTTGTGCGTCTCGCCATCGGTGGTCAGGATGGTCGGCTTGCCGAAGGAACGCTCAACTGGTGACGAGCCGACGACGGCGGAGAAGATCTCGGGCGACTTGGCGACGCTCTCGACATCCTTCCAGCGGGTGACGAACCAAAGATTGACCGCCGGCACGAAAGCGACCGGCGCACTGCGCCTGAGCTCTGCATAGATCGGGTAGGGATCGGCTTCCAATGCCTCGACGGTGATATTTTCGGCAAAGCTCAAATCCGCCACTCCCCTTGTGGTGTAAGGGGCGGCGTGGCATGCCGCCCCTTTGCTTTTCTCAATCTTTCAGCGGCTGGCCGAGGTTTTTGAACGCGACCGGATCGCGGCTCTTCAGCGCGCTGGCCAGCAGCAGGCCGACGATCGCGGCGATCAGCACCAGCCCCGGCAGGAACACGCCAAGGAAACCGCCGGCTCCCGACAGGCTGCCGAAATTGATGACGATCAAATAGATGATGATGACGAAGGCGATGAAGGTCAGCCCGGGCAGGATGGTGGTCTTCAGCGCATTCTCGTGGGCCGCCGGGTTGGCGCGGAAGAACATCACCACGGCAAGCGATGCCACCGCCATCATCGCGATGACACCGAGCGTCGCGACATTGGTCAGCCACGAAAACAGCGCCAGCACCGGATCGAGGCCGAGCACGGCGAACAGGCCGACAACGACCGCGGCGAGCACGCTCTGGATGACGGAAGCGACATGTGGGCTCTGGTGCACCGGATGCGTCACGCCGATCGTCTGCGGCAACAGCTTCTCGCGGCCCGAGACGTAGATGTAGCGCGCAACCGCATTGTGGAACGCCAGCACGCCGGCAAACAGGCTCGACACGAACAGGATGCTCATCGCCTGCGAAAGCATCGTGCCGGCGTAGCGGTCGGACAGGCCGAACAGGAAGGTCGTCGGATCCTGCAATCCCTGCAGCGTCGGCAGCAATTTGTCGACACCGGCGCCGACCGCCATCAGCCATGCCGTGAGCATGTAGAAGACGCCGATCAGCACGACCGAGAAATAGGTGGCGCGCGGAATGGTGACCTTTGGGTCGCGGGCTTCCTCGGCATAGATCGTCGTCGCCTCGAAACCGATGAAGGCGGCGAAGCAGAACAGGATGGCGATGGCCGGCGAGCCGCTGACGATCTGGCTCCAGCTGAATGGCGCCGCCGACAGGCCGCTATCGCCGCCGGTCTTGAGGATGGCGATATCGAGGATCAGCACCACAAGATATTCGCACAGCACCAGCACCGTCAGGATCTTGGCGGAGAGGTCGACCTGCCGATAGCCGAGCACGGCGACCAGCGCGATGGCGATGAAGCTCCACACCCACCAGGGCAGGTTGATGCCCCAGCCGGCGAACAGGCCGGCGGTTGCGGCGCCCAGCAGGCCCATGACGCCGATCTGCATGGCGTTGTAGGACAGGATGGCGATCAGCGCCGTGGCGCCGCCGGCCATGCTGCCGAGGCCGCGTGCGGCATAGGCATAGAAGGCGCCGGCATTGCCGACATGGCGTGACATGGCGACATAGCCGACCGCGAACAAAAGCAGCAGCACGGTCACGATGAGATAGGTGCCGGCAAAGCCGGCGCCATTGCCCATCAGCATGCCAAGCGGCGTGCCGCCGGCGACTGCCGTGAGTGGGGCGGCCGCAGAAATCACCATGAAGGTGATGGCGCCGACGCCAAGACTGTTCTTGCGCAGCCTGTTGGCCGGCGCCTGTTCCGAGACTGCTGTCATTGATCCCTCCTGTTTGCAAACCCTTGAGTTCGCCGGCCGAATGGCCTGTCCCATGCACTCTGGCGGTTGGTTCATTATTTGAACCGTTATTTTGAATATAGACTTGCAAACAATGCTGATGCCTGTCAAGTTAATTCACACGTTAAATGATTGTCCCGAACGGGGAGGCAAATTTGAGTACGGTCGGAAAAGCGATCTCGCTTCTGGAGCTGTTCAACGTCGACGAGCCCGAGCTCGGCCTGTCCGATCTGGCGCGCCGCTCGGGCTTCGACAAGGCGACGACAAGGCGGCTGCTGGTAGCGCTGGCCGGCCGTGGTTTCGTCGAGCAGGATGCGGGTACGCGGCACTATCGCCTCGGCGCCGGGCTGTCGCGGCTGGCGCGCATCCGCGAGGCGCGCTTTCCCTTCCTGCAGACGGCCGTTCCGCTGGTGCGGGACCTGGCCGCATCGACGGCCGAGACCGTGCATTTGTCGGAATTCGGCGTCGACAGGCTGGTCACCGTCAACGTCGAGCATCCAGCATGGGCAAACCGGGTCAACATCGACATCGGTCAGTTGCTGCCTTTGCATTCGACCGCGTCGGGCATCGCCTATCTGGCCTTCGCCCGCGACGAGACCGTCAAGGCGTGCCTGACGGGTTCGCTCGATGCCTTCACGGCCCATACGCTGATCGAGCCGGCCGCCATCTCAAGATCCATGGGCGAGGCGCGCGAGCGCGGCTATTCGATCTGCGACCAGGGCTATGAGGAAGGTGTGATCAGCGTCGCGGCGGCAATCCGCGGGGCGGATGGCTTTGCGCTCGGCACCATCGCGGTGGCGGCGCCAAAGGCCAGAACGACGGCGGCCGCGATCACGGAGCGGGGACTTGCCGTGAGGGCGGCGGCACGGGAGATTTCCATGCGCCTCAACGGTGAAAACCTGCAAACCCTGAGGAGGCAGGCCTGATGCCCTCGGAGACAGCACCCCGCATCCTGGTCATCGGCACGGGCGACACAAAGGCCGAAGAGCTGTTGTTCATGAAACAGTGCATCGAGCAGTCGGGCGGCAGCGCCGTGATGATGGATGTCAGCGTGCTGGGCGACCCGCCCTACAGTCCGGACCACGATAAGCACGCCGTGGCGCGGGCGGTGGATGTGACGATCGCCGAGATCGTTTCGAGTGGTGACGAGAACACCGCCATGACGCTGATGGCCGGCGGCGCCGTGCAACTGGTGCGCAAGCTCCATCAAAACGGCGAGATTGACGCCTTCATCGCCATCGGCGGTTCGATGGGAACCGATCTGGCGCTCGACGTGGCGCTTTGCCTGCCGCTCGGCGTGCCGAAATTCGTCGTCTCGACCATCGCCTATTCGCACCTCATCCCACCCGAGCGCGTCGCGCCCGACCTGATGATGATCCTCTGGGCGGGCGGGCTGTACGGCCTCAACTCGATCTGCAGGCTGGTCCTGTCACAGGCCTGTGGTGCGGTCGTCGGCGCGGCGAAAATCGTGCTGGCGTCGCGCGTGTCGGCGCGGGCAACAGGCCCGACCATCGGCATGACCTCGCTCGGCAGCAGCTGCCTGCGCTACATGAAGACGCTGAAGCCGGCGCTGGAACAGCGCGGCTATGACGTTGCCGTCTTCCACACCACCGGAATGGGCGGCCGCGCCTTCGAATCGATTGCCGGCCAAGACCATTTCTGCGCGGTGTTCGACTTCAGCCTGCAGGAGATCACCAACCATCTCGCGGGCTCCGTCGTCAGTTCCGGCACCGACCGGCTGGAGAATGCCGGTGCCCGCGGCGTTCCGCAGATCGCAGCACCCGGCGCGGTCGACATGGTCGACCTGCCGACCTGGCAGGATTTGCCGGCTAAATTCTCGACGCGACCGTTTCATGCCCACAACAGGCTGATCGCTTCGATCACCGTCGATGCCGACGATCGCCGCCAGGTCGCCAGGACCATCGCCGCCAAGCTCGGTGCCGCCAGAGGCCGCTCCGCCTTCATCCTGCCGTCCCAGGGCATCCAGGAATGGGACGTGGAGGGCGAGCCGCTCTATGAGCCGGAAGCCCTGGCCGCCTTCACTGACGAAATGCGCAAGGTCATTCCCGCCGGCGTCGAGTTCCACGAGATCGACGCTCACATCAACAGCGACGACTTCGTCGGCAAGGCGCTCGAGATCTTCGACCGCTGGGTCGAGGAAGGCATCGTTCCGCGCGGCAAGCCGGCCGAGGGAGTGGCGGCGTGAGTGCTGTTCCCGTCCAGGCGCTTGTCCTCGATTTCGGCGGCGTCGTCACCCGCACGCTGTTCGAGACCCACGCCTTGACCGAACAGGCGCTCGGCCTCGCGCCGGGGACGCTGCAATGGCGCGGGCCGTTCGATCCGGGCAGCGATCCGCTGTGGCGCGCCATGCAGGCCGACGAGATCAGCGAGCGTGACTATTGGCGCACACGCACAAGCGAGGTCGGCCGTCTGGTGGGGGAGGACTGGCAGGCGATGGAGACCTTCGTCCGGCGCGCGCGAGGGGCCGAGCCGGAAAAGGTGGTGCGGCCGGAGGCTGACAGCACCATTCGCACGGTGCATGCCGCCGGTTTTCGACTGGCCATCCTGTCCAATGAACTCGACCTGTTCTACGGCGCCGACTTCCGCCAGCGGCTGCCGTTGCTCGGCCTGTTCGATGTTATCATCGACGCCACTTACACCGGCATCCTCAAGCCCGACCCGCGTGCCTATGCCTTCGTCACCGAGGCGCTTGGCCTGCCTGCCGGCGCTTGCGTCTTCGTCGACGACCAGCGGCGCAATGTCGATGGCGGCTGTGCTGCCGGCATGCGCACGGTGCATTTCGACGTCGCTCGCCCGGCTCATTCCTATGCCGAGGCGCTCGGCCATTTCGACCTCGTCCCAGTTGCCTGAGATTTTTGCGGAGTCCATTATGCGCGACATCAATTTTCTCACCGAAACCAACGCCAAGCCGATCTGGCATCCGATGGCGCATCCGGCCGAGATGCGGGCCAACCCGCCAAAGGTGATCATGAAAGGCGAGGGTGTGATGGTCACCGACATCGCCGGCAACACCGTGCTCGACGCCGTCGGCGGCCTGTGGAACGTCAATCTCGGCTACAGCTGCGAACCGATCAAGAAAGCGATCGCCGACCAGCTTGGCGCGCTGCCCTATTATTCCGGCTTTCGCGGCACCTCGACCGGCCCGTCGATCGAGCTCGCCTACGAACTCTGCGAATGGTTCGAGCCAGAAGGCATGGTGCGGACGTTTTTCACTTCGGGCGGCTCGGATTCGGTCGAAACGGCACTTCGGCTGGCGCGGCAGTACTGGAAGATCCGCGGCCAGGCCGACCGGACCAAGTTCCTGGCGCTGAAGAAAGGCTACCACGGCACGCATTTCGGTGGCGCGTCGGTCAACGGCAACGCCAATTTCCGCCGCAACTACGAGCCGCTGCTGCCGGGCGTCTTCCACATTCCTGCGCCCTGGACCTTCCGCAATCCGTTCGACGAGACCGACCCAGTGCGGCTGGCAAAACTCTGCGCCAGGGCGCTGGAGGACGAAATCGCCTTCCAGGGTGGCGACACCATCGCCGCTTTCATCATGGAGCCGGTTCTCGGCGCCGGCGGCGTCATCGTTCCGCATGAGAGCTTCATGCCGCTGGTGCGCGAAATCTGCGACCGCCACGAGATCCTGCTGATCGCCGACGAAGTGGTGACGGGCTTCGGCCGCACCGGCGCATGGTCGGGTTCGCGTCTGTCCGGTGTGAAGCCGGATTTCATGACCATCGCCAAGGCGATCACTTCGGGTTATTTCCCGCTCGGCGCCACTTTGATCGGCGCCAAGGTCGCCGATGTCTTCGAGGCCGACAAGACCAGCTTCGGCGCCATCGGCCATGGCTATACCTATTCCGGCCATCCTGTCGGCTGCGCCGCGGGTCTGGCGGCGCTTGCCGAGACCAAACGGCTGCGCCTGAACGAGAACGCGGCCGCGCGTGGTGTCGAACTCGCAGCCGTGCTGGAGGGGCTGAAGGCGAAGCATGCGATCGTCGGCGATGTCCGGTACAAGGGCCTGATGGCGGCGCTGGAGCTGGTCTCGGACCGCGCGACGAAAAAGCCCGCCGACAAGAAGACCATGGCATTGGTTTCGGAGGCGGCCTACGAGGCCGGCGTCATGCTGCGCGTCTCCGGTAACGCCATCATCCTGTCGCCGCCGCTTATCGTCAGCGCCGCGGATGTCGCGAGGATCGGCGAAGCATTGGATGCAGGCCTGTCGAAGGTCTGACGGTTATTGGAGAGAACGGAGTTTCGAGACGCAATGACTCAACCGCAAGAAGCGTTGGTTAGCCGGCGCTCGCGCCTGCTCGGTGCGAAATCGCAATTGTTCTATGACGAGCCCGTGCACCTGGTGCGCGGCGAAGGTGTCTGGCTCTACGATGCCGACGGCCGCAAATATCTCGACGCATACAACAACGTCGCCCATGTCGGCCACTGCCACCCCTATGTGGTCGAGGCCCTGTGCCGGCAGGCAAGCCTGCTCAACACCCACACGCGCTATCTTCACACCGCCATCCTCGACTATGTCGAGCGGCTGACCGCGACCTTCGATGCCAGCCTGTCGACCGCCATCCTGACCTGCACCGGCAGCGAGGCCAACGACATCGCGCTGCGCATGGCGCAGGCCGCCACCGGCCGCATGGGTATCATCGCCACCGACGCCACCTATCATGGCAACACCGCGGCGGTTTCGCAGCTCAGCACCCGCATGCCGCCGGTCGGCGGCCGCGCCCGCAATGTCAGGCTGGTGCCGGCGCCTGACAGCTATCGCCATCCGGCTGCGATGGCCAACGGCAAAGCCTTTGGCGACGCAGTGCGCGAAGCCATCGCCGCGCTGGCAAAGGACGGTATCGGCCTGTCCGGCATCATCCTTTGTCCGCTGCTCGCCAATGAAGGCTTTCCGACGCTCCCATCCGGCTTTTTCGACGACGCGATGCGCGCGGTGCGTGACGCCGGCGGACTGGTCATCGCCGACGAGGTGCAGCCTGGTTTCGGCCGCACCGGCAGTCATTTCTGGGGCCACCAGCGCGCAGGCTTCGTTCCCGACATCGTCACCATGGGCAAGCCGATGGGCAACGGCCATCCAATCGCCGCCGTGGTCACATCAAGGGAGATATTGGCGACCTTCCGCAACGCCTTCCGTTATTTCAACACCTTCGGCGGCAATCCGGTTTCCTGCGCGGTGGCCAATGCCGTTCTCGACGTCATCGAGCAGGAAGATCTCGTTGCCAACGCGCGTGACGTCGGCGCCTATGCACTCAACCTGCTGCGCCCGCTCGCCGATCGCCATGAATGTATCGGCGAGGTCAGGGGCGCTGGCCTGTTCTTCGGCGCCGAACTGGTTCACGACCGCAAGACGCGCGAACCGGCGCCCGACATTGCCGAGCAGGTCGCCAACCGGATGCGCCAGCGCGGCGTGCTGATGGGCAAGACCGGCATCCACGGCAATGTGTTGAAGATCCGCCCGCCAATGCCGTTCTCCCGCGACAATGCCGACTTCCTGATCGGCGTCCTCGAAGAAGTGCTTGGCGAAGTCGGCGGAGTGAAGGCGTGAGCGCAGTCTCCGCGCAATCCGAACCCGAGACGGCAGCCGACGTCACGGCGCTGGCCAGGCGCGCGCTCGCCCATTGGGGCATTGATGAGGGTGAGCCGGAGCTGCTGAAATTCCGCGAGAACGCGGTCTTCCGGATCCGTCTGCCCGATGGCCAGCCGGCCGCCATGCGCATTCACCGGTTTGGCTATCACACGGACGCCGCCCTGCGCTCGGAACTGCAATGGATGGGTTTTCTGCAATCGGCCGGCATCGCCACGCCATCTGCGGTCGCCACGCCGGCTGGCGATCTGTTCGTGCTTGTCAGCGCGAACGCCTCAATGCAACCCCGGCAAGTCGATTGCCTGAGCTGGCTGGAAGGCCGCGCCGTCGGCGCGCGAGGCGTGCCGCTGGATTTTACGCCCGAGCAGGCAAGACAGATCTTTACCGAGATCGGGCGAACCATCGCCCACATGCACAATGTCACAGCAGCCTGGACGCCTCCGTCCGGCTTTGCCCGCCATGCCTGGGATTTCGACGGCTTCTTCGGCGCGAACCCGAATTGGGGGCGTTTCGAGACCTCGCCCTTCCTCGACGGTCCTCGCCGGGAGCTGGTTTTGCGGGCGCGCGAAAAGGCCGTGCGCGCGCTATTGACGTATGAACGCAGTGCCCGCAATTTCGGCATCATCCACGCCGACCTGGTGCGCGAGAATGTGCTCGTCCATGATGGTGCGATCCGCATCATCGACTTCGACGATTGCGGCCATGGCTGGCACATGTACGACCTTGCCGTCGCGCTTTACCAGAACCGCGATGAGGCGATCTATCCGCTGATCGAGGACGCTTTGCTCAAGGGCTATCGGCAGGAGCGCGAACTGACGGCGCGCGACATCGCCGCGCTGCCGCTGTTTTCTGCCTTGCGGGCCTTCGCCTTCCTCGGCTGGGTGCAGAGCCGCGTCGAAGGCGACATCACCAGGGAGGTCGGCTTGCGCATGTCGGCCATCGCAGCCGATGTGGTGATTGCCTATCTGCATGGCGAATAAGGCCGATTGATAAGAACTGGCGGAACCGTCAGCCCTTCGCGAAATGGATGCTGACCGTGCCCGAACTGCCGAAATCGGCGACGATCGTGTCGCCGGGTCGCGCCTCGACCGGACGCACGAACGACCCGGAGAGAACGACCTCGCCGGCAGCGATCGACATGCCGTAGCGGGCGAGCCTGTCGGCCAGCCAGGCAATGCCCATCGCCGGATGGTTGAGCACGCCGGCGCCAAGCCCGGTCTCCTCGACCTCGGCATTGCGCGAAACGATGGCGCCGATCCAGCGCATGTCGGTCTCATCAGGCCGCTGCGGCCGGCCGCCGATGACGATGCCGGCATTGGCGGCATTGTCTGAAATGGTGTCGAAGAAGGTACGCGCCTTCTTCGTCTCCGCATTGACGCGCTCGATGCGCGTATCGAGGATTTCGAGCGCCGGCGTGATGTAGTCGGTGGCGTTGAACACGTCGAAGATCGTCACGCCGGGGCCTTTCAGCGGCGCCTTCATGACGAAGGCGATCTCGGCCTCGACGCGCGGCTGGATAAAGCGGCCGGCCGGAACCGACGCGCCGTCATTGAAGAACATGTCGTCGAACAGCACGCCCGAATCCGGCGTGTCGATGGCGAGCGCATATTGCATCGCCTTGGAGGTGAGGCCGATCTTCCAGCCCTTCGGCTTCAGCCCGGCATCGATCTTGCGCGTCACCAGCGCTGCCTGCACGCGATAGGCATCCTCCATCGTCGCCTCGGGAAAATCGAGGCTGAGCAGCCGGATCTGGCGGCGTGAACGCTCGGCCTCGAACAGCCGTGCCGCGGCGTCTTCCACTTGCTCCGGGGTCATGCTGCTTCCTCGTCGACGACGCTGTTGCGCAGCACGCCGATGCCGTCTGCCTCGACCTCGATGACGTCGCCCGGCTTCAGCCAGATCGGCGGCTCGAAGCGGGCGCCGGCGCCCGTCGGCGTGCCGGTGACGATGATGTCGCCCGGCACCAGCGTGGTGAAGGTCGAGACATAGGCGATAATCTTGCGAAACGAGAAGATCATCCGGCTGGTGCGGTCCTGCTGGCGGATTTCGCCATTGACGCGGGCGGTCAGCGCGATGTCGGCGATCTGCTCCGCGTCGGTGAACGGCACCAGCCAAGGGCCGATCGAGCCGCTGCGGTCGAAATTCTTGCCTTGCGTGACGTTGAACTTGGCATGCCGCACCCAGTCGCGGATGGTGCCTTCATTGCACAGCGACAATGCCGCAATATGGCTGAGCGCGTTGGCCTCGGCAATGCGCCGTCCCGCCTTGCCGATGACGATGACGATTTCGCCCTCATAATCGAGCTGCGGGGATTCCGGCGGCCGCACCAGCGGCGCGCCATGGCCGACGAAGGAGCGGGGAAAACGGACGAACAGCGACGGATTCGAGGGTGCTGCCTGGCCGTCCTTGTACTCCTCGTTGCGGTCCGGATAGTTGACGCCGACGCAGATGATCTTTTCCGGCGAAGGGATCGGAATTTCGTAGGCAATGGCGTCGAGCGGGAAATCGATCGGGAAGGCCTCGGCCTCTTCCGCCAGCCGCCGCAAGGCGCCGGCCTCGATCGCTTCCCGCAGCGTCGGCCACTGGCCGTGGCGCGCCGACAGGTTGATGACACCCTTGCTGGTGACCGCGCCATAGCGCGCCTTGCCGCCGACGGTGAAGGTGGCGAGCCGTGCGTGTTTCATGCTGCGGCTCCGGCAATGGTGGTGGGCGAGGATGGCGCTCTACGGCGCCCCCCTCTGTCCTGCCGGACATCTCCCCCACAAGGGGGGAGATCGGATGTCATCTCTGCCTTCGCCAATTTCCAACGCTGCAACAGAGGCGCTGACCATGGGCCTAGCCAATCTCCCCCCTTGAGGGGGAGATGTCCGGCAGGACAGAGGGGGGCGCCACGGAACGCTGACATCTCCAAAATCCCACTCACGGCGCAATGATCGGCGAAGCCGCCAAATCCGGCTGGCGCGCCTCCGCCCCGGCAAACGCACTGCCCTCCTCGAACCAGCTTTTCGGCGCCGGTGCGCCCCACAGCGTCTGGCGCTGCGGGTCCTTGAGGTCCCACTTGATCGGCTCCAGGTCCGGATCGACCGTCTGGTAGTCCGAACAGTAGATCTCGATACGGTGGTTGTCCGGGTCGCGGACATAGAGGAAGAAGGCGTTGGAGATGCCGTGCCGACCAGGGCCGCGTTCGATGTTCGGCAAATAGCCCGTGGTCGCCATCAGGTCGAGCAGGTCGATGATGTTGAGCGGCGTCGGCACCCAGAAGGCGACATGATGCAGGCGCGGGCCGATGCCGTTGGTGAACGCGATGTCGTGGACGCCGCCCTTGCGATGCGTCCAAGCTGCCCAAAGCTTCCCGGTTGCGGCATCCTCGGTGTATTCGGTGACGCGAAAACCGAGCTCGTTGTAGAAGGCGACGGACTCGTCGACATTGGGCGAGAAGCAGTTGAAGTGGTCGATGCGTAGCGGCTTGACGCCCTTGTAGAGCGCATATTTCTGATGGATCGGCGGCAGCCTTTCCATCTGGGCATAGAACTCCAGCGGAATCCCGTGCGGGTCGCGCGTCCGAAAAGTGCGCGACTGGTAGGGCCGCTCGACCCATTCCACCGGCAGGCCCTTGCCCTTGAAGAAATACTCGGCCTTATCGAGGTCCTCGTCCGAAAAGACCTTGAAGCCGAGGTCGCGCGCTTCCGGCGTCGTCGCCTTGCGCAGCACGATGCAGTGATGGCCACGTTCCTCCATGGCGCGCAGGTAGATGGCGCCTGATGTCTCGTCGGTAACCTGCAGGCCGAGCGTGTCGACATAGAAGGCGCGGGATTTGGCGAGGTCGGTGACAGCCAACTCGACATGGCTGAGGCGCACGATGTTGAAGGCGGGGTAGAGATTGGGTTTGGGCAAGGGCATCCGATTTCCTCCGGTCAGCCGCCGAGTTTCTGGATCGCGTGCGCCGTCGTCGCGAAGGCGACGTTCTTCGTCTCCATGTAGAAGTCGAAGGAATGGTCGCCGCCGTCGCGGCCGATGCCGGAATTCTTGACGCCGCCGAAGGGGGTCGGCAAATGCCGCACGTTCTCGGAGTTAACCCAGATCATGCCGGCCTCCAGCGCATCGGTGAAACGGAAGGCGCGGGTGACGTCAGAGGTCCAGAGATAGCCGGTCAGGCCGTATTGCGTGTCGTTGGCCAGCGCCAGCGCTTCCGCCTCGTCGTTGAACGCAATGGCGCTCAGCACCGGCCCGAAAATCTCCTCCTGCGCGATGCGCATGCCGTTGGTCACGTTGGTGAACAGGGTCGGGCCGACATAACAGCCGCCTCCCGGTCCATCGACCTTGCCGCCGCCGACGGCCAGCGTCGCCCCCTCCGACCTGCCGATGTCGATATAGGACAGCACCTTCTTTTCATGCACCGGATGGATCAGCGGCCCGGCCACCGTTTTCGGATCGAGCGGGTGGCCGACGACGATGCGCTTCGCCCTCTCCGCGACTTTGGCGGTGAAGCTTTCATAGATCGAGGCTTCGACCAGAAGCCGCGACGACGAGGTGCAGCGCTCGCCATTCAGCGAATAGATCATGAATACGGCGGCGTCGGCGGCGCGCTCGAGATCGGCGTCGGCAAAGACGATCACAGGGTTCTTGCCGCCAAGCTCGAAATGCACGCGCTTCAGCGTGCCGGCGCCTTGCTTCATGATCATCGAACCGGTGCGGCTTTCGCCGACAAAACCGATCGCCCTGATGTCGGGATGCTCGGTCAGCGCCTTGCCGGCGTCTTCACCAAGGCCGTTGACCAGGTTCCATACGCCTTTCGGCAGGCCGGCCTCCTCGGCGATCTCGACCAGCAGGCGGGCGGTCAGCGGCGAGAATTCAGCCGGCTTATGAACCACGGTGCAGCCGGCCGCCAGCGCTGGCGCAATCTTCCACGTCGACAGCATGAACGGTGTGTTCCACGGCGTGATGATGCCGACCGGGCCGATCGGAACGCGCGTCGTCATATTGACCTGGCCTGTCGTACGCAGCGTCTCGCCGTCGCGCGCTTCGGGCGCGCGGTCGGCGAAGAAACGGAAATTCTCGGCACCGCGCAGCGCTGCCTTGGCCATGAACTTCAGCGCCTGGCCGGTATCCATGCATTCGACAAAAGCGATCTCCTCGGCGCGCGCTTCGATTGCGTCGGCGATTTTGTGCAGCAGCTTCTTGCGTGCCTCGCCAGGCATGGCTGCCCAGGCTGGGAACGCCGCCTTCGCCGCCTTGGCGGCGCGGTCGATGTCGGCGGCCCCGCCGCGCGCGACGCTTGCCAGCGGCTTGAGGTCGACCGGCGACAGCGTTTCGAACGTCGCGCCATCGAGGGCCGGCACCGCCTCGCCGCCGATCTGGTTCAAAACGCCATCGCGCTTGAAGCGGGCCAGATAGGCCTCGGCCTTTTTCAGATTGCCTTGCAGGTCGGACATGTCGGGTTCCGTCACTTGCCGCGCAGCCGCGGGTGGATTGCGTTTTTCTTCCAGCTGAGCACCGGGTCGATTTCCCGGATTTCGAGCGACAGGGCGAAATGCGGGGTCTCGAACAGGGTGGCAAGGTATTCGCTCACCGCCGCGAAGACAGCCTCGCCGGTCCGCTTCTTCTCGTCCGGGCTGCGGCCGGTGCCGATGCGAAACGACATGTCGAGAAAAGCGTTTTCCGGCAGGCTGTCGGCCATCGCGTAGGCCTCGGCGCGAAAGGCCCGCACCCGCACGGCGCCGGTCTCGAACAGCCCGGTGTCCAGCACTGTGCGCAACACCAGCGCGCACAATTCGTCCATATCGACCTTGGCATCGAGATTGGCCGAATACTCGATGGAGAAGTGAGGCACGGCGCTTCGTTTCCCTGGGTTATTGCTTTGTTGTAGTTAACGCGTTAATTACATGCCGCATCCGCGAAGTCAAGTCTTGCATCGGCCTTGGCGCAACGATACGGGATGGCAGGAACGGGCCCCGGCTGGCGGATTCGGCCGAGGGAAGGCCTGTTTCGATCGCAAGCGTGGGAGGCTCTTTTTTGCTGCCTGAAAATACCCGTCGTTCCCTGCCGATGGCGCTGCTTCATGCCCGCGAAGCGGTGATGGCGCGGTTTCGGCCGATGCTTGCGGCGCATGACGTGACCGAACAGCAATGGCGCGTGCTGCGTGTGCTCAGCGAAGCCGGCCCGGTCGAGGCGACGGAACTTGCCGATCGCGCCTCGGTTTTGCCGCCCAGCCTGACGCGCATCATCAAGGCGCTCGAGGGACGCAAATTCATCACCCGCAACAAGGCCGAAGGCGACGGCCGCCGCGTCGTGCTGACCATTGCGCCTGCCGGCTCCGCCCTGATCGACGCCCTGTCGCCCGAGCGTCGCGTCATCTATGACGACATCGAACAGCGTTTTGGGCATGAGAAGCTGGAGCAGCTCCTCGACCTCTTGGAGAGCTTGATCGACGGCGAGAGCTGAGCGGTCGGTCCTGGCCGTTTCGTCCAGGCTCACCCGCCAAAGCTGCCCAACCGTGTCGGCTGCGTATAATTCCGGTCGACATAGAGCAGGGCCGAGCCGCCGCTGCCGTGCCGGACATCGATGACGCGGCCGATCATGACATTGTGCGTGCCGACGACATGCACGGTCTCGATCTCGCAATCGAAGTTGACGATCGCATCCGACAGCGCCGGCGTGCCGGAGGTCAGCGTCTGCCAGCGCGCCGAGGCGTAGCGCGCCTCCATGTCCCTGGTCGCGCCGGCGAACTTTCCCGCCAGATGCATGTGGTCATGCGTCAGCACGTTGACGCAGAAGCGCCGGTTGGACAGGAACATGGCGGCCTGGGTCGAGCGCCCGTTCATGCACACGAGCAGCGTCGGCGGCTCGTCCGAGACGCTGCACATGGCGGTGGCGGTGAAGCCGCCGCGTCCTGCCGGCCCGTCTGTGGTGACGATGTTGACCGGCGCGCAGACCCTCGCCATGGCGTCGCGGAAATCGGCTTTCGAAATCTGCGTGGCCATGTGATTTCACTCGGCCGTTGAGACAAGCGGATTGAACCAGGTATCGCCGGTCCAGCCATTCTCGTCATAATCGGCCATGCAGGTGTCGACCAGCTCTTCCATCGCCTTCAGCCGCCCGCCGCGCTCGGCGCCTTTCAGCACCTGCAGCCGTACCTCTTCCGGCGCACCGGCATAGTTGAGCTCATAGAGCCCGTGGCGGCCGCCGAACTCGGTGCCGGTCGCATCCCACAACAGCTTCATGATCTTGATGCGTTCGATGTGGCCCATATCGTTGGAGCCGCGCACATATTGCGCCAGATATTTGTCGATCTCGGGGTTGTTGAAGTCGCGCACCGACGACGGCAGGTAGATCAGCCCCGAGGCGATCACCCGGCGCACGGTGTCGATGACGCGCGGATAGGCTTCCGACATGAAGGTGCGGTAGGCAAGGGCGGCTTCGAGGTTGGGCAGGACGGCGCCATTCGCCCATGGGATCGGGTTGTAGGCCATGGCGTTGGAAAAGCTCCAGAACATGTGCCTGAGCGCAATGACCTCGCCCAGTGCCGCCTGGTTGCCGCGGAAAGCATCGCCGCCCGTGGCGCGCAGCGCCTTGGCCAGCAGGCCGGCGAGAAAGTCGAGCTTGACGGCGAAACGCGTGCAGCCCTGGAAGCAGTAGCCATGCATGAAGCCGGAGGCCGGATGGAAGGACAGGATTTTTTGCGCATCGCGCAGCACCAGCACGTCCTCCCAGGGGATGAAGACATTGTCGAGCACCAGGATCGCGTCGTTCTCGTCGAAGCGCGACGACAGCGGATAGTCGAAGGGTGCCGCCACCGTGTTGGCCGTCTGCTCGTAGGAGACGCGGCAGAACATCTTTATCCCCGGCGCATTCATCGGCACGATGAACATCACCGACAGCGACGGATCCTCGGTCACCGTCGCCGACCCTTGCGCCAGGAAATTGTAGTGCGTCAGCGCCGAGGACGTCGCCACCACCTTGGCGCCGGACACGTAGATGCCGGCGTCCGTCTCCCTGTTGATGTGGACGAAGACATCCTTCACCTGTTCGGCCGGCTTGTGGCGGTCGATCGGCGGGTTGACGATGGCGTGGTTCATGAACAACGCGGCTTCCTGCGCGCGTTTGTGCCAGGACAGGGCATTGTCCTTGAACGGCCCGTACCAGTCGGCATTGGCGCCGAGCGTGTTCATCAGCGCCGCCTTGTAGTCGGGCGTGCGGCCCATCCAGCCATAGGACATGCGCGACCACTCCGCGATCGCCGTCTGCTGGGCAACAAGCTCGGCGGAAGACTTGGCAACGCGGAAATATTTGTGGGTGTAGCCGCCCGAGCCGGTGTCGGTTGGTGACGTCAGCGCGTCCCGCCGCTTTGGATCATGCAGGGCGTCGTAGAGGCGCGCCAGCGACCGCGCCGAATTGCGCATCGCCGGATGCGTGGTGACGTCGGCAATGCGTTCGCCGTTGATATAGACCTCGCGGCGATCGCGCAGGCTCTCCAGATACTCGGCCCCGGTGAATGGGCGTGCCTTATCGGTGCGGAAGTCTTCTGATCGCATGATGGTCCTCCTCTTAAGCCGTAACCCTAGCGCCCTGGGCATCGATCGGTTATGGACGGAACGGCAAAACCGATTGGACTTTTTCCGGCGTCATGAGCCAGAGATCCATCCCCGACTTCTTCGTCTATGGCGAGCCGGTGCGGCCGCTCGATGTCGGTTTTCTGCATGTCGAGACGGTGCTTGCGCGCGGCAATATCCATCTTGGTGAGGTCGCCGCGCACAAGCACCCGCAGATGGGTCAGATCACCTTCTGGACCAGCGGCTCCGGTACCTACCGCATCGAAGACCGATCCTGGGACTTTTCGGCGCCTGCCGTGAGTTTCGTGCCGAGCACTATCGTGCACGGCTTCTCGATCGGCCCCGGCACCGACGCCATCGTCGTCTCGGTCGCCGACGGCGCGCTTGCGGCCATCGCGGCTCACAGCCTGCTGCCGCTGGACCGGCCGGTCTTTGCCGACGGCATGCCGCAGCACGCAGCGTGGGCCAGATTGGCGGCGGTGCTGGAGATGATCGCCGCCGAATACGCCGAGGCGCAAGCCGGCAAAGACAGGGTCCTGCAGGCGCTGATCGCCGTCGCGCTCTCCCACATCGCGCGCCTCAGTCCCGAGACAAAGGATGCCACGGCGTCTTCTGATGCCTCACTGGCGTTGGGGCTGCGCCGGCTCGCCGATGCGCATTTCCGCGACAACTGGCCTGTTGATCGCTACGTCGAGGCGCTGGCCACGACGCCGCATCTTCTCGACAAGGCCAGCCGCGCGGTGCTGGGCAGCGGCGTCAAACGCGTCGTCGGTGAGCGACGGCTGCTGGAGGCCAAGCGGCTGCTGTTGTTCACCGTACGCTCGGTCGAGGACATCGCCTACGAGATCGGCTTCGACGACCCGGCGTATTTTTCACGATTCTTTCGCGCGCGGGTCGGCGAAGCGCCCGCGTCCTGGCGGCGGAAACAGTTGCAGGGTCATTGATGGGTGACCATGGATGCGGACCTTGGCGCGCCGTTCCGGCGCGAGCCCGCTTCCGCCAGGGCGTTGGCTTCCCGACCGGCCATGATGCAGCCACAGCCACTTTTTCGTGAAGCTGAACGGGTTGATCCGCTCGCCTGTCTGCCTAGGTAGAAAGGAGCGGCGGGCGCCACGCAAAATCTGACAATCGGGCAAATCTGACAGTCGGCATGATATTTTCCTGCATTCGAAAGCTTGGCCTCGCTGCTCTCTGTGTCGCCATCCAGTCTTCCTGCGTCGTTCCCGACGACACGTCGCGTATCGCCAAGGTTGATCCAACGGCGGCGGCTGCCCGCAAGGAGATGGTCGGCCTCAGCGAAGCCGATGTTCGAATGTGCGCCGGGTTTCCGACCGCCACCGCCGACGCCGGCCAATCGGGCCAGATCTGGACCTACAAGCGCATCGTCCAGCGCGGCAATCTCAGCATTGTGGTTCCGACGTTGGCGGTCGGCGCGATCCCGGCGGTCGGCGGCTCCGTCAATGTCGCTCCCGGCGGCTATTGCGATACGCAAATTCGCATGGTCGATGGCCGCGTCGCCGAAGTTGCCTATGCCGGCGACAACAATTTGCCGAACAGGCGCGACGCGCTTTGTGTCAGCACGGTGGACGCCTGTGTGACCTATGCCCGCCAACTCGGCCAGAGGCCGGCGGCCAAATAGCCGGCGGCAGCGAAACGGCGATGGCAGGTCATGCAAATGTCATTGAGGGCTTGACTGACCCGCCGGACCGAATACGCTAGCGCAAAATACCGGCTCTGATTGCCGGGCGGCAAAAATGCCTCGTATGCCTCGCCCTTCCGGCGCAGGCTGCGAGGCATTGTCATTTCTGGGGTCCTGTTTGAAACGGCGCATCGAGATCGGCATCCTGTATTCCCGCTCGGGGAGCTATCAGCTCGTCTCCGATGCGTGCCGCATCGGCGCCATGCGCGCCATAGCCGACATCAACGCCGATCGCAGCTCAGGCATCGAACTGGTGCCGGTGGAGCGCGATCCGCAAAGCAATGCGGACCGCTACGCAACGCTTTGCGAAGATATCTTCAAGACCAGCAGCGCACGCCATGTCATCGGCTGCGTCACCTCCTGGAGCCGCAAGGAAACCATTCCGGTCTTGGAGAAAGCCGGCGGCATGCTCTGGTACGCCTGCCCCTATGAGGGCTTCGAAGCCAATGAGCATGTCGTCTACATGCACGCCTGCCCCAACCAGCATCTGGTGCCGCTGATGGCGCATGTCGTGCCGCGTTTCGGCGCCAACGGCTTCCTGCTCGGCTCGAACTACATCTGGGGCTGGGAGATGAATCGCGTCGCGCGCGACCTGATCGCGGATGCCGGCGGCAAGGTGCTGGGCGAACGCTATCTGCGCATCGGCGAGACCGACGTGTCGCGGCTGATCGCGGAGATCCGCGCCACGCGGCCGAACTTCATCCTCAACAATTTGATCGGCACCTCGTCCTACGCCTTCCTCGCGGCCTATCGCGACCTGGGTCACGAGGATGCCGCCTTCAGTCCCGGGACTTGCCCCGTCATCTCCTGCAACCTGACCGAAGGTGAGCTGCCGGCGATCGGTGAATCCGGCAAGGGACATCTGTCGGTCGGGCCGTATTTCGCGCCGCGCCCGGCTGCCTTTGCCTCATCCTTCGAGGCCTCCGCCTATGCCTCGGTGCAGGTGATGGCCGACGTGCTCTCCAGCAATCCCGACGCCGGTCCGGCGGAATTCTCCAAAGCCTTCGCCGAACGCCGCTTCTCCACCCGGCTCGGTCCGATCGCCATCGACGCCCACTCGCAGCACGCGACACTGCCGGTGATCATCGGGCGCATCGCGGACGGCTTCTTCGAGGTCGTCAGCCGCGAAGACGAAGTCGCGCCGGATCCGTATCTGTCGCGCTACGACCCGGCAAAAACATTCGGCCGCCCGCGCCTGAGGGTGGTGTCGTGACCAGAGCCCCACGCATCCCCAATCTCGGCGGCGCCAGGGCGTTTATCCTGCATCGCCCACATCCGACGGTGCAGGCGATCACCAGGCAATTGTCGGCCATCGGGCTGATCACGCTGGATTGCTGGCCGGAACTGCCGCCCGAGACGCTGGCCGCCGATTTCGTCTTCTTCGACGCCGATCTCGGCTTTGACGAGCAGTTTCCGTGGAAGCCGGGCGAGGCACCGATGCCGCTGGTGGCGCTGATCGGTTCCGAGGCGCCGGGCCGCATCGAATGGGCGCTGTCGCATAAGGCCGATGCGCAGCTGCTGAAGCCGGTCGGCAATGCCGGCGTCTACAGCGCGCTGCTGATCGCGCGCCAGAGTTTCGAGGCGCGAAAACACCTGGCCAGCGAGATCGCCTCGCTTCGCCAGCGCGTTGCCGAACGCCAGACCATCGTTCGCGCGGTGACGGCACTGGCGAAAGGCGCCGATGACGGCCGCGCCTATGCGCAGCTGCGCTCGCTGGCGATGAGCTGGCAGATCAGCGTCGAGGATGCCGCGCGGCGGATCGTGGCAATGACAAGCGAAGAAGCAACGGGCGAAGAAGGCGACGATGACCAGTCCCATCGCGCCTGATCTCACCGCGCCAGGGCGCATGCCGGTCAAGCCGCGCGCCGGCGTCTGGCGCCGGCTGGTCAGGCGCCGTCTGGCTCTGCTCGGGCTGGTCATCGTCGCCATCGTCGTTGCCGGCGCCGTGCTGGCGCCATGGCTGACTGGCTATGATCCCAACGAGCAGATGTTCGACGGCCTGACCATCGAGGGCTCGCCCTTGCCGCCGGATGCAAAATTCTGGCTGGGCACCGACTTGCTCGGCCGCGACCTCCTGACCCGCATCCTCTACGGCGCCCGCACCTCGCTGATCATCGGCATCGTCGCCAATGGCGTGGCACTGTTCATTGGCACGCTGGTCGGTGTTGTCGCCGGCTATTTCCGTGGCTGGATCGGCAGCGCGCTGATGCGTTTCACCGATTTGATGATGGCGTTTCCGGCACTGCTGCTCGCCATTTGCCTGGCCGCGGTGTTCGAGCCCAGCCTGTGGATCGTCGCCATGGTCATCGCTTTGGTCAACTGGGTGCAGACCGCCCGCGTCATCTACACCGAGACCTCATCGCTGGCGGAGCGTGAGTTCATCGATGCCGAACGCACCATCGGCGCGAGCGCGCCGCGCATCCTGTTTCGCCACATCCTGCCGCATCTCTTACCGACCATCATCGTCTGGGGCACGCTCGGCATTTCGACCACCGTGCTGCTCGAGGCGACACTCTCCTTCCTCGGCATCGGCGTCCAGCCGCCCACGGCGTCCTGGGGCAACATCATCTTCGAGAACCAGACCTATTTCCAGGCCGCACCCTGGCTGGTGTTCTTTCCGGGTGCCGCGATCCTGGCGCTGGCGCTCGCCTTCAACCTGATCGGCGATGCGCTGCGCGACATCCTCGATCCGACGCAAAGAGGCCGGGCATGATCGCCTATCTCGGCCGCCGCCTCATCCAGTCGCTGCTGATCCTGCTCGGCGTCTCGCTGATCACCTTCGCTCTGCTCTATCTCCTGCCCGCCGATCCGGTGCGCCAGATCGCCGGCCGCAGTGCCACGCCGCAGACGGTCGAGAACATCCGCCAGCAGCTCGGCCTCGACCAGCCGTTCGTCGTCCAGTACTGGCGCTATCTCACGAAGCTCGTCAGCGGCGATCTCGGCCGCTCCTACATCCAGCGCTCCGAAGTCACCGAGCTGATCGTTTCGCGGCTGCCGGCCAGCCTGTTGCTGATGGTCGGCGCCATCCTGTGCGAGCTGTTGCTCGGCCTGAGCATGGGCCTGATCGCCGCCGTCAAGCGCGGCACCGCCACTGACCAGACGCTGATGGTCGCCTCCTTCGTCGGCGTCTCGGCGCCGCAATTCGTCGTCGGTCTGCTGCTGCTCTACGTCTTTGCCGTGCGGCTCAGCTGGTTCCCGATCGGCGGCTACGGCACCTGGCGTCATCTGGTGCTGCCGTCACTGACCATGGGAATCCTCGGCGCGGGCTGGTACGCGCGCATGATGCGCTCGTCGATGATCGACGTGCTGCGCCAGGATTACGTGCGCACCGCCCGCGCCAAAGGCCTGGCGCGGCGAGCTATCCTGTTCCGCCATGCGCTGCCCAACGCCATCCTGCCGGTGATCGCCATGATCGGCATCGACATAGGCATCTTCATGGGCGGCATCGTCGTCGTCGAAAGCGTATTCGGCTGGCCCGGCATTGGCCAGCTCGCCTGGCAGGCCATCCAGCGCGTCGACATCCCGATCATCATGGGTGTGACGCTGGTGTCGGCCTTCGCCATCGTGCTGGGCAATCTGCTGGCCGACATCATCGCGCCCTTCATCGACCCCCGCATCAAGCTCAGATGAAATGAAAACCAGACAGAGAAAGGGAACATAAAAATGAAAAGGTTTCTCGCATCCACGGTAGCGGCATCGGCGCTGGCGCTGATGCTCGGCATGACGAGCGTTCGCGCCGAGGACGCCGTCGATCCGAACGCCAAGCAGGGCGGCGCCATCACCATCACCTACAAGGACGACGTCGCCACGCTCGATCCGGCGATCGGCTATGACTGGCAGAACTGGTCGATGATCAAGAGTCTGTTCGACGGGTTGATGGACTACGAGCCGGGCACCACCAATTTGAAACCCGACCTCGCCGAAAGCTACGAGATTTCGCCCGACGGCAAGACCTTCACCTTCAAGCTGCGCCATGGCGTGAAATTCCACAATGGCCGCGAGATGACGGCCGACGACGTGAAATATTCGCTCGACCGCGTCACCAATCCGAAGACGCAGAGCCCCGGCGCCGGCTTCTTCGGCTCGATCAAGGGCTATGACGATGTCGCCGCCGGCAAGGCCGAGAGCCTCTCCGGCGTCACCGTCGTCGACCCTTACACGGTCAAATTCGAATTGACCCGCCCCGACGCCACCTTCCTGCATGTGATGGCCATCAACTTCGCCCATGTCGTGCCGAAGGAAGAGGTCGAGAAATACGGCGCCGATTTCGGCAAGCATCCGGTCGGCACCGGCGCCTTCAAGCTCGCCGAGTGGACGCTCGGCGAGCGCATCGTCTTCGAGCGCAATGCGGACTATTGGCACAAGGGCCTGCCGCATCTGGACAAGATCACCTTCGAGATCGGCCAGGAGCCGATCGTGGCGCTGCTGCGCCTGCAGAAGGGCGAGATCGACGTCCCCGGCGACGGCATTCCGCCAGCAAAATTCCAGGAGGTGATGGCCGATCCCGAGCAGAAGGCACGCGTCGTCGAAGGCGGCCAGCTGCACACCGGCTATGTCACCATGAACACCACCATGGCGCCGTTCGACAATGTTAAGGTGCGCCAGGCAGTCAACATGGCGATCAACAAGGCGCGCGTCATCCAGATCATCAACGGCCGCGCCGTGCCGGCCAACCAGCCGCTGCCGCCGTCGATGCCGGGCTACGACAAGGAATACAAGGGCTATCCCTATGACGTCGCCAAGGCCAAGGCGCTGCTCGCAGAGGCTGGCCACCCCGACGGCTTCGAGACACAGCTGTTTGCCATGAACACCGATCCCAACCCGCGCATCGCCCAGGCGATCCAGCAGGATCTGGCGGCGATCGGCATCAAGGCCAGCATCCAGTCGCTGGCGCAGGCAAACGTGATTGCCGCCGGCGGCGACAAGGCCGGCGCACCGATGATCTGGTCCGGCGGCATGGCCTGGATCGCCGACTTCCCGGATCCGTCGAACTTCTACGGCCCGATCCTCGGCTGCGCCGGTGCGGTGCCCGGCGGCTGGAACTGGTCGTGGTATTGCAACAAGGATCTCGACGCCAAGGCGGCCGAGGCCGACTCGGTGGTCGACCCGGCTAAATCAGGCGAACGCGACAAGATGTGGAGCGCCATCTACGACAAGGTGATGGAAGACGCGCCCTGGGCGCCGGTCTTCAACGAGCAGCGCTTCACCATGAAATCGGCGCGCATGGGCGGCGCCGACAACCTCTATGTCGACCCGGTTCATATCCCGATCAACTACGACAATGTGTACGTAAAAGATGTGCAATAACTGCGACTACACCATCCACGGGCGCCAACATCATTTCGGCTGGGACAATTCGTTTGCCCCGGCCGAGCGGGTGGCGCCCGGCTCGACGATCGAGTTCCAGTGCCTCGATTCCTCCGGCGGCCAGTTGCAGGCCGGCAGCACGGTCGCCGACGTCGCCAAGCTCGACTTCGCCACCGTCAATCCGGTGACCGGGCCGATCTTCGTCGAGGGGGCCGAGCCGGGTGACGCGCTGAAGGTGACGATCGAGATGTTCAAGCCGTCCGGCTTCGGCTGGACGGCCAACATTCCGGGCTTTGGGCTGCTCGCCGACGACTTCAAGGAGCCGGCGCTGAACATCTGGAAATACGACGCTGCCTCGCTCGAGCCGGCGCTGTTCGGCAAGAATGCGCGTGTGCCGTTGAAACCCTTCGCCGGCACCATAGGCAACGCGCTGGCGGAAAAGGGCCACCACTCGGTGGTGCCGCCAAGGCGCGTCGGCGGCAATCTCGACATCCGCGATCTCGCCGCCGGCACCACGCTCTATCTGCCGGTGGAAGTGGCGGGCGCGCTGTTTTCGGTCGGCGACACCCATGCCGCGCAAGGTGACGGCGAGGTCTGCGGCACGGCGATCGAAAGTCCGATGGACGTCGTGCTCAAGCTCGACCTGGTCAAGGATGCCAGGCTGAAGACGCCGCGCTTCACCACGCCAGGCCCGGTGACGCGCCATCTCGACGCCAAGGGCTATGAGGTGACGACCGGCATCGGTCCGGACCTGATGACCGGCGCCAGGGAAGCGGTTGCGCAGATGGTCGACCTGCTCGCCGGTCGTTATCACATCGACCCAGTCGAGGCCTATATGCTGGCCTCGGTCTGCGGCGATCTCCGCATCAGCGAGATCGTTGACATGCCGAACTGGGTGGTGTCGTTCTACTTTCCGCGCTGCGTGTTTGAATGAGGAGGGGGGGGTGCCGGAGTAAATCCCTCTCCGGGTCACGCGCGCAATGATCACCGCCAGCGAACCCATACTCGACATCGCCAACCTCTCCGTCAGCGTGCGCGGCGAGGAGGGCGAGCGCGAGGTCGTCTCCGACCTGTCGCTGACGTTGTCTCGTGGCGAGACGCTGTGCATTGCCGGTGAATCCGGCTCCGGCAAATCGATGACCGCTCTGGCCATCATGCAGCTTCTGCCGCAGCCTGCCGCCAGGATTTCATCCGGCAAGGTCCATCTCGGCGATACAGATCTGACGATTCTGGACGAGCGCCGGATGCGGCGCATTCGCGGCAACCGCATCGCCATGATCTTCCAGGAGCCGATGACCTCACTCAACCCGGTGCTGTCGATCGGCCGGCAGCTCACCGAATCCATCGAGGCGCATACCTCCCTGTCGCAGAGCGAGGCTCGCCAGCGTGCCATCGAGGCGCTGAAGGCGGTGCGCATTTCGGAAGCCGAAAGCCGGCTAAAGCAGTTTCCGCACGAACTGTCCGGCGGCATGCGCCAGCGGGTGATGATCGCCATGGCGCTGGCGCTCGAGCCGGACGTGCTGATCGCCGACGAGCCGACGACGGCGCTCGACGTCACCGTGCAAGGCGAGGTGCTGGAACTTTTGCGCGATCTGCAGCGCCAGCATGGCACCAGCGTCATCCTCATCACTCATGACATGGGCGTCGTCGCCGAAATGGCCGACCGCGTCATCATCATGCGGCATGGCCGCATGGTCGAAGAGGGAAAAACCGCTGACATTTTCGCCAGGCCGCAAGCCGGCTACACGCGCGAGCTGCTGGCCGCCGTGCCGCGCATCGGCAGCGGTATCGGTCGCCAGGAATCCAGGAGTGCCGAGACGGCAACGCCGGCCAATGTCGCTGACGTCAAGGACCTGCATGTCCGTTTCGACCTGCATGGCGGCTTCTTCGGCCGGGTCACTCGTTGCGTCCACGCCGTCGAAGGCGTCAGCTTCTCGATCGCGCCCAACGAGACGCTGGCGCTGGTCGGCGAATCCGGTTGTGGCAAGTCGACCACCGCCAAGGCGCTGGCCGGACTGGTGCCCTACAGCGGCGACATCGCCATTGGCGGCCGCAATCTGTCCGGCCTCGGCCGCGACGAGCGCAAGGCGGTGCGCCGCGACGTGCAGATGATTTTCCAGGACCCCTATGCCTCGTTGGACCCACGCATGCGTGTCGGCGACCTCGTCGCCGAGCCGCTGCTGATCCACGGTATCGCCTCGAAGGAAGAGCGCAGCGAGCGTGTCGCAGCGCTGTTCGAGCGCGTCGGCCTGTCGGCCGACCAGATGGAACTCTATCCGCATGAATTCTCCGGCGGCCAGCGCCAGCGCGTCTGCATTGCCCGCGCGCTTGCACTGCGGCCGAAGCTGATCATCGCCGACGAAAGCGTCTCGGCGCTCGACGTCTCGGTGCAGGCGCGCGTGCTCGATCTGTTGAAGGAATTGCAGCGCGAATTCGGCGTCGCCTATCTCTTCATCTCGCATGACATGGCGGTGGTCGAGAACATCTCCGACCGCGTCGCCGTCATGTATCTCGGCCAGATCGTCGAGATGGGCACCCGCGACCAGGTCTTTTCCAACCCGCGCCATCCCTACACCAGGCGCCTGATCGAAGCCGTGCCCGTGCCCGATCCCGCGCAGCGCAGAAGCCGCTTCGCGCGCCTCGACCAGGAAATCCCGAGCGCCACCCGCAGGATCGGCGAGGCGCCGCTGAAACTGGCGCTGAGGGATGTCGGCAACGGCCACCTCGTCGCCGCCGAGGGCTGAGCCGGCACTGCCGCCGGGCGGTTCACATGTTTGTGTCTCTATCTCTCGCCCAAGGCTCGCGTTGCGCCGCCAAACCGTATCGCTTCGAACACTAAATCCCTAACGGCCTCTTGCCCTCTGTCCCTATCTTCCTCATGTTCAATACCATTGCGATGATCGATCGTAGGAGGGTCGGTCGGATTCATCGCTATGGGAGGAAGTCAACCATGAAGGTAAGCCTTTTCGTTTCCGCGGCACTTCTCGCCGCATCCGCGATCCCCGCTTCGGCCGCCGAAATTTCCGACGGCAAGGTCAAGATCGGCATCCTCAACGACCAGTCGGGCGTCTACGCCGACTTCGGCGGCAAGTGGTCGGTCGAGGCGGCCAAGATGGCCGTTGAGGATTTCGGCGGCAAGGTGCAGGGAGCGCCGATAGAAATCATCAGCGCCGACCACCAGAACAAGCCGGATATCGCCTCCAACATCGCCCGGCAGTGGTACGACACCGAGCAAGTCGATGCCATCATGGAACTGACGACCTCTTCGGTAGCGCTCGCCGTCCAGGGGATTTCCAAGGAAAAGAAGAAGATCGACATCGTCACCGGCGCGGCGACCACGGAGCTGACCGGCAAACAGTGCTCGCCCTACGGCTTCCACTGGGCCTATGACACTCACTCGCAGGCGGTGGGTACCGGCGGCTCTCTCGTGCAGCAGGGCGGCGACAGCTGGTTCTTCGTCACCGTCGACTATGCATTCGGCTACTCGCTGAAGGATCAGACCACCAAGTTCGTCGAAAGCCATGGCGGCAAGGTGCTGGGCGAGGTGCGTTATCCCCTGGGATCGACCGATTATTCGTCCTTCCTGCTGCAGGCGCAATCGTCGGGCGCCAAGGTCATCGGCCTGGCCAATGCCGGCCTCGATACCTCCAACTCCATCAAGCAGGCGGCCGAATTCGGTATCGTGCAGGGCGGCCAGCGTCTTGCCGCACTCCTGTTCACGCTGGCCGAGGTGCATGGGCTTGGCCTTCAAGCGGCGCAGGGCGTCGTGCTGACCGAAGGCTATTACTGGGATCGCGACGACAAGAGCCGCGAATTCGGGCAGCGCTTTTTCAAGCGCACCAACCGCATGCCGAACATGATCCAGGCCGCGACCTATTCGGCGGTGACGCAGTATTTGAAGGCGATCGACAAAGCCGGCACGGACGAGACCGAAGCCGTCGCCAAGCAGCTGCATTCGATGCCTGTGGACGACGCGGTGATAACCAACGGCAAGGTGCAGGCGGACGGCAACATGGTTCACGACATGTACCTCTACCAGGTCAAGTCGCCAGCCGAGAGCACCAAGGATTGGGACTACTACAAATATCTCGCCACCATTCCAGGCAACGAGGCCTTCCTCAGCGAGAAGGAAAGCGGCTGTCCGACGGCCGGCCAGTGATCGGCGCGGCCGATGGCGCCGACTGACCTGGACGCGAACGAGCCGCGGGTTGTGCTTTCCGCCCGCGGGTTGCGACGCGACTTTGCCGGCTTCATCGCCGTCAAAAACGTCGATATCGATGTCCGCCATGGCAACATCCATGCCCTGATCGGACCCAACGGCGCCGGCAAGACGACCGTCTTCAACCTGCTCACCAAGTTCCTGGCGCCGACCAGCGGCAGGATCGAGCTGCTTGGCCACGACATCACCCGCACCTCGCCGGCCAGGGTTGCGCGGATGGGGCTGGTGCGCTCGTTCCAGATATCGGCGATTTTTCCGCACCTCAGCGTGCTCGACAATGTTCGCGTCGCGCTGCAGCGGCCGGGTGGTCTTGCCGTTCAATTCTGGCGCTCGCTCGCGGCGCTCGACCGGCTGACCCCGCGCGCCGAGGAATTGCTGCGCTCGGTTGGTCTCGACGACGCCAGGAACAGGCTCGCCGGCGATCTTTCCTATGGCAGAAAACGCGTGCTGGAGATCGCCACGACGCTCGCGCTCGATCCGAAAGTGCTGCTGCTGGACGAGCCGATGGCCGGCATGGGGCATGAGGACGTGGCCACGGTTTCCAGCCTCATCCGTTCGGTTGCCAGGGATCGCGCCGTGCTGATGGTCGAGCACAATCTGACCGTGGTGGCCGACCTTTGCGACTGGATAACGGTCATGCAGCGCGGCGAGGTGCTGGCCGCTGGCGACTACGCCACCGTTAGCCGCGACGAGCGCGTCAAGATCGCCTATATGGGCACCGCCGATGACTAGTGCCGCACCTCTGCTTGCCGTCACCGGCCTCAACGCCTGGTATGGCGAGGGCCATGCGCTGCACGGTGTCGATCTGGAAGTGTTTGCCGGCGAGACGGTCACGCTGCTCGGCCGCAATGGCGTCGGCAAGACGACGACGCTGCGCGCCATCATGGGGTTGATCCGCAAGCGGACCGGCCGGATCGCCTTCGACGGCAAGGACCTGATGCGGCTGCCGCTGCACCGCACCGCCCATCAAGGCATCGGCTTCGTGCCGGAGGAGCGCGGCATCTTCGCAACGCTGACCGTGGACGAGAATCTGGTTCTGCCGCCGGTCGTCGCGCAGGGCGGCATGAGCGTCGAGGAGATATTCGATCTGTTCCCCAATCTGAAGGAGCGGCGCAACAGTCCCGGCACCAGGCTGTCGGGCGGCGAACAGCAGATGCTGGCGATCGCGCGCATGCTGCGAACCGGCGTGAAGATGCTGCTCCTCGACGAACCGACGGAGGGGCTCGCTCCCGTCATCGTGCAGCGCATCGGCGCGTTGCTGGCGACGTTGAAAAAGCGCGGCATGACGATCCTGCTGGTCGAGCAGAACTTTCGCTTCGCCAGTCGTGTCGCCGACCGTTTCTATCTGATGGAGCACGGCAAGGTGGTGGCGGGGTTTCCGGTCGGCGAACTGCCGGACCGCATGGCGCAGCTCCACGAAGTCCTGGGTGTATGATGGCGCCATGACGATGATCTTCGGAATCCCGGTTCAGGCCTTCCTCGGCCAGTTGCTGGTCGGCCTGATCAACGGCTCGTTCTACGCCATGCTGAGCCTGGGCCTGGCTGTCATATTCGGCTTGCTGCGCGTCATCAATTTCGCCCATGGCGCCCAGTATATGTTCGGCGCCTTCGTCGGCTACCTGCTTCTCACCCATCTCGGCATCGGCTATTGGCCCGCTTTGATCCTTGTGCCGCTGATAGTTGGCATCTTCGGCGTCGTGGTCGAGCGCCTGGCGCTGTCGAGGCTGTACGATCTCGATCCGCTCTACGGGCTGCTCTTCACCTTCGGCCTCGCGCTCGTACTCGAAGGCATCTTCCGCTATTATTACGGCGTCTCGGGAAACCCCTACGCCGTGCCGCCGCTGCTTGCCGGCGGCACCAATCTCGGCTTCATGTTCCTGCCCAACTATCGCGGCTGGGTCGTGGTCGCCTCGCTGATCGTCTGCTTCGGCACCTGGGCGCTGATCGAGAAGACCAGGCTTGGATCCTATCTGCGCGCGGCAACCGAGAATCCCCGTCTCGTCCAGGCTTTCGGCGTCAACGTGCCGTTGCTGCTGACCCTCACCTACGGCCTTGGCTCCGCGCTGGCCGGGCTTGCCGGCATTCTGGCAGCACCGATCTATCAGGTGAGCCCGCTTATGGGATCGGACCTCATCATCGTCGTCTTCGCGGTGGTGGTGGTCGGCGGCATGGGATCGATCCTCGGTGCGATCGTCACCGGCTACATGCTTGGCCTCGCCGAGGGCCTGACCAAGGTCTTCTACCCCGAGGCCTCCAATCTCGTGGTCTTCGTCATCATGGCCATCGTGCTTCTGGTCCGGCCGGCTGGCCTGTTCGGAAGGGACGCTTGACATGTCGGAAGGGACATCTGACATGACCGAACTGACGCTTCGCGAGGCATCGGCCAAAACCTCGGCACGGCTGGAATGGATGCTGGTCGGGCTCGGCATCCTGGCGCTGCTGGTAGCGCCTTTCCTGATCTATCCGATCTTCCTGATGAAGATGCTGTGTTTCGCGCTGTTTGCCTGCGCGTTCAATCTTCTGCTCGGCTATACCGGGCTCTTATCGTTCGGCCACGCCACCTTCTTCGGCGGCGCCGCCTACTTCACCGCGCATGCCGTCAAGGTCTGGGGCTGGCCGCCGGAAGCCGGCATTCTGCTCGGCATGGCGGGTGCGGCCTTGCTCGGCCTTGTCATGGGCTTTTTCGCCATTCGCCGGCAAGGCATCTATTTCGCCATGATCACGCTGGCGCTGTCGCAGATGTTCTTCTTCTTCTGTGTGCAGTCGCCCTTCACGCAAGGCGAGGACGGCATTCAGGGCGTGCCGCGCGGCATGCTGCTTGGCGTCCTCGACCTGAACGTCTCGCTGAACATGTATTACTTCGTGCTGGCGGTGTTCCTGATCGGCGTCTTCGCCATCTGGCGCATCGTCAACTCGCCGTTCGGCATGATCCTGCGCTCGATCCGCGAGAACGAGAACCGCGCCATTTCGCTGGGCTATTCCGTCGCCAACTACAAGCTGGGCGCCTTCGTCATGTCGGCGGCCCTGGCCGGGCTGGCCGGCTCGCTCAAGGCGATCGTTTTCCAGTTCGCCACGCTCACCGACGTCACCTGGCAGATGTCGGGCGAAGTGATCCTGATGACGCTTCTCGGCGGCATCGGCACCATGGTCGGGCCGATCATCGGCGCCAGCCTTGTCATTGGCCTGGAAAACACGCTTGCCACTTCCGGCTTTCCGGTGACCATCGCCACCGGCCTCATCTTCATGGTGTGCGTGCTGATCTTCCGGCGCGGCATCGTCGGCGAATTTTATGCGCGGATTTTCAAGCGGGCGGGCAAGGACTGAGCAGTTCAAGCTGGCGGCTGAATACCTGACCGCTCGATTGTCCGGTTGCGTCCTAGTTCTGCCGGTAAGGAACTCGGAACCTGGGGGGCCGCACGCCAATGTTGGACAACTACGCGGTGGACGGGTTTGGCGTGATCCACCAGGTCGACTCCAAACCGATCAAGTATGACAAGCAGTACATTTCCTATTACGAGGACCTGAGTGACCGGACCATCAAGCTCGGATATCAGCGACTCGGCTGGGTGCTGGGGATCACTGGCGAGATCCCCCGGTCCGTGCTGGAGATTGGATATGGCACCGGCACATTCATCGAAGCCGCGAAAATAACCGGGGTCGCCGACTGCGCCGGCTGCGACATAACCAGGTTTCCGCTGCCCAAGGGCGTCCGCTTCGTCGATTGGGATGAGGCGCTCTCCAGCTCGTGGGATCTCGTCGCCATGTTCGATGTGCTTGAGCATATCCCGGATCTGGGTTTCCTCGCCCGGCTTAAGGCCCGCTACCTGGCCGTCGCCGTCCCTTATTGCCGCTGGCGCGAGCTCGGCGCCGACGGCGACGCCTGGTTCCGGACGTGGCGTATGCGTCTTCCCGACGAGCACCTCCACCACTTCGATCGTGACTCGCTGGTGGCATTCCTCGCACGCAGCGGCTTCGAATGCATGACGCTGAACTGCTTCGAGGACGGGATCAGACTGCGCCCTGGCGAAGTGGGTCCGAATATTCTGTCCGGATTCTTTAGAAAGCTATAGACCTCGATCAAATCGATGCGGCTGCTTGGGACCTGGGGCAATCGCGACAATCGCCCGATCGGTACGGGAGCACTGCTGTGGGCAAATCGTGATGCGCGCATTCTTTCGATTGGTTGCCGTTATGATCGTGGTGTCTGGCGCGACCGGCTGCACCAGTGTTTCCTATTACGCGCAATCCGTGCAGGGTCATCTGCGGATCATGACGGCGCGCCAGGATGTCGGAAAACTGATCGAGGACCCTTCGACGCCGAAGGCATTGCGCGCTCGAATGGCATCGGCGAGCGCCATACGACAGTTCGCAACGGATGAACTGGCGCTGCCCGACAACAGCAGCTACCGCAGCTATGTCGATATCGGCCGGGATTCGGTGACATGGGCCGTCTTCGCCGCGCCGGCATTCTCGCTGACGCCGCGAACATGGTGTTTTCCCGTTTTCGGCTGCGTGCCCTACCGGGGATATTTCTCCAGGAAGTCCGCAATTGAAACCGCTGCCGAACTTCAAGGACAGGGCATGGATGTCTATGTGACGGGCATCACCGCATATTCCACGCTTGGCTGGTCGAGTGACCCGCTGCTGAGCACGATGTTCAGCGAGGATAAAACCTATCTTGCAGGGCTGGTGTTCCATGAACTGGCCCACCAGCGCGTCTACGTGCACGACGATTCCGCATTCAACGAGTCGTTCGCTGTCGCCGTCGAAACGACCGGCGTGAGAAAATGGCTGCGCGCGGCTGGCGATACCGCCGCATTGCGCCGTTACGAAGCCGCCCGGAGGCGCAAAGCTGAATTTCTTGCGCTGGTGTCGCAAACACGGGACGAGTTGGCAAAAGTCTATTCCAACGCCGGAACCTCGGAGCAAAAACTGGCCGCAAAGACGGCGGCGATTGAACGGCTGCGGATGCGCTACCGACACATGCGCGACAGGCGCTGGGGCCGATACCGGGGATACGATGCCTGGTTCGCTTCCCCGATCAACAATGCAAAGCTCGCCGCGACTTCCGTCTATAGCGATCGGGTGACCGCGTTTCTGCGCCTGTTCGATCTGTGCTCGGGCGACTATGTCAGGTTCTATGCGTCGGTCCGACGGATTGGCGCACTGGACCAAGCTCACCGTGCCGAAGCCCTTGCGGCCGCAGATCGCTGTTATTGAGTCGGTCAAATGGGAGGGCCCGGAGCGTCGGAGAACATGCGTCCGAAACCAACCAATCACACGGTTGAGATCGCGCGCGGTTCTACTGGTCCGAAAACTTCACGCTCACGCCGCGTTGCCGAAAATAAGCCTGCATCAACTTGCGGCCCGAGCGGTTGTTCTGCGCCAGCTTGGTCGGATCGAACACCGCCTGTTTGATCCCCTCTCGCGTCAGCGCCGCCTTAAGCGCCGCGATATGTGTGTCGATGTCGGCATTGTCCGCCCGGAGCGAGGCATAGATGCTCTCGGTCGCCTCGGCCACGGTCAGTTCGCTCATTGGTGTCGTCCTTTGGTTAGTTGGGCGGCGCTTAGCACAGATTCGCGGTCCGCCGATACCGAGACCGTCAGTACAAAGCGCCCATCGTGAAATCGAACCGTTCCTTATGGGGCTTCGTAGAGTTCCAGCGGCAATCCATCCGGGTCCCTGAAAAAGGTAAACCGTTGGTCTGTGTATGGATCGATCCGGATTGGCTCGACGGCAACGCCTGCGGCTTCCAGGCGGATAATCACGGGATCAAGATTAGCCACCGCGAATGCCAGATGTCTCAGGCCTGTAGCCTCTGGGTGGGACGGCCGCGTCGCCGGTGCAGGGAAGGAGAACAATTCCAGTTGGGCCGACCCGATCCGCAGATCCGCCTTCCATGACTGCCGCTCCTCCCGATAAACCTCCCGGATCAGATCGAGGCCGAGGAGTTCGACGTAGAACCGTCGCGACCGGTCGTAGTCGGTGCAGATGAGCGCGACGTGGTGAATGGCGTTCAGCATGCTGCTAACCCTGGTCAAGCTGGGAGATGAGGCCAAGGCGCTTCAAGGCCTGGATCGTCGCGCCCTCGCCACGGTGCTGATCAACCCCGAGCCCATTATCCATAACACCCGCGTTCCACCGCCAGCCGCCGCACCAGCGCCAGCACGGCATCGATGGTCGGGGTCGGCTTGTCCGTTAGCCTGCCAAGTTCCTGCACCGCGCTCACCAGCGCGTCGATCTCCATCGGCCGGCCACGCTCCAGGTCCTGCAGCATCGAGGTCTTGTGCTCGCCGACATCGCCGGCGCCCTTGATGCGCCGGTCGACCGCGATGGGAAAACGCACGCCGAGGCTTTCGCCGATCGCCTGCGCCTCCAGCATCATGGTGCGGGCGAGCGTGCGGGTGCCCTCGTCGGCAACGATCGCGGCAAGCGTGCTGCCGGTCAGCGCCGAGATCGGGTTGAACGAAAGATTGCCCCACAGTTTTACCCAGATCTCGCTGCGGATGTCTTCGCGCACCGGCGCCTGCAAGCCGCCCTTGACCATCTCCTCGGCCAGAAGCGTGACCCGTTCGCTGCGCTCGCCCGAGGGTTCGCCGAGCGAGAAGCGTTTGCCCTCGACATGGCGGATGAGCCCCGGCGCATCGACCTCGACCGCGGGATAGACGACCGAGCCGATGACGCGGTCCGGTCCAATCCGCTGCCAGATCGCGCCGCCGGGATCGACCGCGTTCAGCCTGGTGCCTTCGAGCGGCCCGCCGACGCCGTGGAAATACCACCACGGCACGCCGTTCTGCATGGTGACGACTGATGTGTGGTCCCCAAGCAGCGGTGCGATCTGGTCGAGCGCCGGGGTGAGGGAATGGGCCTTCAGCGCCAGCACGACATAATCCTGCACGCCAAGTTCCTCGGCCTTGGCGGCGGCCCGGACGGGGACGGACGTCTCCTGGCCATCCTCGATCAGGCGCAGGCCATCTGCCTTGATCGCTTCCAGATGGGCGCCGCGCGCGACGATCGAGAGATCGGTGCGGCCGGCGGCGGCAAGCTTGGCAGCGAGATAGCCGCCGATCGCACCGGCGCCGAAGATGGTGATCTTCATCGTCAAAGCCCGAGTTTGGCGGCAAGGCCGATGCGCTGCAATTTGCCGGTCGCGCCCTTGGGGATCTCGTCCAGGATCAGGATCTTGCGCGGCACTTTGAAGTCGGCAAGCCGCGTCGCGGCATAGGTGCGGATGTCGCTCTCAGCGGCGCTGATGCCTTCGCGCAGCACAACCGCCGCCGCCACCTCCTCGCCAAGCTTGTCATGCGGCATGGCGAAGGTGACGACCTGTGCCACCGCCGGATGGTCCATCAGCACATCGTCGACCTCGAGTGGCGAGATCTTTTCGCCGCCGCGATTGATGATCTCCTTGAGCCGACCGGTGACCCTGAGATAGCCGTCCCCGTCCAGCACGCCCTGGTCGCCGGTGTGGAACCAGCCATGCGCGAAAGCCGTGGCGTTGGCATCCGGGTTCTTTTCGTAGCCCGTCGTGACATTGGGCCCGCGGATGACGATCTCGCCGGACTCGCCTGCATCGAGCAGCCGCCCGTCGGGCGCCATCACAGCCACCTCCGGCCCGGCGGAGGCACCAACGCTGCCGGGCTTGCGCTGGCCCGGCGGCAGCCGGTTCGAGGCCATCTGGTGAGCCGCCTCGGTCATCCCGTAGGATTCGATCACTGGGCAGCCGAAGGTCGCTTCCAGCTCAGTCATTACCTGCGCCGGCAGCGACGCCGAGGACGAGCGGATGAAGCGCAGGCGCGCCGCCGCCAGCGCCTCGGTGTTGCGTGCCGCGCGGGCCAGGATCGCCTGATGCATGGTCGGCACCGCCGTGTACCAGCTCGGCTGCGCCTCGCTCAGCCACTGGAAGAAGCGCAGCGCGTTGAAACCCGGCGTGCAGTAGATGCTGCCGCCGGCAGCCAGCGACGACAGCACGGCCGCGATCAGGCCGTGAATGTGGAACAGCGGCATGATATTGAGGCAACGGTCATCGGCCGTCAGGCCAAGCGTGCCGCCGATATGAGCTGCCGAGGCCGCGATGTTGGCATGGCTGAGCGGCACCAGTTTTGGACGCGATGTCGTGCCGGAGGTATGCAGCAGCAGCGCAATGTCGCTGTCTTGCGCCATGTCGGGCGCGGCCTTCGGTCCGATCGCCGCGCCCTCGATAGCAAAACTGCCGGCCGGTGTGCCGGGCTGCACGACGAGCCGCAGCACGCCGATGCCGAGGCGTTCGGCCACCGTCACCGCGGGGCCGGTCTCACCCTCCGCGACGAGGATCGCCTTGGCGCCGATGTCGGTCAGGTAGAAATCGAGCTCGTCGGCCCGGTAGGCGGGGTTGAGCGGCGCCGTAGAGGCGGCGGCCGCCACGGCGACGAAGGCGGTGGCCATCTCGGGCCCGTTCGGCAGCACGATCGCCACCCTGTCGCCGCGGCCGATGCCGCGCGCATGCAGCTGTTTTGCCGTGTCGGCGATCATGCTGCGCAATCCGCCATGGCTGAGCGTTGCCCTGTCGGGCGCCAGAATGGCGGGGGCGTCGTCGGCGCCGGCGGCGAGACGGCGGGAGAGATCTGCGTGGGTTTCAGTTTGGGTCATGATCACCGGCTGGATTTCGAACGATTACTGGCGAGAGCCCTTCTGACGGGCTTGCCTCGATATGGGCGCCATTGGACAACGGATCACCTCAATAGCCAAGCGCCAAACCATCCTTGCGCGGATCGGAAGCGCCGGTCAGCGTCCCCTTCTCCCAGTCGATCAGCACCACCTGCCCCCCGCCAAGCGGATGATGCGGTTCGGCGATGCGGTGGCCGCGCCGGCGCAGGCCCTCGGTTGCATCAGTGGGAACGCCACGCTCGGCTTCCACTGTGTCATCGTTGTAAAACACCCTCGGCGCATCCAGTGCCTGCTGCGGGTCCATGCCGAAATCGATCATGTTGGTGAGCAGGTGGACATGGCCAAACGGCTGGTAACCGCCGCCCATGACGCCGAACGGCATCACCACGCGGCCGTTCTTCGTCGCCATGCCCGGCATGATCGTGTGCATCGGCCGCTTGCCCGGCGCGATCGCGTTCGGATGCGCCGGGTCGAGGCGGAAGCTCGAACCACGGTTCTGCAGCACGATACCGGTCTTCGGGCCGACGACGCCACTGCCGAACGAATAATAGGTCGAGTTGATGAAGGAGACCGCGTTGCGGTCGCGGTCGACGATGGAGATATAGACCGTGTCGCTGCCGGGCAGCTCGACGCGCGGCAGATGCGTGATGGCGCGGTCGCGGTCGATCTCGGCGCGTAGCCGGTCGGCATAGGCGCCGGACAGGAGCTGCTTCAGGGGCACCGGGACATGGTCCTGGTCGCCGACATAGCGGTCGCGGTCGCGGTAAGCCAGGCGTCCGGCCTCGATCTCCAGATGCAGGCGTTCGGCGCCATTGGGGTCGAGCCCGCCAAGCTCGAAGCCCGACAGCAAATTGAGCATCAAAAGCGCCGTCAGCCCCTGATTGTTCGGCGGCATCTGGTGGATCTCATGGCCGCCATAGGAGGTGCTGACCGGCGCCACATAGTCGCCTCTGGTCGCGGCAAAATCCTCGGCCGTATGAAGTCCGCCCAATTCGTTGAGCCGGCTCACCATATCGTCGGCGACCGCGCCTTCGTAGAAACCGGACCGGCCGTGTTTGGCGATGATGCGCAAGGTCGCCGCCAGTTCCGGCTGCCGATGGACGTCACCCGCCTTCGGCGCCCTGCCGCCGGGCAGGAAGATGCGCGCGGCATGCTCGTCGGCCGACAGGTCGGTCTCCGGCTCGGCCCAGTCGAAGGCGACGCGGTCGTGCACGACATAGCCGTTCTCGGCATAGTGAATGGCCGGCGTCAGCGCCTCGGCAAGGCCCTTGCGGCCATGGTCTTCGAGCAGGCGGCTCCAGGCGTCGACGGCGCCGGGTACGGTGACCGCATGCGGACCCTGCAGCGGGATGCGGTCGAAGCCTTTTTCGAGATACCAGCCGACCGTCGCCCTGGCCGGCGCTCGCCCCGAGCCGTTGAAGGCCAGCACATTGCCTTGTCCTCCGGGAGAATAAAGCACGAAGCAGTCGCCACCGATGCCCGTCGATTGCGGCTCGACCACACCCTGCACGGCGGCGGCGCAGACCGCGGCGTCCATGGCATTGCCGCCGGAGCGCAGCATGTCGATGGCCGCAAGCGTTGCAAGCGGATGCGAGGTCGCGGCAACCGCCTCGGTGGCACGAACCGGCGAGCGGCCGGGAAACTGGAAATCACGCATTCTGTCTGAATATCCCCTAGTCACTTCTGCAAATTGGTCGCTTCTGCGAATTGATCTGGTGAAATCAATGCCGCCGGCCGAGCCGAGCAGCACGCAGGCGCCGGTGACGATGAAGGCGACCTTGAAGGTGGTGATGAAGGTCTTGATGTAGGAGGCCTGCTCGAAGAATCGCGCATAATTGGCGGCGCTGAAGCCGCCCGCTTCGTCGAACAGCGACAGCCAGAACAGCCAGCCGATCGGCACGATGATGATGGCGAAGACCAGAAGCAGGCTTGGCGACAACAGCGCCAGCAGCCGTAGTGATTCACGCCGGGCGTCGGCGTGAAGTCCCTGCGTGTTGAGCTCCCGGCCTGCGGCGCTGCCGATCTCTTCCATGAGGGCGGGCTGCGCGCTCATCAGTCTGCCGCCACCAGGATCGTGTCCTGCGCATCGAGACCGAATGAGACTGGCTGGCCGGGCGCCGGCATTTTGGCCAGCACATCGCTGCGGCAATAGTCGCGCAAAGTCAGCTGGCGGCCGTCGCGCAACGCCGCGTAGCAGACGAAGCTGTCGCCCTGATAGATGATGTCGCTGACTTTCGCCTCGAGCACGTTGACGCCGCTTGTCGGTTCGGCGTCTGCCAGGAGCCGCAGCTTTTCCGGCCGCACCACCATCAGGTGCTGGCCAGCTGCCGGCACTGGTGCCGCGGTATGGATTCTCCGGTCCTCGTACCAGACGGAGCCGTTGCGGCACTCGACCGGAATGAAATTCGATTCGCCGATGAAGCCGGCTACAAATCGCGTTTGCGGCCTGGCGTAGAGGGTTTCAGGCTTGTCGAGCTGTTCGATGCGCCCGGCGTTCATGACCGCGATGCGGTCGGACATGGTGATGGCTTCGCGCTGGTCGTGCGTGACATAGACGGTGGTCATGCCGAGCCGGCGATGCAGGGCGCGCAGCTCGATCTGCATGTGCTCGCGCAGGCCCTTGTCGAGCGCCGACAAGGGTTCGTCCATCAGCACGATGCGCGGCTCGAAGACGATGGCGCGTGCCAGCGCCACACGCTGTCGCTGGCCGCCGGAAAGCTGGTCGACCCGGCGTTCGCCCAGGCCCTGCAATTTCACCAGATCGAGCGCCTTCTCGACACGTTCGGCCGTCTCGGCGGCGGCGACGCCGCGCTGCTTCAGCGGAAAGGCGATGTTGTGGAAGACGTTCATGTGCGGAAACAGCGCGTAGTTCTGGAACACCATGCCGATGTTGCGCTTGTGCGGCGGCGTGGTGATGATCTCGTCGCCGCCGACCTTGATCGAGCCGGCATTGGCCCGCACGAAACCGGCCAGGATCATCAGCAGCGTCGTCTTGCCGGAACCGGAAGGGCCGAGCAGCGTCAGGAATTCGCCGGCCTCGACATCGAGGTTAAGGTCGCGCAGCACCGGGACGCTGCCAAATCGTTTCTCGATCCCGCGCATGCCGATGGGCAACGCGGATGGCGCAATGGACAAGATTTTTCGCTCCTTAGCCGCAGAGAACAGGTGGCGAGGCAGTGGCTGGTTACGCTGCCCGCCGTAAGCTTGTGTCCGCGGCCTATTGCTGGACCAGATTGTTGAACTTCTCCGTCGCCTCGACCAGATTGTCGCGCCAGAACTCGGCGTCCTGCAGCACCTGTTTCTTGACGTTTTCGGGCGCCGAATTGATGTCCTTGATCCTGTCCTGCGGGATCTTGCCGGTCTCGAAAGCCTTCTCGTTTACTGGGCCATTGTCGACGTAGAGCGGCAGATTGGCCTGCAGCTGCGGGCTGACGAACATCGCAAGCGCCTTCATCGCGGCTTCCTTGTTCTTGGCACCCTTGGGGATGACCATGCAGTCGGCGGTCAGCACGCCCTGGTCGAAGGAGAAGCTGACCGGCGCGCCTTCCTTCTTCAAGGTGCCGGCACGGCCGTTCCAGATGCTCGCCATGTCGACTTCGCCATCCTTGACCAATTGCATGGCCTGAGCGCCGGAGGTCCACCAGGCGTCGACATGGCCACGGATCTTGTCGACGGATTTCAGCGCGCCGTCGACATCCACGGGATAGACCTTGTCGATCGGCAGGCCCGAGGCGAGAGCCGCGACGCTCAGCGTTTCGGTCGCCTGGCTGCCGCTCAACGCGCGCCGTCCCGGAAACTTTTCCACGTTCCAGAAGTCGGCCCAGGTCTTGGGGCCTTTGTCGCCGAACACATCGGTCCGGTAGATCAGCACGACGGAGGTGTAGGAAATGCCGACCCAGTCATCATGGACAAGCTTCGGATTGATGCCGCTCTTGTCGATAATGCCGTAGTCGAGCTTCTCGAACAGCCCTTCCTTCGAGCCGCGTGCGCATTCGTCGGCGCCAAGCTCGGTGATGTCCCATTTCACCGCATTGCCGGTTACCTGCAGCCGTACGTCGTCGAGGCCGTTGGTGGTGTCCTCCTTGATGGTGATGCCGAGCGCGTCGGCGGTCGGCTTGAAGAACGCCTTGGTCTGCGCTTCCTGGTAGGTGCCGCCCCACGAGGCGACGGTGATGGTGTCGCCCGCCATTGCGGGGGCCGCGAGGGAGGCCATGAGGCCCGCCATCGCAACGATACTAACGCTTCTGGTCCTGTTCATTTTTTCGGCTCTCCACCGGTGTTCCCATTGTTTTTGATTTCGCATTCTATTTTGTATACAATTTTGAGTGTAGCTTGGGGATCAGCGATGTCAACACCGATCGGCGCGCCTGGGGCCGTCAACCCGGGCTGGGAGATGGGGCGCCGGGGCGTGGCAAACCGCGCCGACTTTGAATACAGCTATGCATGAGAACATATGCCGGCGGAAAGACCGGAGAACTGGAAACGGAACTTGGCCAAGGAAACCAAAAACACGCTGCGCGACTCGGTCTATTCCGCGCTCAAGGCGATGATCGTGACCGGCCAGATTCCGCCGGGCTCACGCGTCACCGAAAACGACATCGCGGCGAAGCTGACTGTCAGCCGCACCCCGGTGCGCGAGGCCTTCAACCGCCTCGAGCGCGACGGCCTGGTCACCGGCCGGCCGCGCCAGGGCTATGTCGTCACCGAGTTCGACATCAACATGTTCCGCGAGGCCTTCGAGATCCGCGAACTGCTCGACGGCCACGCGACGGCACTGGCCGCCGCTGCTGCGACGGAACAGGACAAGGCGCGGCTGCGTGCCATGCTGGCCGAATGCGAGCGGCTGGCCGCCATTCCGGAGCGCACCACGCGCGAAAAATTCCAGGAGCTCGAAGTCGGCATCGACCTGCACCGCGTCATCGCCGAAATCAGCGGCAATGCGATGCTGCATGGCATGCTGTGCGGCATCCTCGACAAGTGCCAGCACTATGTCTGGACCGAACTGTTGTGGCTCGACGAATGGAAGATCGCCCGCGACGAGCATGCCGAGATCGTCGAGGCGATCTGCGCCGGCGATGCCGCCCGAGCCGGCACGCTGGCCCGCGCCCACGTAAGGGGCTCGCGCGACAATGTGCTGCGCCTGCTGCAGGCGAAATCGGACTACCAGAGTTTTCTGGCCAAGGCGTCCTGAGCGGCGCTGGCGGCGGCGTCAGATGGTCCGAGCGGCCATGGATATTGCTATCGACAGCACTACTATATGTCTCACGAACTGCGACGAGGACGGTCCAGTGCTTCCCTCGACAGGGCTCGATCGGTTGAGCGCATTTTCGGATGGCGTGTTCGCCGTCCTCATCACGGTGCTGGTCCTCGACTTGCGCCCGCCGGAGTTGCCGACGTTCAAGGCGCTTCTGGAGCTCTGGCCGACATGGCTGAGCTACAGCGTCAGCTATCTCTTCATCGCCATCGTCTGGGCGAACCATCATCATCTGTTACGCCACGCCAGGGAGGCGACAGCCAGCCTGATGTGGTACAATTTCGCGCATCTGTTCTCGGTTTCGCTGCTGCCGCTGGCGACCGCGTGGATGGCGGTCAGCGAGCTGGCGCCGCAGCCGGTCGCCTTCTACGCCGCCGTCTTCTTCCTGGTGAACCTGACCTACATTCTTCTGATCCGCGAACTCATCGACCCGATGCCGGAGAACGCGGTTCCGCTCGCGGTGCGCAAGCGCATGCGCATCCGGTCGCTCGCGACGCTCTGCCTATTCGCGCTGGCGGGGCTGGTCGCCCTGAAATATCCAGTCGCGGGCTTGGCGATCTGTTGCTGCTGCTTGGCCGTCTATCTCAGGCCGGAAGCGCCGGGGGCAGGCAAAAGCTCGGGCAAAGGCTGAATTCTCGCACCCGACGCGTTGGACGGCTTCAGCCCTTGCGCTCCTGAAGGCTGTTGCCGCCATCGACCACCAGCAGGGCGCCGTTGACATAGCTGGCGCCTTCCGAGGCCAGGAACACGACCGCGGCGGCCACCTCATCCGGTCGCCCGGCCCGCGCCGGCGGCGTATTCAGGGCGGCTTGCCGCTCCATCTCGCTCGACGACCCTGTTTCGATCCAGCCGGGAGCCACGGCGTTGGCCGTGATGCCGTTTTTCGCCACTTCGAGCGCCAGCGTGCGTGTCAGGCCGACCATGCCGGCCTTGGCGGCGGAATAGGCTGATGTGCCTTCGAAAGACACCAGCGGTCCGGTGACCGACGCCACATTGACGATACGCCCATAGCCCGCTTCGACCATCGCCGGCAGAAACGCCTTGGTGACGAGGAATGCCGTCTTCAGGCTGACGTCGATCCCCTGATCCCAGTCGGCCTCGGTCATGGCGAGAAACGCCTTGTCGACCGATGGCGATGCCAGCGAGCCCATGCCGGCATTGTTGACCAGGATGCCGACCGCGCCGACATCAGCCCGCAACCGCGCGACATCGGCAGCGATGGTGAGATCGGCGACCACGGCCTTGGCGTCGATGCCTTCTGCACGGAGCTCAACGGCGCGATCGAGCACACGCCCACTGGCACCGGTGAGAAAAACGGCATGGCCGGCATGGCCGAGCTGGCGGGCAATGGCGAAGCCGATGCCGTCGGCCGCTCCGGTCCCGGTGATAAGTGCTCGCTTGGTGGTAGTGATGGATGTCAATTCAGGCTCCGTTGGTTCCGCCTGCCGTGCGCGGTCGAACGCCAGCGGTCACAATCGTCGAACCATATAATCCATGGGGTACATAGCGCGCCTATTTTTCCTGTTAAATCGCATGCAGCGCGTCGACGGTATGGAAACCCGAAACACGTTCCATCATGGAAATTCAGTCCGACCAGCTCGCGGCTGTGAAAAAGAAGTAGGGGGAAATAGTCCTAGGTTGTGACAGGCTTCGGCAAGGTGAGCCAAGGTGGACGCTTGAGGTGGACCCGACTGCCGCCGACACTTATCTTGCGATCATACCGGGCTGAGAACTCGGAAATGAGCATGAGCGCCGCGAAGTAGGCTTCCGTCGCATAGCGGATTGTCCATTTCGTACCCAGACCGTACCGTCCTTCCATCATCTCGCGTGAATTGGGGAGCTTCTTTAGGAGGCCGCGGTTGATGCCGGAACAATGCGGAAGCGCGTCGTCGTAAAGGTAAAAAAGGTCGTGGGTTTCACGATACTTTCTGCCTGTCTTTTGAAGAATGAATGCCTTTATCGTCCGTTCGATTGCCATCTGCATCGACCACATTGCAGCGCCCCTTGCGGTATCACTATCAGTAAGCAGACCTATTGCCGCGTTTTGAAGATCAGAAAGAACCCCATCAATCAATTCCGTGATTTCATGATCCGGCGCGGTCACTCCCATCGTGTTCATTCTGATCCTGCGCAAGGCGGTGGCCACCGCCGTCGTCCTCGTTTTCAGTTTTCGGCTTTCCGTCAGGTCTATCTTCGCGAGGTTGGGCGGGTTTACGAGCCAGTCGGTGGGCGTCTCGCCCTGTTCAATGCCAAGGGGGAAATGAAGCCAAACGGTTTCACCAGGTGTCCCCGGCGTGGTGCGTGTTAGTGGAACGCGGATTTCAATCGGGACATGCCGAACAAGCACTACGCCCGACGCAAAACCCTCCCCGCTACTCTGATCAAAAGCACTTCCGTAGGTATCGCGATACCATGTCTCAATATGGTGGAAGATCACCGCAAACCATGGTTTCCCTGCAAAATCCTCCTTCGTGTCGCCCCGAATGTCCAGAATGCTTTCTAGAACGAACTTGATTGAAGCCCTAAGCGGACGTTGCCAAAGTGGGAGCTCCTCCACCTGAAGCTCCAAGTCGATTAGCTGCATATGCTCGGCAATAGCTTCTTCAAGCGTCACTTAGGACCTCCGGTCGTGCGGAACAATTATATGATGGAGAAGGAAGTAACGGACAGGTCGACGCTTTTCCCATAGATGTTCGAAAATTGCGGATTGTTGCCCCGTCGCCGCGTTCCCATGTTCCGGCACTCAAACCGGAGACAATGAAATGCCGAAGTCAACAATCAGTGCCGCCCTTTTACAAGAGCACCTTCACGGTGGCGGGTCGGTCTATGAAGAGGGGCAGAAAGCCTGTCGACGCCACGTCCCGCTGCGCAAATGCCCCTATACGGATAGCGGTCGCCGTGAAAGGTGGATGAAGGGCTGGCACGATGAACAGGCTGAGTTCATGACCAGCTAGGTCGTCCGCATGAGATCTATGAGGTCTGCCGAACTTGAACTGAAGCGCAAGGAGTATTTCAGTCCTCCCGGTTCGCCCATGCGATCATTTCGTCCGTCACTTGAACCGGTCGGGACTGATAGAGCTTTGAGATTGTTACGAACCGATCAAGGACCTTTTGGTCAACATCCGCGTCCACGTCAAAATCTCGTTTGAGCCGTTCTTTGGTTTCCCGCCAGACCTTCAAGGCGTAACCTGCCAAATCCTCCTTGATCGAAATCTTGAAGGGGTCTTTGATGTCTTCAGGTATCTCGCGAAACTGCGCCCAGCGCCGATTGTAGCCTTCATTGTCACGGACGGGACTTCCAAACTCCTGCTCGATCCTTTGCCTTGCAGCCTCTTTTCCTTTATTCGTAGCGGCTCTTAGTTTCCTGATTTCGGGCATCGTCATGTCGAAAAGGAAAGTGTCATCCATTTCCTTTTTGATGTCCGAAAAATCGACCTTCTGTCCAAGGGTGTTGTGCTGCGTGACAAGATCATCATAGAGCTTCCAATGATCATTCCACTTTCCTGCAACCCCGATACGCCCCGCCTTCACCTTTCCAAGTATAACTTCCCGCGTGTAGATCGAAACGATATCGCGCAAGCGTTCAATGAGGTCAGCGGCTTCTTTCTGCTTGTCCTCCCAAAGCTCCGCTTCAAAGCCCAGCCCTTTGAAGCGTTTGAAGCGCGAAACGTTGGCGTAGAGAAAGCTGAGAAAGCCAAGGCCAAAGACTGCGGCGGCTTCTGTCACTTTTTCCTGATAGATCAATGTCAGGCTCGCGCCGAGCAGGGCCAAGCCGACGATCACAAACAAGACCCGTTCCCAATTCGTAACGAACCACTTCCCAAAGGGTTTAAGCATTGCCTTGATTGATCCCCGCGCCTTCTTGCATAGATGGCGGGAAGATCGGCAATGCGCAACTGCTACCCGTTCCGTGAGGCTGCCCGAGAATGGCTTCCTCACGGTTTGTCACCCTCGATGAGAGTAGGACAGCCAGTGAACCGCATATGAATTAGTGGGAGTATCCGTGGGGCTTTGAGCCCCATTCCGGGATTTTTACGGCTTTTTGTTCCCCTCTAGGCTGTTGAAGGCAACATAGAAAAGGTCGGAAATCCCAACGGTCTCATATAATTGTTTGGCGCGCCCGAAGAGATTCGAACTCCTGACCCCCAGATTCGTAGTCTGGTGCTCTATCCAGCTGAGCTACGGGCGCGCAACAGGCCATGCTTTCCATGACCCCGCAATCCGATCGTAAACGACCGGTCGCGACGAGACGTGTTCCCTAGCGACTGAATTTCGGAAAAGCAAGCCGATCCGGCAAAAGTTTTGTCACAAGTGCCTTGGTTGGTGATGAAGGCTGGGATTCCGGCAGATGGCAACGGTCCGAAGTTGAGCCGGTTCCTGCTCATTGGAAGAAGCATCGGGCCAGAGGACAAGAGGGCCGGGCGACCCGGCGCTCTAAACCGTCACGCCGGGCGGCGCAGGCCGTTGCGGGCCTGGTCGAGCCGGACCGGCTGGTCGGGGATGGTGACGGCGAATGTGGTGCGCCCGCCAATGCTCTCGACCAGCTCGACCGTGCCGCCATGCGCGCGGATCAGTTCGTGCGCGATCGCCAGGCCAAGGCCGGTGCCGCCGCTGCGCGCCGAGCCGCGAAAGGCCGCGAACAGGTTTTCCCGCGCCTTGGGCGGCAGGCCGGGGCCGGTGTCGCTGACGGCGATGCGGCTGACGCTGCCCAGGCGCACGGCCGACACCGCCAGGCGGCGCACCAGGGCGCTTTCACTGTCGGTCGCCATCGCTTGCACGGAATTCCGGCACAGATTGGTCAGCACCCTGAACAACTGGTCGGAATCGGCATCGACCTCGAAGGCCGGCTCGACCGAATTGACGAACTCGATGCCTTGCTCAATGTCCAGCAGGCCGTGCACGTCCTCGACCAGTTGCCGCAGCCTCAGGCGTCGGCGCGCCGGCGGCGGCTCCTGCGTGCGGCCGTAGTGAAGCACGCCTTCGGAATAAGACACGGCGCGGTCGAGCGCGCGCAGCAGTTTCGGCGCGAAGGCCTGCACCGTCGGATCCTTGACCTGACGCAAGCGGTCCGACATCAGCTGCGCCGAAGCCAGGATGTTGCGCATGTCATGGTTGATCTTGGAAACCGCCAGGCCGAGATCGGCAAGATGCTTCTGCTCGGAGAGCATTTTTTGCAGCCGTTCCTGCATCTGCGACAGCTCGCGCTCGGCAACGCCGATCTCGTCGGCGCGGGCAGCCGGATGGATGATCCGCCCGGGATCGTCGGGCGCCTCGGAGAAGGACAGCATCGAGCGCGTCATCGTCCGGATCGGCCCGATCATGATCAGGTCGATGGCGGCGTAGACCAGCATGGCGGTGAACAGCGAGATCAGCAGCGAGACGAAGGCGACGTTGCGCGAATAGCGCAGCATCGCGTTGCGCAGGCTGTTGTCGGGCATGATCAGCTCGAACTCCTTGTCGGATTCGCCGACCGGACCGAAGACGCGCAGCATACGGTCGCCGCCGAAAAACAACGTGTCGAGCGCACCGGTCATGCCCTTGATCATGCCGATCGAGGCGATATCGATGTGTTCGTCGACCTTCGGCGGCATTTCGGCCACCACCAGCAGCCGCGAGACGCCTCCGTCGCGCACCGCGATCGCCTTGGCGCCGATCGCCATCAGCACGTCGTTCTGCGCCGTGCGCGACAGCGAGGTGGGTTCACCCTGCACCAGCACGATCGACACCGCCGCCGCCGTGCTCAGCCGCTCCTTCAGCCAGTTCAGCCGGTAGCTGGCGATCCAGGGCAGGAAGATCAGCACTTCGGCCAGCAGCACGAAGACGATGGTCAGCAGCAGCAGCTTGGTCGACAGGCCGCGCGACAGCGGCACCGTGCGCACGCTGGCCGGCGCCTCGGTGGACCCCGCCGTGCCGATCCCTTCCTGTGCCTGTATGGTTTCGCTCATGCGGCTAATGTCTTCACGATCACTTGATCAACGCAGATTAGGCGATTACGGCTTTTTTGCCAATTTCATCCTTGGTCGCAAACATAAACCGGCCTGAATGGCGAAGCTTTCGGCCCGACGACTCCGGATTGACTTCCAAAAGCCTTCTTTCTATAAGCCCGCACACGCTCGGGCCATTCGTCCCGGCGCGGTTTCGATCGCGCCAAAGCCGGCTCGGCAAAGCTCCTGTTACACAGTGACAGAATCAAGAAGGGCCGCACCCCGCGGTATTAAAACAAATGAAGCGTACCTACCAACCGTCCAAACTCGTCCGCAAACGTCGGCACGGCTTTCGTGCCCGCATGGCCACCAAGGGTGGTCGCGGCGTCGTCGCAGCTCGCCGCAACCGCGGTCGCAAGCGGCTCAGCGCCTGAACGGAAGACGAGATCGTTGCCCGCATCCGGCAAGCCAGTGGGACCAAATCCCAAGCGGCTTCTGAAGCGCGCGGAATTCCTGGCTGTCCGTCGTGGTGAAAAACGACGCGGGCGGCTTTTTCTCGTCGAAGTTCTCGACCGCGGCGACGGCCTGTCGCCGCGCGTCGGCTACACCGTCACCAAGAAGGTCGGCAATGCGGTTGTCCGCAACCGCGTCCGGCGGCGGCTGCGAGAAGCCGTCCGTACGCACGCCGCAAGTGACATGGCGCCTGGCAATGACTATGTCATCGTCGGGCGCGAAGACGTGCTTACCACTCCGTTCGGCCAGTTGAAGGCCGAACTCTCCCGCCGACTGCGCGGAACACGATAGGCCAAGGGCTTTCGATGGAAAACAACCGGAACTTCTTCATCACCATCGCGCTGTCGGTGCTGATCCTGGCGGTATGGCAATATTTTTATGTGTTGCCGCGCAGCGAAGCGCAGCGCGAGGCCGCCCGCGTCGAACAGCAGCGCGTCGAGGAGCAGAAGAAGGCCGCCGGCACCAATCCCGGTACCGACACCGGAACGCCCGCCGCCCCTGGCGCCATTCCCAACGCACCCGGCACCGATGCCGTCACGCCGGCCGGCCGCGAACAGGCGCTCGCCACGACGACCCGCGCGAAGATCGACACGCCGAGCCTTGAGGGTTCGATCAACCTGACCGGTGCCCGTCTCGACGACCTCAAGCTCAAGCACTACACCGAGACGGTCGACAAGAACTCGCCCGAGATCAGCCTGCTCAACCCGGCGGCACTGCCCAATGGCTACTATGCCGAGATCGGCTTCGTCGGCAACGACAAGACCGGCGCGGTGCCCGGTCCCGAAACAGTGTGGGCTATCGACGGCAATGCGACACTGACGCCGACGACCCCGGTCACGCTGACCTATTCGAACGACAAGGGCCTGACCTTCAAGCGCACCTTTTCCGTCGACACCAACTACATGTTCACGGTGTCCGACACGGTGCAGAATGCCGGCACGGCCGCCGTCTCGCTGTCCAATTACGGCCGCGTCACCCGCTTCGACAAGCCGCTCGTTGCCAGCACCTATGTGCTGCATGAGGGCCTGATCGGCTTCACCGGCACGGAAGGCCTGCAGGAACACAAATACGCGTCCATCGAGAAGGACAAGCAGTTCACGCCGGGCAAGTCGACCGACGGCTGGCTCGGCATCACCGACAAATACTGGGCGGTGACGCTGGTGCCGACCGAGAAGCAGCCGTTCCAGCCGCGCTATGCCTATTTCGAGGACGGCCGCCATCGCTACCAGTCCGACTTCCTCACCGACCCGATCACCGTCGATGCCGGCCAGTCGGCGACGGTGGAGAGCGAGATCTTCGCGGGCGCCAAGGAAGTCGGCAAGATCAACGCCTATGCGGAAGACCGTCATATCAAGCGGTTCGACCTTTTGATCGACTGGGGCTGGTTCCACTTCATCACCAAGCCGATGTTCTGGCTGATCGACACGCTCTACAAATTCTTCGGCAATTTCGGCCTGGCCATTCTCGCCACCACCGTCATCGTCAAGGCCATCTTCTATCCGCTCGCCAACAAGTCGTACGCGTCGATGGCGAACATGAAGAAGGTGCAGCCGAAAATGCTCGAGATCCGCGAGAAATACGCGGACGACAAGATGAAGCAGCAGCAGGCGATGATGGAGCTGTACAAGACCGAGAAGATCAACCCGCTTGCCGGCTGCTGGCCGGTGGCACTGCAGATCCCGGTCTTCTTCTCGCTCTACAAGGTGCTCTACATCACCATCGAAATGCGGCACGCGCCGTTCTTCGGCTGGATCCAGGATCTGGCCGCGCCCGATCCGACGTCGCTGTTCAACCTGTTCGGCCTGATCCCGGTCACCCTGCCGCACATGCTGATGATCGGCGTCTGGCCGCTGATCATGGGCGTCACCATGTTCCTGCAGATGCGCATGAACCCGACGCCGCCGGATCCGACGCAGGCTGCGATCTTCACCTGGATGCCTGTCATCTTCACCTTCATGATGGCGGGTTTCCCGGCCGGCCTGGTCATCTACTGGGCCTGGAACAACACGCTGTCGATCCTCCAGCAGGGCATCATCATGAAGCGCCAGGGTGCCAAGATCGAGCTGTGGGACAATCTGGTCGCGCTGTTCCGAAAGAAACCATCACCGGCCGAATAGAAGGCGCAGCGCTTTCTCCAGCCTTCAAAGCCCCGCCTCGCGCGGGGCTTTTCGTTTAAGCAGCTCCGGCATCACGTTCCCGTGATCGGCGAAACTTGCGCCCCCTCGGCGGCGTGACTGCCTGTGCGTTTCCAAAGGCTATCAATTCCGATCAGCCCTCACACGGAGGAAGACCACATGCGCTTGCCGTCATTCAGGATCATCGCCCTTTCCGCACTCGTCGCCGGCGTGGCGATTGCCGCGCCCGCCTATGCCAAGAACCCGAATGTCGGCGGCGCGCCGATGTACACAACCAAGAACATCGTCGAGAACGCCGTCAATTCGAAGGACCACACGACGCTGGTCGCCGCGGTCAAGGCCGCCGGCCTGGTCGACACGCTGCAGGGCGCTGGCCCGTTCACAGTCTTTGCCCCGACCAACGCGGCGTTTGCGAAACTGCCCAAGGGCACCGTCGACACGCTGCTGAAGCCGGAGAACAAGGGCAAGCTCACCAAGGTGCTGACCGCGCATGTCGTGGCCGGCAAGATTTCGGGCGCCGAGATGATGAAGAAGGCCAAGGCGATGGGCGGCAAATACGAGATGAAGACCGTCTCCGGTGACACGCTGACCGCCGAAGTCAAGAAGGGCAAGCTCTACATCATGGATGAGTCAGGCGGCGAGGCGCGAGTGACGATCGCCGACGTCAACCAGTCGAACGGCGTCATCCATGTCGTCAACAAGGTGCTGTTGCCGAAGTAACGAACGGCTTCCGGCAAAGGGGATCAAGACAGGTCCGTTGGGGCTTTCTCGGGCCTGCCATCCCCGCCTCATGACGAGGTGCCATGTTTCTTGGGAAGTCGTATCGGCATTGGCCGGGGTCCTGTCCCTCACAGGACCCCGGTTTCTTTTTGGCTGTTGCCTGTGCAGCCGGATAAGTTTCGAGCGTCGTCACTCCATCACGGCGCTGTGGTCGATCTTGGCCGGAGTCGCCGGCTTGCGCAGCAACAGAACCAGCGGAATGGCGGCAAGCGACAGGATCATCATCAGCTTGAAGTCGTTCATATAGCTGATGATCGTGGCCTGCAGCGTGACCACGCCGTCGAGCGCGGCGCGGCCCGCGGCGCTGTAGGGATCCATTGCCTGGAAGATCGCCGGATTGCTGAACGCCTGGTTGTAGGGCGTCACATAGGTGGCGATATTGGCGTGGTTGACCTGCACGTTCTGCGTCAACAGCGCGGTGACCACCGATATGCCGACGCTGGAGCCGATGTTTCGGGACAGATTGTACAGTCCGGTGCCTTCCGCGCGCCGCTCCGGCGCCAGCGTGGCGAAGGTGATGGTGGTCAGCGGCACGAACAGGAAACCCAGGCCCGCGCCCTGGATGAAGCCGGTGCTGATGATCGTCCATTGCGAGACATCAGGGGTCCAGCCGGTCATGTCGTACATCGCCCAGGCGGTGACCAGCAGGCCGGTTAGAAGCAGCCAGCGCGTGTCCACCTTGCCGATCAGCCTGCCGACCAGGAACATGCAAGCCATGGTGCCGAGACCGCGCGGCCCCATGACGATGCCGGCCGTCACCACCGGATAGCCCATCAGGGTCTGCAGATAGGGCGTCATCAGGGCCAGCGAGGCCAGATAGGTGATGCCGATGATGAAGATGAAGATCATGCCGACGGCGAAATTCCTGTCGAGGAACAGCCGCGGGTTCACGAAGGTGTTTTTGGCGGTGAAGGTGTGGACGAGGAAGATGTAGAAGGCCGACGCGCAGATCAGCGCCTCGACGATGATCTCGGACGACGAGAACCAGTTGAGCTGCTCGCCGCGATCGAGGAACATCTGCAGCGACGCGATGGTGACGCTGAGCATGCCGAAGCCCAGCCAGTCCAGCCTGGCCTTGAGGTCCGTCTTGGTTTCCTGGACGAACATCGAGACGCCGGCGAAAGCCAGCGCGCCGATCGGTACGTTGATGTAGAACACCCAGCGCCAGCTGACATTCTCGGTCAGCCAGCCGCCGATGACCGGCCCGAGCACCGGCCCGACCATCACCGAAACGCCGAACAGCGCCATCGCCGAGCCGCGCTCCTCGACGCTGTAGATGTCGAGCAGGATGCTCTGCGCCAGCGGCACCAGGGCTGCGCCGAACAGGCCTTGCAGCAGGCGGAAGCCGACGATCTGCGGCAGCGACTGCGCGAAGCCGCACAGCACCGACGCGACGACGAAGCCGGTGATCGAGATCAGCAGGATGCGCTTGCGGCCGAAGCGATTGGCAAGATAGCCCGAAGGCGGCGTCATGACGGCTGCCGCGACGATGTAGGACGTCAGCACCCAGTTTATCTGGTCGGCGCTGGCCGAAACGCTGCCCTGGATATAGGGCAGCGCCACATTGGCGATGGTGGTGTCCAGCGCCTGCATGATCACGGCCAGGATCACGCAGGCGGTGATGGCGCCGCGATTGGCGACCACGCCACCTGTCGCGGACGCGCCGGTCATGACTTTTGTCCGAACCGACCGAGGAGGTCCGTCACGAAGTCCGGCAGGCCGCGCGCATGGCCGGTATCGATGCCGACCACGACGCTCATCCCGCCGCGCAGCGGCGGCTTGCCCTGGAGATCGTCCACCGTCACGCGCATCGGAATGCGTTGCACGACCTTGACCCAGTTGCCGGTGGTGTTCTGCGCCGGAAGCAGCGAGAAGCTCGACGACGACGCCGGGCTGATCGAGGCGACCCTGCCGTGCCAGACGGCACCGGGATAGCTGTCGACGCTGATCGTCGCCGTCTGTCCCGGCCGCACATAGGTCAGTTCGGTTTCCTTAGGCTCCGCCGCGATCCACAGATCGGTCGCCGAAATCAGGCTGAACGCCGGCTGCGAAGCCGGCAGGTACTTGCCGACCTGAAGCGCGTCGACATTGGTGACGATGCCGTCGAATGGCGCCTTGACGATGGAATCGGCAAGGTTGCGCTGGGCGTCGTCCACCGCCGACTGCGCCTGGAGATAGAACGGGTTCTTCTCCACCGGCTGGCTGGCGTCGCCGCCGAGCTGGGCAAGCGTCGCCTGTGCCTGCGCTTGGGCAACGGACACTTTCTGGCGGGCGGCGACGAGGTCGTGCTGGGCGCTGTCGAAGGTCGCCTTCGAGGAGGTGGAGGTCTTGAGCAGATCCTGCTGGCGTTGGAAAGCGGCCTCGTAATAGGGGATGTCGGCCTGCGCCTGCTCGATCAGCGCCTGCGACTGCTGGTAGCTCGCCTGCAAGGTCAGCACCTGGTTGCGCACTGTGCCGAGCTGTGCCTGGGCGGCGGCAAGAGCGGTTTCGAAAGAGGCCGACCGCAACCGGAAAAGCACCTGGTCCTTCTTCACCGCCTCGTTCTCGTGCACGTCGATCTCGGACACAGTGCCGGAGACATCGGTGGAAACGCCGAGCGACTGCGCCTGGATGTAGGCATTGTCGGTCGTCATGACCTGGCCGCCGATGACGTAGTAATAGCCGCCGACGACCAGCGCGAACGGAAGCAGGGCAAACAGGATCGGCCGTGCCCGGCCGCGCTTGGGCTTGACCGGCGCCGGAGGCGCCACCGCAACCCCGGCCTGGCGTGGCTCCTTGGACGGAGCCTCGAGCGCCGCCGGCTCCAGGGCGACCGGTGATTCGAGCTCGTCATTGTCGATGACGGTGCTGGCTCGCCTTTGCTCGCGTTCGCTGTCCAGCCGGATGACCTGGTCGCGCGCCCGGTCGGCGGCGGATCCGTCTTCTTCGACAGGCTTCTTTGGTGAGGTTGATTCAGCCATGTGTTTTCTCCCGGTCGGCGGCAGGCTGGGCGCAAGCCGCGAGCAGATTGGATTTGATGAGGGATAGGGTTTGCAGCAGATGCAGTTGCGCATCCGCGGAAAGGCCGACAAAGGCCTCGTCACGCGTCTTCCGCCCATTGCCGCGCATGATTTCGATCAGCGGATGGGCTTGCGGCTTCAGGTACAGCAGCCATGCCCGGCGGTCAGCGGGATCGGGCCGGCGCTCGATGAAGCCGCTTGCTTCCATCTTGTCGAGCAGCCGGGCGAGCGTGATCGGCGTGATCTCGATCAGGTCCGCCAGTTTGTTCTGGTGGATGCCTTCATGCAGGCTGAGATAGGCCAGCACCTGCCACTGGGCGCGGGTCAGCCCCGATGCCCGCGACCTCTGCTCGAACCGCTTTCGAAGCAGGCGCGCGACATCGTGCAGCACGAAGCTGATGTTGGGTGACGATGGCATGGGAGGTACTGGAGTTTTTCGGCGCGACTGTTAGTGAGCATGCTTATTATCATCATGCACATAATCTTGCTGGACGCGGTGCGCAAGACGGACTAAGCCCGCCTGGAAAAAATGACGCATGGGCTGCGACCCACCCAAAGGCTCAGGTAGCGGGCTGTTGCCGGGCAAGGATACGACGATGAATTGGCTGAAGATCGCGACCGTGGCGGCCATTGCAGGATGGCCGGGCATTGCGCTCGCAAAGGGCGCCGTCAGTTGCGGCGGCGCCGCCATGCTGGGTGGCGCGCAATTGAACTGCAGCCACGTCGAACCCCAGGCGCCGCCTCAGTTTTGCACCTATAGCTGGGCTCTCCACATGCCGGCCGGCGACCAGAAAATCGTCGAAGGCAGCTTCATGCTGCCGCCCGGCGCCACGAATGTCACCGTCTATCAGGGCAGCGGTTTCGACAGTGCGCTGTCCGATCCGATCGTGATTTGCCGCGGCAGCAAATGAGCAAGGCCGTCAAGGAAAGCTCGCTCGTCACCCGATTGGTGCTATAGGGCGGACCACGCTATTTTGAACGGGCGCATTCGAGTTTCGGATGCACCTGGCGGCCATTTCTCTGACGGATTTCGACATGGACGGACCCAACCCAGACATCAAGCACCCGATCCCGATGCATACCCGCGTCGGCTTCCTCAAGGGACTGGTGAACGCGCCAAACATCGAGATCGGCGACTTCACCTATTATGACGACCCCGACGGGCCGGACAAATTCGCCGAGAAATGCGTCCTGCATCACTATCCGTTCATAGGCGACAAGCTGATCATCGGCAGGTTCTGCGCCATCGCCGAGGGCGCGCGCTTCATCATGAACGGCGCCAACCACGCCATGTCCGGCTTTTCGACCTATCCGTTCAATATTTTCGGCCATGGCTGGGAAAAGGGTTTTAACCCGGCGACCTGGTCGAAGGAGGTGCGCGGCGACACCATCGTCGGCAACGACGTCTGGATCGGGATGGAGGCGGTGATCCTGCCCGGGGTGGAAATCGGCCACGGCGCCATCGTCGCTGCGAAATCGGTGGTGACGCACGACGTGCCGCCCTATGCGATCGTCGCCGGCAACGCGGCCAAGGTGGTAAAGATGCGTTTCGACGACCGGACAATCAGGCGGCTGCTGGCGGTGGCGTGGTGGGACTGGCCGGTAGACAAGGTCAGCCGCAACCTCGATGCTATCCGGGGTGTCAATATTTCTCTTCTGGAGGCAGCAGCTTGAACGCTCTGAACAGCAGCATAATCGGCACCGAACTGTTTACGCGAGGGTGGATCTTCATCCGCGGCGTGCCGGCGATGAAGTTCCTGCCACCGGAAGGGCCGCCGGAAATCGCCTTTGCCGGCCGCTCGAATGTCGGCAAGTCGTCGCTGATCAATGCGCTGGTCAACCAGAAGGGGCTGGCGCGCACTTCCAACACGCCGGGGCGCACGCAGGAGCTCAACTATTTCGTGCCGGATGGATTTTCGGGCGAGGGCGCCGACCTGCCACCCTTGGCGCTGGTCGACATGCCCGGCTACGGCTACGCCACCGCGCCCAAGGAGAAGGTCGACGAGTGGACCAAGCTGGTCTTCGATTACCTCAAGGGCCGGGTCACGCTGAAACGCGTCTATGTGCTGATCGACGCCCGTCATGGCATCAAGGCCAAGGACGACGAAGTGCTGTCGCTGCTCGACAAGGCGGCGGTGTCCTATCAGATCGTGCTGACCAAGACCGACAAGATCAAGACTGCCGGCGTGCCGAGGCTGATCGAGGAGACGCTGGCAAAGATCAAGAAGCGGCCGGCGGCGTTCCCGTTCGTGCTGGCCACCTCTTCTGAAAAGGCCGAGGGCCTTCAGGAATTGCAGGCAGCCATCGTGCTTGCCGCCAATGGCGGCTAAAGCATCCGCACCTTAGAGCAATTCTAGGAAAAGTGTGAAGCGGTTTTCCGTCCAGAATTGCGTCTAAACAAAGAGTTAGAGCATGGTCTGGCTAGGGCTTGGCCTCGATAGCAATCGTCTGATGGCCTTCTTCCGCCACAAGCCTTTCGGTGCCGTAGGCCTTCAGGAACATGCTGACGCCTGACCTGACGATGTGGTCGATCTCGTCCTGGGTCGGGGCCTTGGTGCGGTAGGCGAAGATGCACTGGCGGAACAGACCGGCCAGGCACAGTTCGGTGAACTGATAGGCGGCAAGATCGACATCGTCGATGCGCAGCAGGTCGCGCTCGATGGCGGCATTGAGAAAGGCCGCGACCTTGTCGTGGCCACGCTTGGGACCGCGCTCGTAAAAACGCGCGCCCATGTCGGGGATCCGGTCTGATGCCCCGATCACCGTGCGCTGCGCTTGGACGACCTTGGCCGACGTGATCTTGAGAGCCAGCACCTTGCCGAACTTCACCAGCGTCTCGCGCAGGTTGTCGGCATTGTCCAGCACGTCATACATGTTCTTGAAGATGGTGCCGCGCTCTTCCTCGATCAGCGCCTCGAACAGCTCTTCCTTGTTGGCGAAGTAGACGTAGATCGTACCCTTGGAGACGCCGGCCTCGCGGGTGATGTCGTTCATCGAGGCGGCTTCGAAGCCCTTGTCGATGAAGACACGACGGGCGCCGTCGATGATCTGGCTGCGCTTGGCCGGATCCTGCCCCGCGGCCGGGCGGCCACGGCGCAAGCTTTCCAACAGGTCGTCACACGACTCGTTTTCGACATTGGGCGGGGTCTCGGCCATGAAAGTCACACCTCGAAAATAATTCGAACCAAGCGGTTCGATTGCCCTTGATATGGTCCTCTTTACGCGCTATGTCAACGGCCGGATCGAACCGAACGGTTCAATATTATATTATAACTTTAGAGAGATGTCATGTCCTCGAACGCGCCGACCACTGCTGAAGTCCGTCCCTTCCCCAACGCCAAGGTTGCGCCAGCGACGGAAGCACCGGAAGTACCTGTCCAGCCCGTCTCGTCGCCGCCGGCAGAGGCTCCGGCCAGGAAGAAGCGTTCGGTGCGTTCCTTCCTGCTGCCGGTCATCGGTGTTGCCTTGCTGGGCGCCGGCGCCTGGTATGGGTACGACTACTGGACAACGGGCCGCTTCATGATCTCGACGGACGATGCCTATGTCCAGGCGGACATGGCGTTCATCTCGCCCAAGATTTCCGGCTATGTCGATCAGGTCAAGGTCAGCGAGAACCAGCTGGTCAAGGCCGGCGATCCGCTGCTCGTCGTCGATGACGGCGATTACAAGATTGCCGTCGCCCAGGCCGAGGCGCAGATCGCCACCTTGAGCAAGACGCTCGACCGTATCGACGCCCAGACCGACGCGGCCCGCGCCTCGCTGCAGCAGGCCCAGGCGCAGAAGGTCGCCGACCAGGCCGCGGCCGACAACGCAGCCAAGGTCGCGGCGCGCGCCTCGCAGCTGCTCAAGACCCATGTCGGCACACAGGCGCAGCTGGACGACGCCCAGACCGCGGTCCAGCAGGCCGATGCCGCCCTTGTCGGCGCCGACGCACAGATCGCCGCCGCGCAAGCCAATATCGGCGTGCTGCAGGCGCAGCGCGCGGAATCGGCGAGCACGCTGGCGTCCCTGCAGCTCAGCCATGACAAGGCGCTGCGCGATCTTTCCTTCACCGTGCTCAAGGCGCCATATGACGGCATCGTCGGCAACCGCTCGGTCGAGCAGGGCGACCTTGTCAGCCCCGGCCAGAAGCTCGCCGTCATCGTGCCGATGGACAAGCTCTACATCGTCGCCAACTTCAAGGAGACACAACTTGCCCGGCTGGTTCCCGGCGAGAAGGTCAGGATCTCGGTCGATGCGACCGACGGCCAGGACTTCGAGGGAACCGTTTCGTCGCTGGCGCCGGCTTCGGGTGCCGTGTTCTCGCTGCTGCCGCCCGAAAACGCCACCGGCAACTTCACCAAGGTCGTGCAGCGCGTTCCGGTCCGCATCGATGTGCCGGCCGATGCGCTGAAGAGCGGTAAGCTGCGCGCCGGCCTGAGCGTCGTCGTCGCCGTCGACAGCCGCACCGCCCCATCCGGGTCGGCGTCAGTGGCAGCGTCGAATTGAGCGGCGGCCGGGGAGCAATGCCATGGCAACCGCAACCCTGACAGCAGGAGCGCCGCCGGCGAGGCCGGCTGTGCCTGACACCATTTCGACGCGGCGCGTCATCGCCTTCCTGGCGATGGTGTTCGGCATGTTCATGGCCATCCTCGACATCCAGATCGTCTCCGCCTCGCTGTCGGAGATCCAGGCCGGCCTGAGCGCCAGCTCCGACGAAATTCCGTGGGTGCAGACCGCCTACCTGATCGCCGAAGTGGTGATGATCCCGCTGTCGGGCTTTCTCAGCCGGATGCTGTCGACGCGCGTGCTGTTCACCATCTCGGCGGCAGGCTTCACCGCGGCCAGTGCGCTGGCGGCGACCGCCACCAACATCGACCAGATGATCGTCTACCGCGCCGTCCAGGGCTTCATCGGCGGCGGCATGATACCGAGCGTCTTTGCCGCTGCCTTCACCATCTTCCCGCCCTCGCGCCGCGCCGTCGTCTCGCCGATGATCGGCCTCGTGGCGACGCTGGCGCCGACCATCGGCCCGACCGTCGGTGGCTATATCAGCCATGCCATGTCCTGGCATTGGCTGTTCCTGGTCAATGTCGTGCCCGGCATCCTGGTGACAACGGCGGCCTGGATGCTGATCGACTTCGACAAGCCCAACCTCAAGCTGTTCAGCAAGTTCGACTGGTGGGGCCTCGCCGGCATGGCGGCCTTCCTGGGCTGCATGGAATATGTGCTCGAGGAAGGCCCCAACAATGACTGGCTGCAGGACCAGGGCGTCTTCATCTGCGCCGTCGTCATGACCGTCGGCGCGGTCCTGTTCTTCTGGCGCGTATTCACCGCCGAGGAGCCGATCGTCGACCTGAAGGCCTTCACCAACATCAACTTCGCCTTCGGCTCGCTATTCTCGTTCGTCATCGGCATCGGTCTCTACGGCCTGACCTATCTCTACCCGGTGTTCCTCGGGCGCATCCGCGGCTACGATTCGATGATGATCGGCGAGGCTCTGTTCGTCAGCGGCCTGGCGATGTTCTTCACCGCGCCGATCTCGGGCATCCTGTCGAACAAGATGGACCCGCGCCTGATGATGATGATCGGCTTCTTCGGCTTCGCCACCGGCACCTGGTGGATGACGCATCTGACCGCCGACTGGGATTTCTATGAGCTGCTCATCCCGCAGATCCTGCGCGGCTGTTCGATGATGCTGTGCATGGTTCCGATCAACAACATCGCGCTCGGCACCTTGCCGCCCGAGCGGCTGAAGAACGCGTCCGGCCTGTTCAATCTCACCCGCAACCTTGGCGGTGCCGTCGGCCTTGCGCTGATCAATACCGTGCTGATCGACCGCAACGCCTTCCACTACGCAAGGCTCTCCGAGCATGTGCAATGGGGCAGTGAAGCCGCGCAGACCAAGCTGCAGAACATGACCCGCAATTTCGAGCAGACCCCCGGCCTCGATGCGACAAGCGCTGCGATCTCCAAGTTGTCTGGCATGGTCCAGCAGCAGGCGGCGTTGCTGTCCTTCATGGACGTGTTCTTCATGCTGACGGTGCTGTTTGCGACGCTTGGCCTGTTCACCATGCTGATCCGCAAGCCGGCCGCACCGGGTGGCGGCGGCGGTGGGGGGCACTGATAGGGAGCAATTCCAGGAAAAGTGTAAGGCGGTTTTCCCGGGAAAAGCGCGCAGCGCTTTCCCTTGGAGATTGCGACAAGACAAGGATACGTGGGCAGCGGTTTCGGGAAGCTCCTCCAGTCCACGCCCGAAAAGCTCTGACCGCGTAAAAAACTCCGGGCCGCAAGCCCGGAGTTTTTTGCATTCGGGTCTATGGACTCAGGCCGTGGCCGGTTTGAAGGTCAGCGCGACGCCGTTGATGCAGTGGCGCAGGCCGGTCGGCGCCGGACCGTCGTCGAAGACATGGCCGAGATGGCCGCCGCAGCGGCGGCAATGTGCCTCGGTACGCGTCATGCCGAGCGACCTGTCCACGGTCGTGCCGATCGCCTTGGGGATCTCTTGCCAGAAGCTCGGCCATCCGGTGCCGGAATCGAATTTCGTCTCCGACGAATAGACCGGCAGGTCGCAGCCGGCACAGGCGAAAATGCCCTTGCGGTGTTCGTTGAGCAGCGGGCTGGTGCCGGGGTACTCCGTGCCTTCCTTGCGCAGCACGTCGAAGGCGGCCGGCGACAGGATGGCTTTCCACTCGGCGTCGGTCTTGACGACCTCGAAGCTCTCGGCCGCTTGTGCTGCCTGCGGATCGCCCATGCGCAGCATCGTTGCCGCGGCCCCGATCACGCCGATGGCGGCGGCACCGCTCAAAAGAAAGTCGCGACGGTTCATGACCAGTTCCTCCTGATGTCCTTTTGCCAAACTACACCGCCGCGCGGAAATCAAAAGCCGGTGACGGTAGCCCCTCGAACGAACACTCCGCGCCCTCCCACATCCGAATGCAGGCGGGCGCGAAGTGCACGGGCCAATTGCGGATCACGGGAGCGGGATCGTGCAATCGACGGAGGGTCCTTGCCGTCAGTTCGCCGGCAGCAAGCCCCTTGTTACATCTTGGGCAAAAGAACCTTGTCGATGACGTGGATGACGCCATTGGACTGTTCGACATCGGCGATCGTCACATTGGCGACATTGCCGTTCTCGTCGGTGACCGTGACCTTGCCGCCGTCGGCCTTGAGCGACAATTCGCAGCCGCCGACCGTCTTGACCTTGTGGGTGCCGCCGTCAGCCTTGGCCATCGCGGCCACATCTGCTCCCATCGCCTTGGCGCCGATGACATGGCAGGTCAGGATCTTGGTGAGCTTGTCCTTGTTTTCTGGCTTGAGCAGCGTCTCGACCGTACCGGCCGGAAGGGCTGCGAAGGCTTCGTTGGTCGGCGCGAACACGGTGAACGGACCGGCGCCCTGCAGCGTCTCGACAAGGCCGGCGGCCTTCACGGCGGCGACCAGCGTGGTGTGATCCTTCGAGTTCACGGCGTTCTCGACGATGTTCTTGTTGGCATACATGGCGGCGCCGCCAACCATCGGGTTTTCGGCGTAGGCGGCGGTGGCAAGGGCCGAAACGGCGATCGTACCGGCGAGCAAAAGGGTGGCGTATCTACGCATGATGTCGAACTCCTCGGGTTTTTCTCTTCCCATTCTTGGGGACGCGAGGAGATACGGAACAAACTCGCCCGAGTTTCAGAAATATTGTGATTCTTGATTTTATCCACGGCGCAGAGGGATTTCCCGAGCCATCGGCCGCCTGCCGACATGCTGTCTATGGGCATGTTCAGCGAAGGATAGACTTATGATAGTCTGTTGTGATTTTTCAGGTGAAGAGCCGGTCAGATGCTCTTCAGGTCGCCAGCGGCAACCACCGGTCCGGTCGGCTGTCCGGTCGGCGAACCGCCCGACGGCTCGAGGCTGACGGCAAGCACCGCGCCCTGGGCAAGCTTCTGCTGGGCCGCCGGCGAGACGACGATATGTGCCGTAGCACCGGTCGGAATGACGCCCATCGAGACCGGCGGGTTCTTGCCCTCGATCATCCACAGCTCGAAGTCCTTGCCGGAAGCACGCTCACCGGAGACATGCGACAGGCCGACTTCGTGATGCGCGGCGTCGTAGACGGCAAGATATCTGACGTCGCTGCCTTCGGCGGCCAGCGAAGCGACGAGGCGCGCCTGCGGCTGCTCGACCGGCGGGTTGAAGACGGGCACGGCGATGTAAATCGCCAGTGCCGCAACCGCGGCTGCGGCAAGGGCGCGCCAGAAGGCCAGGCTGGACCAAAGGCCGCCGCGCACTTCGGCGGGCCTGCTCACCGCGGCAGCGGTAGCGAACAGGCGGCGGTCGACCGCGGTCTTCACCGAAACCGGCGGCTCGACTTCCCGAAAGGCGGCGGCAAGCGGTGAGAGCCTGACCTCCCAGTCCTCGACAAGACGGGCGAAAACCGTATCCGCATCGATGCGGCGAGAGACGATCTGGCGTTCGTCGGCATCGAGCACGCCGAGAACGTACTCGGCGGCGAGCAGGTCGTCGCCTCCACGTTCCGGTCCTGTGTCTTCTGCCAGCGTCATCTTTCCAGGCATTCTCTGAGTTTCAACAGGCTGCGGCGCAGCCATGTACGCATCGTGTTCAGCGGCACGCCATGGCGCTCCGCCAGTTCGGCATAGCTCTCGCCCTTGAGATAGGCGCCCCGGACGGCTGCTGCCCGGTCCTTCTCCAGCTCATCGAGACAATGGTGGATACGTTCGGATTCGTCGCCCGCCACCGCCATCGCTTCAGGCCCCGGCGCCGGATCGGCCACGTCGAGCGCGGCATCGATGTCGGCGGCGGGGTTGCGCCGCGCTCTGATGCGATCGATCGCATGATTGCGCGCGATTGCCACCAGCCAGGAGATCGGGCTTAGATCGGAAACAGCAAAACGGTCGGCCTTCGTCCATATCTTGACGAAGACTTCCTGCAGCGCTTCTTCCGCGTCTCCCCGGTCGTTCAATACACGAAGACAGACGCCAAAAAGTTTCGCGCTGGTCTGCCGGTAAAGCAGATCGAACGCGGCCCGATCCTTCATCGAAGTCCGAACGATCAGCTTGGTGATGTCCTGCGGCGTCATTGCAGGCAAATTAGGCGATTGCCATGTATTTGCAACGACGGAAATAACCTTGTGCACGCCTAAGCTTTTGTGTGTCGCCGGCCCGGATCCGTCGGTCGATTGCCAATGGAATTGCCACTGGCTAGCTTGCCTTCATTGATGGGGGAGCGCGCATGTCGGTCGAACGGATCCTTTGGGAAGAAGATGCCACCGGCCTCGCCAATCTGGTCCGCAAGGGCGAGGTTTCGGCCGTCGAACTGACCGACGCCGCGATTGCCCGCGCCGAGGCCACCCGTCCCGACATCAATGCCACGGCCGAACCGCTCTACGATGCCGCCCGCGCCCGCGCCAAGACCGTCGACCCCTCGCTGCCGCTGGCTGGTGTTCCCTTCGCCATCAAGGATCTCGGCATCGCCATCAAGGGCGTGCCGACGCATGGCGGCAGCCGCATTCCGGCATGGCTGGCCGATGTCAATTCGGCGCTGACCGACCGCTATCTCGCTGCCGGACTTATCCCGATCGTCACCTCGACATCGCCGGAGCACGGGCTTCGATTGATGACCGAATCCAGGGCCTTTGGCATCACCCGCAATCCGTGGAACACCGGCCATACCAGCGGCGGCTCTTCGGGCGGTTCGGCAGCACTGGTCGCAGCCGGCGTCGTGCCGGTGGCGCATGCCTCCGATGGCGGCGGCTCGATCCGTGTGCCTGCCGCCTGCACCGGACTTGTCGGCCTGAAGACGTCGCGCGGCCGTATACCGCTGACGCCCCTGGTGAGCGAAAGCTGGTACGGCATGGTCGTCGACCATGCGCTCACCCGTTCGGTGCGCGATTGCGCGCTGCTGCTCGACCTGACCCACGGGCCCGATCCTCTGTCGCCCTATGCCGCGCCGCGGCCGAAAGGCACGTTCGCGGCTGCCGCCGCACGCGATCCCGGCAAGCTCAGTCTGGCCGTGTACCGCAAATCGCCGCTTCGCCTGCCGATCTCGGACGAGACGCTCAAGGCGCTCGACACGGCGGTGGCGCTTGCCCGCGAGGGCGGCCACACGGTCGAGGAGATCGACTTGCCCTTTATCGGCCGCGATTTCTTCGCCGATTTCTGCAGGACGGTTGCCTCCGCCGTCGCTGGCACGATGCGGGCCGAAGCGCTGCGCGTCGGCCGTTCCGTTGCTGGCGACATCGAGCGGGCCACGCGCGTGCTCGCCCGCTTCGGCGAACTGGTGTCGGCCGGCGAGACCTATGCCGACCTGCAGCGGCTGCATGCCGCCTCACGGCGGCTGATCGCAGAGACCGCGCAGTATGACGCCGTGCTGATGCCGATCATTGCCCACCCGCCGCTTGCCTGCGGCGCAATGGATCCGAAAGGCGCCGACGACCTCATCGAGAACCTGCTCGACAAGCTTCACCTGACGCCCTTGCTGAAGCTGAAGCCGTTCTTCGGCCAGTTGATGGACAAGAGCCTCTGGTTCACCCATTGGCCGGCGATCCAGAATGTCAGCGGCCAGCCATCGATCGCCCTGCCGGTCCATGTCACCGACGCCGGCCTGCCGATCGGCGTCCAGGCTGCCGGCCGTCCGGGCGACGAGGAGACGCTTTTGTCGCTCGCCGCGCAGATGGAGAAGATCTCGGGTTGGCTGGGTCGCAGGGCGCCGCTGATGGTGCCGACACGATGACGAGGTCGTGAAGCGCTCGAATATGACAGCAAAGCCATTTGCGGGCGGCGCCAATTCCCGCTAAGACGCCGCCGTCCTTACCGATCTCCAGGGAAAAAAGCCGATGACGGAAATAACCGCCACCGCCGAAATGCAGGCAGCCCTGTTGTCGCGGGCGCTGCCCTACATGCAGCGCTACGAGCACAAGACGGTCGTGGTGAAATATGGCGGCCATGCCATGGGCGACATCGAGCTCGGCAAGGCCTTCGCGCGCGACATCGCGCTGCTCAAGCAATCCGGCGTCAACCCGATCGTCGTCCACGGCGGCGGCCCGCAGATCGGCGCCATGCTGGCCAAGATGGGCATCGAATCCAAGTTCGAAGGCGGCCTGCGCGTCACCGACCAGAAGACGGTCGAGATCGTCGAAATGGTGCTGGCCGGTTCGATCAACAAGGAGATCGTCGCGCTGATCAACGCCGAGGGCGAATGGGCGATCGGCCTGTGCGGCAAGGACGGCAACATGGTGTTCGCCGAAAAGGCCCGCAAGACCATGATCGATCCGGACTCCAACATCGAGCGCGTGCTCGATCTCGGCTTCGTCGGCGAGCCGGTCGAGGTCGACCGTACCTTGCTCGATCTTCTGGCACGCTCCGAAATGATCCCGGTGCTGGCGCCGGTGGCGCCGGGACGCGATGGCCACACCTACAACATCAACGCCGACACCTTCGCCGGCGCCATTGCCGGCGCCTGCCAGGCGACGCGCCTGCTATTCCTCACCGACGTGCCGGGTGTGCTCGACAAGAACAAGAAGCTGATCGACGAACTGACCGTGGCCGAGGCCAAGGCGCTGATCAAGGACGGCACGGTCTCGGGCGGCATGATCCCCAAGGTCGAGACCTGCATCGAAGCGATCGAGCGCGGCGTCGAAGGCGTTGTCATCCTCAACGGCAAGACCCCGCATGCGGTGCTGCTGGAACTGTTCACCGAACATGGCGCCGGCACGCTGATCGTGCCCTGAGGGGCTCGTCAGCCGGCTAACTTTCTCGCCTCGGCATCTTCAATATTGTCGATGGTGGGAATGGCGGGCTTTCTGGCCGGGCGTCGAACGGACATCGATTCCTCCTCGGCATCCTGCGGCGCGCCCCAGAATTCGGCCAGCGTCGGGCCGTCTTTCACCCTGATGTCGCGGACCAGAAAGCCCCAGACCTCGCGGAACCACACGCGGCGGCCCATCTGTGTGTACCAGCGCATCGAATGGCGCTGCTCGGGATCCTTGTGGAACAGGATGCGGGCCAGCGCCTTCGGCCGTGATTGCACCGCCAGCTCGATCAGCTTGACGCTGAAGAACAGCATCCACGGCTTCAGCCGCGTCATCTGCAGCACCTGGTGCTTGTAGTCCCACAGGCGCGCATCCTGCTGGATCACCTTGCGATCCCGCGCGATGCGGAAGAACGGCGTCCAGCGATGCGGCGTCACATAAAGCGCCTGGATCTGGTCGGGGTCGTAGGCGATGAGTTGGCGAAAGCCGCGCCACAGGTCGCGAAACCCTTCGTCCTCGAAGCCGGACACCCAGGTCGCCATAGACAGGATGCCGCTGAGACGCAGCAGCCTTATCGCCTCGCGATCGGATGAGGTGCTGCCGCCCTTGCGGATTAATTGAAGCGTCTGCTCGTCGGTGTTTTCCATGCCGAGCAGCCAGCGGATGACACCGGCCTTGCGGTAGAGATGCAGGATGTCGGCATCGCGCACGATGTCGTCGGCACGGGTCGAACCGACGATCAGCACCGGCACGTTCTCGGCGATCAGGGCATCGAGGAAGGCCCGCCAGGCTTTCTTCGAGACCGTCGGATTCTCGTCGGCAAGATTGATGAGCTCGACGCCATGTTGGCGATGCAGCCATGCGATCTCCCTGGCGAATTTCACCGGATCGCGATGCCGCCAGCGGGTCCAGAAGCCGCGCTGGCCGCAATAGTTGCACAGATGCGGACAGCCGCGCGAAAACTGCATGACCACGGCCCGCTTGCCGCCCCAGTAGCTGTAACTGGGATGGTCGATCAGTTCCCAGCCGACGCGGTAGGCGTCGAGGTCGGCAATGGTCATGGCCGCCTGTGTGGCGAAGGGGCGGCTGAGATCGTCGCGATAGGCGATGCCGGCCACGCTCGCCGGCGGCTGGCGCATCTCCAGCCCTTCGATCAGCGCCACCACCGTCGCTTCGCCCTCGCCGCGCACGATGAAGTCGAAGGCATCGGTAGCGGCCAGGATGTCGCGCCAATGATAGGTCGGGAAAACGCCGCCATAGATGATGATGGTCGCCGGCTCGCGCTCCTTGATCATGCGCGCGATCACCAAGGCGGTCGGGTGCGCCGAGGTCGAGCCGGAATGGCCGATCAGGACGAAGTCGGGGTGGTCCTCCAGTGCGCTGCGCACGACGTCATCGAGCGGCATCGGCCCGAACTCGGCGTCGACGAGGCGCACCTGATGGCCGGCATCGATCAGCGGCCCGCCGATCGCCAGCAGGCCGAGCGGCGGCAGGTGATCGTCGGGCACGCGGCTGCCGATGGCGGTGTGCGGCGGATTGATCAGGACGATTTTCATGGCGGACCTCCTGGGCAGTTGGTCCGCACAAGCTGGCCGGCGATGTGGACACGTGCTTGGCCCGTTTCAGCAGTTTGCGTGCAGCTTTTCCTCAAGGAGTGCGAAGGGCAGGCATTGTCATCGCCTGAGATGCCCGAGCGGCACATGGCCCGGGCCCTTGATGTTCTGCAGCACCAACTGCGTGTGGACGTCGCGCACGCCGTCGAGCCGCATCAGCCGGTGCATGACGAAAGCGTTGAGCTCGTCGACCGACGGCACCATGACATGCAGCAGAAAGTCATGGTCGCCGGTCATCGTCCAGCACGAGGAAACCTCGTCCATGCGCTGCACGGCGGCGATGAAGCTTTCGGGCGAGCCGTCGCTGTGGCTGACGAGGCGCACCTGGATGAACACCTCGACCATCAGCCCGACAGCGCGGCGGCTGATCACGGCGGCAAATCCCTTGATGATGCCGGCCTCCTGCAGCGCCTCGAAGCGCCGCGCGCATGGTGTCGTCGACAGGCCGATCTCTTGCGCCAGCTCGGAAACCGGTTTGCGCCCGTCGCGCTGCAGGACATCGAGCATCTTGATCTCGAAATCATCGAATCGAGGCATTTTCACTCCTTCCTGGGAATTTCTGAGTGAATATTATCCCGATTTCCGAATTCGAGCCATCATCAAAACCGATTCGCCTCCGCAAATCCGCTTAACGTTCAGCACGTCAGCGATTTGCTTTGCGAGGAGAAAAACCATGACGACGATGAGCGTTGCCGAATACGCCCGCGACTGCGCGGCGCAAGGATTGCGCGGCGACTACTCGGTCTGCCGTGCCGATTTCACCGTGTCGCAGGGTTACGATTACAGCGATGAAGAGCAGGCGGTGTGGCGCACGCTGTGCGACCGCCAGACCAGACTGACGCGCAAGCTCGCCCACCATTCCTACCTCGACGGCGTCGAAAAACTCGGCCTGCTCGACCGTATTCCCGACTTCGACGAGGTCAGCGCCAAGCTGCGCAAACTGACCGGTTGGGAGATCGTCGCGGTGCCGGGGCTCATTCCCGCGGCTCCGTTTTTCGACCATCTCGCCGATCGCCGCTTCCCGGTCACCAACTGGCTGCGGACCAGGCAGGAGCTCGACTACATTGTCGAGCCCGACATGTTCCATGATTTCTTCGGCCATGTGCCGGCGCTGTCGCAACCGGTGTTCGCCGATTTCATGCAGATGTATGGCGAGAAGGCCGGCGACATCATCGCGCTGGGTGGCGACGAGATGATTTCCCGGCTCTACTGGTACACGGCCGAATATGGCCTGATGCGGGAGGCCGGCCAGCCGCTGAAGGCCTTTGGCGCCGGCCTTATGTCGTCGTTTACCGAGCTGCAGTTCGCCGTCGAAGGCAAGGACGCCCACCACGTGCCCTTCGACCTGGAAACGGTGATGCGCACCGGCTACGAGATCGACAAGTTCCAGCGCGCCTATTTCGTGCTGCCGTCCTTCGACGCCTTGCGCGATGCCTTCCAGACCGCCGATTTCGCGGCAATCGTCGCCCGGCGCAAGGACCAGCCGGCGCTCGATCCGGCGACGCTCTAGAGCATTCCAGGAAAAGTGTGAAACGGTTTTCCGTCCGGAATTGCGTCAAACAAAGAGTTAGAGCGGATCGCCGTTCCGTGAAACGGTGAACTGCCCTAGGCAGCATGCTGCCCTGCAGCCGTCAGGCGGTGACCACCTTGCTGAGATGGTCGCCCAGCCGGCAGGCCAGCGCGGTGATCGTCGTCGTCGGGTTGCATTGACCCGACGTGCAGAACACCGAGGAGCCGCCGACATAGAGATTGTCCATGCCGTGCACCTTGCAGTTGGCGTCGACCACGCTCTTGCTGATGTCGGTGCCCATGCGCGTGCCGCCCATATGGTGATGGCCCGCCGTCTCGTCGTTGGTCGGATAGTCCTGACCATTGCTGATCCAGTCGGCAATGCGCACGCGGCCGAGATTCTTCTCGATCAGCGTTGCGCCGAACAGTCTGAGCCCTTCGAGAAGGGTGCGATGTTCCAGTTCGGATTTCTTCCAGTGCAGTTCGATGCGCGGCACGCCGGCATGGTCGACATCGGTCTTCGACAACTCGATCTGGTTGGAGGCCAGCGGCGCCTGTTCCCAGGCGACGTAGAGCTGGGCCGCGCAGCGCAGTCGCTGACTGAGCTGGTAGGACATCCATTCCGCCATGCTGGGCGCCGTGCAGGCGAGGTCGGCGATAAGGCTCTTGACCCCGGGATACGGCGTCTCGATCAGCCGGATGCCGAAGTTCATGATCTGCAGCCGCTCCATGGCGGCAAACGTCGGCGAGAAGAAGGCCTCGTTGACGGCGTCGACCTCGAACGCGTTGTAGTCGGCCAGGATGGCGTTGCCGCCCTCGAAGGTCGGATGCTCCATCCAGTAGCGGCCAAGCGCAGTTGCATTCGGCACGACGCCGCCGTTCGAGCGCTGGTTGGACCACAGAAGCAGCCGCGAATTCTCCAGCCCACCGGTGCAGACGATGAAATAGTCAGCGCTGAACGAGCCGGCATCCTGTCCGTTCGACCACAGCCTGGCGCCAGTCACGCGTCTGCCGTCGCCGGCAAGTTCGGTGGCACAAGTGTTGAGCACCACCGCGATGTTCGTGGCCTTGTCGAGTTCATCGCCGAACTTCTCGGCGAAGCGCACGGCCGGGCTCTTGATCAGCTGCACCCAGCGAATGTCGTCCGAGATCGGCATATCGGGCCGGAGGGCCGGAAGGTCGAGAATATCGCGCACTTCCGGCAGATAGGGTTCGATGTCGGTGCGGGCGATCGGCCAGCCCGTATCGGGTACCCAGGCCTTCGGCTCGAAATCCTGCTTGTCGAGCACGCGGCACCAGCCTGCCCAGTGGTTGGAACTGCCCCCCATGAACCGCAGCCGGGTGATGTCGAGATCGAAATAGAAATCTCCGACCGTGCTGCCCCGGTAAAAGTCCTGCGAGTCGTCGCTGAATTCGCGCGGACCGGCCTCCATCACCACCACCGGAATGCCGGCCGCGCCAAGCTTGCGGGCAATGGTCATGCCGGCCGGACCGGAGCCGAGGATGCAGACCTTCGGGGTGAAGTTCGCAGCGCGATACGCCTCGTAGCTGTCGAAGATCATGCCAGGTCGCTCCGCTTCAGGATCCAGCCATCGACCTCGACGATCTCGTTCGGGTCGGGCTTTGGACCGGCGGCATCGGCATCAGGCAGCTTGCGGAACAAGGACAGGGCAGGCAATGCGATCAACGCCTGCACGAGCGCGCGGCGTGACATTTTCTTGATGATGAAACTCATGGCTGGTCTCTCGGCTGGGCTTCGGCACTGCATGGCGTTCCCAGAACGGCAATTCCCGGAACGACACATGCATCACCGTGGAAGCCAGTATCGTGCCAAGTCTGGCCGCAAAGCAGTGAAAACCCGGCTAAGCGGTACAACCGAGTGCAAACAGGGTTAGAGTTTTCTTAACAGGCCGGTTGCGGCAGATCGGATCACGCCGCCTCGGAAATGCCGGTGTCGATGATCGTCAGGTTACGGCCCTGGTGCTTGGCCTGGTAGAGGCGCCGGTCGGCGGCGCGCATCAACTCCGACACGCTGGCTTCCTCGCCGCAGACAGTACCGCCGATGCTGACCGTGAGCGGAATGGTCCGCTCGTCGACGGGCCGGAAGCGGATCAGCTCGACTTCGCGGCGAATGCGCTCGGCGACGCGCTTGGCCTCCTGCTCGGTGGCGCCAACCAGAAAGGCGCCAAATTCCTCGCCGCCGATGCGGCCGAGCACATCGCCGCTGCGCACGCCGCGCTGAATCGCGCTGGCGATCAAAAGCAGCGCGTCATCGCCGGTCAGGTGGCCGAAATTGTCGTTGATGGTCTTGAAGTGGTCGGCATCGATGATCAGCAGCGCGCCGCGATCGGACTTGCGGCGCGAACCGTCGAGCGCGGCAAAGAAGCTTTCCCGGTTGAGCATGCCGGTCATGTCGTCGCGGCTCGCCTTTTCCGCCAGGCGGCGATGCGCGGCGGCGAGCTGGGCATGGGCTCGGGCGAGATCGCGATGCGCGTTTTTCAGCCTGTCGCTTTGCCAGAAAGTGCTTGCGCTGGCGGCCCACGCCAGCACCAGCGGACAGAGCGTGGAGGTCAGCCAGATCGTCCGGTTGACCGGAAATCCCATGGCCGGAACGATGATCAGGGTCAGCAGGAGAGAGGCCGCGACTGAGGCGAAAGCAACGGCGGCGGATCTCAGAATTATGCTGTTCATCGCTTGCTCCCACAAGACTGCCTCTCTGCCAGCAAGCCCTGAAGGCCACCTTTCCCAGATGCCTAAAATTTGAATCGTGAGACGATTTACGCAACCTCAACGAGCAGAAGTTGTGGATAAAGTCGCTTTCGGAATGCGCGTTTCATGCCATAAGGAGTCCATGACCACGCTCCCTGACCCCGCCCGCTTCGCCCATGTCACCGACTGGGTCTTCGATCTCGATAACACGCTCTATCCGCACCATTCGAATCTGTTCTCGCAGATCGACGTCAAGATGACCGCCTATGTCGGCGAACTGTTGGCATTGCCGCGCGACGATGCGCGCAAGTTGCAGAAGGAGCTCTACCGCGAATATGGCACGACGCTGAACGGCCTGATGACACGCCACGGCATCGACCCCGACGATTTCCTCGAGAAGGTCCACGACATCGACTATTCATGGCTGGTGCCCGATCCCGTTCTCGGCACCGCCATCCGCCAGCTTCCCGGCCGCAAGTTCATCTTCACCAACGGCGACCGCAGGCACGCCGAGCGCACCGCGCGCCAGCTCGGCATCCTCGACCATTTCGACGACATCTTCGACATCGTCGCTGCGGGGCTCAATCCCAAGCCGGCGCGCCAGACCTACGAGAAGTTCGCCGAACTCCACGCCGTCACCGGCCACAATGCGGTGATGTTCGAGGATCTTGCCCGTAACCTTTCGGTGCCGAAGTCGCTCGGCATGACCACGGTGCTGATCGTGCCGCGCAATTTCGAGCCGACCTTTTCCGAGATATGGGAGCGCGACCCGGCCAATGAGGATGATGTCGATTTCGTCACCGACGATCTGGCGGGGTTTCTGACGGCGATTGTGGAGAGGGGGGAGGGGAAATGAAGAAATGATGAAATGACGAATTGGGGATTGATCCGAACGCAGAGCCACAATCCCTTCATTCTTCAATTCTTCAATTCTTCAATTCTTCAATTCTTCAATTCTTCAATTCTTCAATTCTTCAATTCTTCAATTCTTCAATTCTTCAATTCCCCGATCCCCAGCCCTACTCTCCTAACTTATAGAACCGGCTGATAATCCCCCACGCCTCATCCGCGGTGTCGACGAAGTCGATGATGTCCTGATCGCCGGGGCTGATCGTGCCCTGCTCGGCGAGGAAATCGAGATCGATCGCCCGCTTCCAGAAGGATTTGCCGAACAGGATCACCGGCACGCGCTCCATGCGCCCTGTCTGGATCAGGGTCAGCGTCTCGAAGAATTCGTCCATCGTGCCGAAGCCGCCCGGAAACACCGCGACCGCCTTGGCGCGCATGACGAAATGCATCTTGCGGATAGCGAAATAATGGAAGTTGAAACAGAGCTCCGGCGTCACATAGATGTTCGGCGCCTGCTCGTGCGGCAAGACGATGTTGAGGCCTATCGACGGCGCGCCGACATCGTCGGCGCCGCGGTTTCCCGCTTCCATCACGCCAGGCCCGCCGCCGGTCACCACGACATATTCGCGGTAATAGGAGGTAGCCGATTGCTGCGAGCAGAGGCGGGCGAATTTGCGCGCTTCCTCGTAGTATTTGCTGTTCTCTTCGAGGTTCTTCTTCTGCGTCTCGTTCTTGGCCGCCCAGGCCTCGCCGCCGGGTTCCGGCAGGCGCGCACCGCCGAACAGGATCACCGTCGAGCGGATGCCGCGTTCGGCTAGGATCATTTCCGGTTTCAGGAGTTCGAGTTGCAGCCTGACCGCGCGCAACTCGCGCCGCGTCATGAAGTCGGGATCGTTCCAGGCGAGCCGGTAGGTTTCGGCACGCGTCTGCGGCGTGTCAGGCACGCTCTTCGACCGCTCCAGATCCTCGTCCGAATGCGGCAGCGGCGTCCACCCCGCCTTTTCCATAGGAGTCATAACTACCCGTCCAATTCCCTTAACTGCGCCGTCCCGTGACGCACACGCGATTGACCCCCATTAAGCCTTAACATAGGGTCCGCGCGACTTTCAAAACAGGTTAAGGCTCAGTCCCTTAACAGCTTGGTAATGGAGCGAATTCATGTCGAAGCCCGATCTGGCGAGCCTCGAAAAGACCATCGAGAAGGCCTTCGAGGAACGCGATGCGATTTCGACTGCGACGCGCGGCGAAACGCGCGATGCCATCCAGTCGGCGCTTGACCTGCTCGACCGCGGCGCCGTCCGCGTCGCCGAGCGGCAGGCCGACGGCAAGTGGCATGTCAACCAGTGGCTGAAGAAGGCCGTGCTTTTGTCCTTCCGGCTCAACCCGATGGAGATCATCAAGGGTGGTCCCGGCGAAGCGACGTGGTGGGACAAGGTGCCGTCGAAGTTCGATGGCTGGGGCGCTGTCGATTTCGAAAAGGAGGGCTTTCGCGCCGTGCCGGGGTCGATCGTGCGTCGCTCGGCCTATATCGCGCCGGGCGCCGTGCTGATGCCGTCCTTCGTCAATGTCGGCGCCTATGTCGATACAGGCACCATGATCGACACCTGGGTCGGGGTAGGCTCCTGTGCCCAGATCGGCAAGAACGTGCATCTTTCCGGCGGCGTCGGCATCGGCGGCGTGCTGGAGCCGATGCAGGCAGGTCCGACCATCATCGAGGACAATTGCTTCATCGGCGCGCGCTCGGAAGTGGTCGAGGGCTGCATCGTGCGCGAAGGCTCGGTGCTCGGCATGGGCGTCTTCATCGGCCAGTCGACCAAGATCGTCGACCGCGCTACCGGCGAGATTTTCTATGGCGAAGTGCCGCCGAATTCCGTCGTCGTCGCCGGAGCGATGCCGGGCAAGCCCTTTCCGAACGGCGAGCCGGGTCCGAGCCTCTACTGCGCCGTCATCGTCAAGCGCGTCGACGCCAAAACCAGGTCCAAGACCTCGATCAACGAATTGCTGCGCGATTGATCTTTGCGCAAAGCGGGCGCACCTTCCGCCGGCGCGACAATCGGTCGCGCGGGTTCATCATGGAGGGGTGACATGGACTGGAAGTATCTGCTCACAAGTTTTGACGGTCGCATCAACCGTGGCAAGTTCTGGGCCGCGATTGGCGTTTTCATCGTCATTGGCATCGTTGCCTTTATTCTCGATGCGATCCTCGGTACACGCATCACCACGGCCAGTGGCGCCCAGATCGGCATCATCGGCATTCTCATCGCTCTGGCCTCGATCTATTTCGCACTCGCAGTCTACGCCAAGCGCTGGCATGATCGCGGCAAGTCGGGCTGGTGGAGCCTGATCATGCTGGTGCCATTGATCGGCCCGATCTGGTTTCTGGTGGAATGCGGCATTCTCGAAGGCGCCAGGGGCGCCAATCAATATGGACCGGACCCGCTTGCCTGACAGATCAGATCTCACCTGGCTTTTCTTCAAAACCTCGGGCCGCGTCAGTCGCGCGGCCTATTTTCTTGGCGGGTTGCTCGTCGCTATCATCCAGGCCTTCCCGCTCTACCGCTTCACGCTGGTGCCGGAAGGTTCGGCCGAGAGCAACATGTGGTCGTTCATCTTCTTCGTCGCCTTCATCGCCTCGCTGTGGTCGAACATTGCCCTGGCGGTCAAGCGGCTGCACGATTTGGACAAGCCGGGCATTGCGGCGCTGATCCTGTTCGTGCCGGTGGTCTCGATCGTGGCCTTCCTTGTGTTGTGCCTGTTTCCGGGGCAGCCTGGACCCAACCGCTACGGCCGGCGCACCAACGAGCCAGCACAACCCTGAGGTTCGATCGGACATGCGCTACCGTACGCTTGATCCGAAACTGATCATCGAGACCGCAGAACGGCTGGAGACGCGCGTTGCGGAGCGTTTCCCCGATGCCGGCCTGCGCGGCGTTGCCGCCGAACTGGTCTCGCTGTCGCGCGACCTGGCACAGGGCGCCAAGGCCCTGGAAGCGCCGATCTGGTGGCTGCGCGGCCTCATCGTCGCCGCTGTCGTTGCCGGCGCACTGATGTTCATCTTCGTCGGAACCGTATTGCCATTCGACCGCATTTCCAAACCGGGTGATGCCGTCCAGTCTGTGCAAGGCATCGAAGCTTCGCTCAACATGTTCATCCTCGCCATTGTCGGATTTCTCGCCTTGATCCGCTCCGAGGAGCGCATCAAGCGCAAGCAGGTCTTTCGCCAGCTGCATGGCCTGCGCTCGCTGATCCACGTCATCGACATGCACCAGCTGACCAAGGATCCGGCGGCGCTGTCGGCCGATTTCAAGCCAACGTCGCATTCGCCCGCCCGCATCACCAATGCCGCCGACCTGGCGCGTTACCTCGACTATTGCTCCGAAATGCTGTCGATCACCGGCAAGATCGCCGCATTGTTCGCGCAGTCGGTCAATGACGACGTGGTCATCGACGGCGTCAACGACATCGAGAACCTGGCGTCCAACCTGTCGCGGAAAATCTGGCAGAAGATCACGTTGATCGACGGCCGGCCGGTGCAACAATCTGCTCCGGCGCCAGGCCCGGCGAGCCAAGCCGCTCCGCTTCCGCCGCGCGCACCAAGGCGATGATCCGCTGAACCGTCGGCACGGGCGTGCCGGCCTTCCCCGCCAGCCGCAAGATGGCACCTTGCAAGTCGTCGATCTCCGTCGGCCGGCCGCGCTGAAGATCGTCCCACATCGACGAGCGCGCCTGCGGGTCGATCGCCAGCATGCGCCGCGCCAAGAGCTTGAACAGCCAGTCCGGCAGCCTGAGCACTTTCGGCAGCAGCGCCGGCCGCAGGCCGGCGATCCGCGCCGGCTCGATGCCGGACGCTTTCAGCGCCGTCAGCGCCTCGTCGATCTGGCCAGCCAGGATCAGCCGCCAGCGTCGGTCGGCCAGTTCGGTTGCCAGCGGCAGGCCGGAAAGCGCCACCAGCGCGTTGTTCAGATTCATCAGCAGCTTGCCCCACAGCACCGCCTTCATGTCGCCATGCGCTTCAACCGCAAACCCTTCGACGCCAAGCAGGCCGACCAGGCCGGCATCGCCATCCTCGACCATCACCTTGCCGTCGCTGGCGCGGTGCACGCGCAGCGGCAGCTCGCCGTCCGGCGACTGCACCACATTGAACGGCACCATGCCGGCCAGCACCGTTCGCCGGCCAAGTCCGGCACGCAGCCTGTCGGCATTGTCGACACCGTTCTGCAGGCTGATCACCACGGCGTCGGGCCGGGCATGAGCTTTGATAAGATCCGCCATGTCCTGAGTGGCGCCGCTCTTGACCGTGACCAGGATCACGTCTGCCTGCGGCAGGGTGGCGGCCGGATCGGTGGTGACGGCAAGCGCCTCCGGCTTGATCGAGCGATCGCGGCCCTGGAGGTCGCTGACCCGCAATCCACCCTGCCGCAACGCTGCCTCAATGCGCGGCCGGGCCAGCAGAATGACCTTTCGGCTGGCCAGCGCCAGGCAGCCGCCGGCATAGCAGCCGATGCTGCCGGCACCGGCTATGACGATCCGTTTGTCCTTGTCTGCCATCCTGTCGCCCGCGCCGGGTCGCAACTATACGACATGAAAACCATAATATCGGCGGTATCGCCAGCCATGAGGCTGGCCCCTATGTCTGGCCGTGACAGGCCCTGCGCTTTCGACTATCGCTTTTGCCATGACGCTGCCGACCGATCCTGCCGAAAACCTCGCCGCCCTTATCCGTTGCGCTTCGGTGACGCCCGCTGAGGGCGGTGCGCTGACCGCGCTGGAGACGATGCTCAAACCGCTCGGCTTCCTGGTCGATCGGCCGGTGTTTTCCGAAGACGGCACGCCCGATATCGAAAACCTCTATGCAAGGCGTTCCGGCAATGGCCCGCATCTGATGTTCGCCGGCCACACCGACGTGGTGCCGGTCGGCGACGAAGCCGCCTGGACGCATCCGCCCTTCGCCGCCGAGATCGCCAATGGCGAGATGTATGGCCGCGGCGCCGTCGACATGAAGGGCGGCATCGCCTGTTTCATCGCCGCCGTGGCGCGCCATGTCGAGGCCAATGGCGGTCCGAAAGGCTCGGTCTCGCTGCTGATCACCGGCGACGAGGAAGGCCCCGCGATCAACGGCACGGTCAAGCTGCTCGAATGGGCGGCTTCCAGGGGCGAGAAATGGGATGCCTCTGTCGTCGGCGAGCCGACCAACCCGGATGCGCTGGGCGACATGATCAAGATCGGCCGCCGCGGCTCGATGTCCGGCGCCGTCACCGTCAATGGCCGCCAGGGCCATGTCGCCTATCCCTTGCTTGCCGACAATCCGGTGCGCGGGCTGATGAGCCTGGTCGATGCCTTGCTGCATCCGGTTTTCGACAAGGGAACCAGGGATTTCCAGCCGACCAATCTGGAGGTCACCTCCATCGATGTGGGCAACCCGGCCACCAATGTCATCCCGGCCAAAGCGACCGCGACCTTCAACATCCGCTTCAACGACACCTGGACGGACGAGACCCTGCAGGCCGAAATCCACAACCGGCTCGACCAGGCGGCCAGGCGCAAGAAGTACCGGCAGGGCAAGAAGACGCCGGTCGACTACGAGCTCGTCTGGCGCGACCGGCCGAGCCATGTCTTCCTGACCCGTGACGACAGGCTGATCGAAACGCTGCGCGGCTCGATCAAGTCGGCGGTCGGCAAGGAGCCGACGCTGTCGACCTCCGGTGGAACCTCCGATGCGCGTTTCATCAAGGACTATTGCCCGGTGGTCGAGTTCGGGCTGGTCGGCAAGACCATGCACATGGTCGACGAGCGCGTCGCCATTGCCGACCTCGAGACGCTGACGCAAATCTACCAGCGCTTCATAGAAGACTGGTTCGGACAGGGCTGAACAGCATGCTTTCGGCGGACGAAACCCAAGCTTCGCTGACGGGCGCCTGGCGATTGATGCTCGGCAGAGCCGACGGCCTGCGCCTGCTCGACCTGTCGGCCGACGGCTTCTGGAATTCCTTCTTCGCCATTGTCGTTGCAGCACCGGCGCTGATCGTCGGCTGGGTCGGCATCGCCAACGAAATCGGCGATCCCGACGCCTTCGCGGGGCGCTTCAGCATGCTGGTGCGCCTGGCGACGGTCGACATCGGCTCCTGGGTGCTGCCGCTGGTTGCGCTCGCTTTCATCGCGCCGCGCGCCGGCATAGGCGGCCGCTTCGTCCACTACGTCGTTGCCAGCAACTGGGCTTCGGCCATCACCGCCTGGCTGATGCTGCCTTCGGCGCTGATCCGGCTTTTCCTGTCGTCCGCAAGCCAGGTTTCGAGCCTTGTGTCGCTGTTCCTCTTTGCCCTTTCTATGGTGCTGACCTGGCGCATGACAAATGCCACGATGGGCAGGGGCGCAGCGGTCGGCACGGCCGTTTTCGTCGGCATGTTCATTGCGTCGCTGCTGGTGCTGTTCGGCCTGCAGACGTTGCTCGGCATCACCGTCCCGGACGATGTCGGAGTTCAGAGCCTTTCCGGGCTCGTCTCGATCGGATAATCGACACCGGTGAGAAACAGCCCGTCGGGCGGCGCCACCTGGCCGCAGGCGGCGCGGTCGCGCGCCTCGAGCGATGTTTTCAGGTCGGCCGCGCTCCAGCCGCCGTCGCCGACACGCTTGAGCGAGCCGACCATCGAACGCACCTGGTTGTGCAGGAACGAGCGCGCCGAAGCCCTGACCTCGACCATGTCGCCTTGTCGGCTCACATCGAGCCGTTCCAGCGTCCTGATCGGGCTGTTGGCCTGGCACTGGGTCGAGCGGAAGGTGGTAAAGTCATGCCGTCCGAGCAGGACCTTTGCCGCTTCGTGCATGGCGCCGGCGTCGAGCCGCTTCGGCACCCACCACACCTTGCCCTTGTCGAGCGCGGCCGGCGCGCGGCGGTTCAGGATGCGGTAGAGATAGTGGCGGCCAATGGCCGAGAAGCGGGCGTCGAAACTGTCGGAGACCACCGTCGCTTTCAGGATGGCGATGCGCGCCCCGGCCGCCTGCAGATGGGCGTTGACGGCATCGCGCACCTTGTCGCTCGGCCACGCCTTGACGAGGTCGACATGCGCCACCTGCGCGGTCGCATGCACGCCGGCATCGGTGCGGCCGGCGGCGCGCAGCCTGATCGCTTCGCCGCAGAATTTTTCGATCGCCTGTTCGATCGCCTGCTGCACCGAAGGCTGATCCGCCTGGTGCTGCCAGCCGGCAAACAGGCTGCCGTCATATTCGATGTCGAGGCGAAAACGCGGCATTTGCGGCTAGAGCTCTCGCCTCGAGCAATTCCAGGAAAAGTGTGAAACGGTTTTCCGTTCGGAATTGCGTTAAAACAAAGAGGAGTGCAGTTCGCCGTTTCCGTGAAAACGGCTGACTGTTCTACGCGGCGAGAGCGGTGAAGGCGGAGGCGTAGACCAGCCTGCCTGCTTCTGGCGCGTCACCCCAGGCCAGCGCCTGCAGCGCTTCGCCCTGGTATTCGCTTTCGAAGTTCTCGGCACGCGTGTGGCTATAGCCGAAACGCCCGTAATAGGTGGGGTCGCCCAGCACCACGGCCAGCGTCTCACCACCATCCTTGAGGCGGATATGCGCCTCGCGGATCAGCGCGCCGCCAATGCCGCTGCCATGGAACGAGGGCTCCACCGCCAGCGGCGCCAGCGCCACGGCCGCGAAGGTCTTGCCGCCATTCTGGACGAACAGCCGCGAAAACAGGATATGGCCGACCACCTGGCCGTCCTCTTCCGCAACCAGTTCGGCAACCGCGTCGCCGCCGGTCACCAGCGCGTCGACCAGACCGGCCTCCGCCTGCTGGCCGAAAGCGTGTTCCTCGACGAGGCGGATGGCCTCGCGATCCCGCGGCGTTGCCGCGCGTATCGACATCATGCTCATGAGAATTTCAGTCCTTTTTCGATCTTGGCCCCGCGCAGGAATTCCGACGCGGCAGCGGGCTTTCCGCCCGCCCGTTGAACTTCGACCAGCCTGATCGCGCCTGCCCCGCAGGCGACCGTCAGCCGGTCATCGAGAATTCCTCCCGACTCGCCCAAATCTTCCGAAGGCGACAGGCCTTGCGACAGCGTCGAGCGAAGCAGTTTCAGCCGCTCCTGGCGGCCGCCAATTCCTATCTCCGACCAGGCGCCGGGAAAGGGCGACAGGCCGCGAATATGATTGTGGACCTCACTTGCCGAGCGAGTCCAGTCCACGCGAGTCTCGGATTTATCGATTTTCTTGGCGTAGGTCACCCCATCCACAGCTTGTGTGGTGAATGTCAGCGTATTCCTTTCCAGTCGCGCCAGCGCTTCCACCATCAAGGCAGCACCGACACTCATCAACCGATCATGCAGATCGCCGGCTGTCATATCGGGTTCGATAGCGCATTTTTCAACCAGCCCGACCGGACCGGTGTCCAGGCCCTCTTCCATGCGCATCACCATCATGCCGCTTTCCAGGTCTCCGGCCATGATGGCGCGCTGGATGGGGGCGGCGCCGCGCCAGCGCGGCAGAAGCGACGCATGGCCGTTGACGCAGCCGAGCCGGGTTGCCTCCAGAACCGCCTTCGGCAGCAGCAAACCATAGGCGACGACCACCGCCACATCGGCCTGCAAGGCGCGAAAAGCGGCCTGTTCGGCCTCGCCTTTGAGCGAAACCGGCGTCCGCACCTCGATGCCCAGTCGCTCCGCCTCGCGCTGCACCGGCGACGGCGTCAGCTCCAGTCCGCGTCGTCCGGCAGCGCGCGGCGGCTGGGTATAGACGGCTGATATCTCATGGCCAGCCTCGGCGATCGCGCGCAAGGTCGGCACCGAAAACTCCGGCGTGCCCATGAAGATGACGCGAAGGGGCATTTTTTCTTCTGGTATCCTGTCTTCTTGCTCGCGCAGTGTGCCGGCTCAGGCATCCGCTTCAAACGGGTTTACGAGCTTCAGGTCAAGGCCGTCGAAGTCGCGGGACGACCGTCGCGCTATCTTTCCGCTTCGATCTTCTCCATGATTTCCGCGTATTCATCGCCAATTGCGCTTTCAGATACGAAAGCCGAGCGAATTGCAGCCCACGCCGAGAGGCTCGACTCCTCTCGGGCCGGCCTCTCCGCAACTATGCCTTTGCGCAGAAGGCCGATGGCCTTGTCCGAGACGCTCTGGCCGACCTCGCGCGCCGCCAGTTCGATCTCGCGCTTCAAAGGCTCAGGAATGTCCCTGATCAGCATGTCGACCGTCGGCATCTCCATTTGGTGGCAATCCTGCCGACAATAGGCCTGGAGGGGACTCCCGTACCTTATCCCGCGAGCTTGCCCGGCGCCTTGTCCCTGGCGAGCTTCTTGAATTTCTTTACCACCATGTCGCGCTTCAGCTTCGAGATGTGATCGATGAACAGGACGCCATTGAGGTGGTCGATCTCGTGTTGCAGGCAGGTCGCCATCAACCCCTCGGCCTCTATCTCCTGCAATTTGCCGTCGCGGTCGAGATATTTGACCCGCACGGCGGCGGGGCGTTCGACCTCGGCGTAATAATCCGGGATCGACAGGCAGCCTTCCTCATAGACGGAGCGCGCATCGGCGCTCTCCAGGATTTCCGGATTGATGAAGACATGCGGCGCCGGCGTCTCGTCTTCCTTGGCGAGATCGATCACCAGCAAGCGCAGCGGCTCGCCGATCTGGATTGCCGCCAGCCCGATGCCCGGCGCTTCATACATGGTCGCCAGCATGTCGTCGGCTAATTTGCGCAAAGGCGCGTCGACACGCTCTACGGGCTTGGAAACCTGGCGCAGGATGGGGTCGGGAAGGATGATGAGCGGCTTGATCGGCATGGCGTTCCACCTAAGACCTCCAGCGAAACGCGTCAACCGGTTGGCATCAGGCGCGTTCACGTTTTGATCTGTGCTATCGCGGCGAATCGTCTATGCTGTCCACATGAATGATTTGAGCACCATCCTTTCGGAGCCTGTCGCCCGGCTTGGCGCCACAACGATCACGCTCGGCCATGCGCTGGCCTTCGGCGTTTTGCTGTTTCTGGCCCTGTTCGTGGCGCTGGTCATTGCGTTGTGGCGGTCGGCCAAGGCGCGCGCCGTGGCGGCCGCGGAAGCCGCCGATCATGCCCGCGATGCGGAAGTGCGGATGGCCGGCATTCTGCAAAGCCAGGCCGAAATGCAGGGCCGCATGGGCGCCATTGCGGAAGTGTTCGGCGCACGGCAGGCGGAACTGACGCAATCGATCGGCCAACGCCTCGACGCCATGACCGGCCGGCTCGGCCAGACCATGACCGAGCAGACCAAATCCACGCATGAGAGCCTGGCCAAATTGCAGGAACGGCTGGCGATCATCGACGTCGCGCAAGGCAACATCCAGTCGCTCGCCGGCCAGGTCGTGCAATTGCAGGCGATCCTCTCGAACAAGCAGACGCGCGGCGCGTTCGGCCAGTCGCGCATGGAGGCGATCGTTGCCGACGGCCTGCCGCACGGTGCCTATGAGTTCCAGGCGACGCTGTCGAACGGCAGCCGGCCCGACTGCCTGGTGAAGATGCCGAACGGCGCGCCGTCGCTGGCCATCGATGCAAAATTTCCGCTGGAAGCCTGGAACGCCATCCGCGCCGCCGATGGCGCCGATCTGCAGAAGGCAGCTTCGCAGGCCTTCCGCCGCGACATCGAGATCCATGTCCGCGATATCTCGGAAAAATACCTGATCCAGGGCGAGACGCAGGACACTGCCTTCATGTTCGTGCCGTCGGAATCGGTGTTCGCCGAGATCCACGAGAATTTCGAGGCGATCGTGCACAAGGCGCACCGTGCGCGCGTCGTCATCGTCTCGCCGTCGCTGCTGATGCTGTCGATCCAGGTCATCCAGGCGATCCTCAAGGATGCCCGCATGCGCGAACAGGCGCACCTGATCCAGGGCGAGGTCATCCGGCTGATGGAGGATGTTGCGCGTGTCGATGAGCGGGTGCGCAAGCTGCAGGTGCATTTCGGCCAGTCGGCCAAGGACATCGACGACATACTGGTTTCGACGTCGAAGGTCACCAAGCGCGGCCAGAAGATCGAGGCGCTGGAATTCGGCGCGCAGCCCGACGGCGATGCCGCCGTAGACGCCGCGTCACGGGCTCCCGCCGCCAAGGTCGATACCGGCGCGCGCGTTGCCGATTCGAAAACCGGGCAGCTCAGGCTGAGGGTCGTCGAAGGCGACGATTGAGGCGCGGTGCCGGACCGGCGCTACTGCTCCTCCAACGTGGTCATGCCCTGAAATTCAGGCAGCCAGTGCAGCGCCGAGCGGTGCCATTTCTGCTGTGTCGGGATCAAATCCTGGCGCTGCCGCGCGGTCCCCACGCGAATTCCATAGACCTTCGGACCATCTCCGACAGACGTGGCGTAAAGATGCGAACCGCAGTCGGCGCAAAAGGCCTGGGTGCGCTTGGCGCCGCTCGCCACGATCTTGATGTAGATTTTCGGCGTGCCCTTGGTGATGCGATAGTTGCTTTCCGGCGCCGGAACCGTAAGGCGAAAAGCCGTGCCGGTCAGTTGCTGGCAATCCGTGCAGTGGCAGATCGTGGTCTTTTCCGGATCGACCTCCGCCTCGTAGGTGATGGCGCCACAATGACAGCCGCCGTCTATTCTCATCTTCGTTCCTCCAAAGCCCCTTCAATCTAGCGGCGCAAGGCCGTGAGGCAATGGCACGGTTTTAGTCCAGGGCAGGATCGGATGCGGAATCGATCAGCCTGCGTCGCTGCTCCCAGGTGCCTGACGTCTGCGGCTTGACGAACAGCCGTGTGATCTCCGGCATTTCCTTCTTCAACTGCGCCTCCAGGCGCTCGACGCAAGCTTCGATCTCGGGCGCCGTCAAATGGTCCTCGAACTCGATGCTGAGCCCGGCGACGATCTCTGTCGGCCCCATATGGACGGTCAGGACGCCGTTCGCCCGCTGCACCGCCGGATCCTGCTGGGCGATCGCCAGCACTTTCATCTGCACCTCGGGCGACGCCGGCTCGCCGATCAGCAGGCCCTTGCTTTCGCGGGCCAGGAAGATCGCGGTCGCGCCAAGGATCAGTCCGATGCCGATCGAGGCGGCGCCGTCGAGCTCCGGCATCTCCAGCAGTTCCGCTGCCAATATGCCGGCGAAAGCGACGATCAGGCCGAGAAGTGCCGCACTGTCCTCGAACAGCACGGTGTAGACGCTCGGATCCTTGCTCGACTGCACGGCCTGCAGCCAGCCTTGCCTGCCCTTCTGCCGGCGAAACTCCTTCAGGGCGACCCACCACGAACTGCCTTCGAACAGGAAGGAAAGGCCCAGAACAATATAGTTTACCTTGGCGTTGGCGACCGGCTCCGGCGCCATGATATGGACCACGCCTTCGTAGAACGACACGCCGGCGCCCAGCGCGAAGACGAGGAGCGCGACGATGAAGCTCCAGAAGTAGAGTTCGCGGCCGTGGCCGAGCGGATGCGTGCGATCGGCAGGGCGAGCGGCGCGGTGCATGCCGTAGAGCAGCAGGCCGCCATTGCCGGTATCGACCAGCGAATGGACGCCCTCCGACAGCATCGCCGAACTGCCGGTAAAGGCGGCGGCGGCGAACTTGGTCAGCGCGATGGCGAGATTGCCGGCGAGCGCCGCGTAGATCACCTTTTTTGAGCCGCCGTGCCCGGCCATGGCATTTGCCCCCGTTCAAGGCGCAGTCTAGCGGCCAGGCCGCTAAAGCTCCACAGGCATCACACCGCGCGAATGTCGGGTCGTCCACGGCAGCGGCCATGAGAGATCCGGTCTATGGAAAACGGCGACTACTCGATGATCTCGCTGGTCCACACCTTGAAGCCGGCAAGCGTTCCCGGGCCGAAAATATGGGTCAGCGGCACGTCGGCGGCGTCGCGGCCGGAGGCGATCAGGATGCGGCCGATGCGCGGTGCATTGTTGCGCGGGTCGAAGACATGCCAGCGGCCGCCGAGATAGACTTCCATCCAGGCGCAGAAATCCATGCTTGCCCATGGCTTCGGCATACCGATGTCGCTGATGTAGCCGGTGCAATAGCGCGTTGGGATGTTGAGTGCCCGGCAGAAGGTGACGGCGAGATGCGCGTAGTCGCGGCACACGCCGCTCTGTTCACGATAGGCTTCCGCCGCGGTGCGCGTCGGCCGTGCATTGCCGTAGTTGAAGACGATGTGGCTGTGGACGAAGTCGCAGACCGCCTGCACGCGCGGAATACCCAGCGGCGTGTTGCCGAACAGCCGCCACGCCTCGTCAGCCAGAAGGTCGCTTTCGCAAAAACGGCTGGGCAGCAGGAACAGCAATGTGTCCGCCGGCAGGTCGCGCACCTCGTGCTGCCAGGCCATCAGGTCGCCCATCTCGAAGGTGCCGGGGTCGCGGATCACCGCGTCGGTGCCGAAGGTGAAGCGCCCGGGCGGCGCGACAAGCCGGTTGCACCAATTGCCGAAACTGTCGCGATAGCTTTCGATCGGCACCGGCGGATTGGAGATCAGGAAATCCGGCCGCTCGAGATCGGAGGCCCGCGAATAGTGCACATTCAGCATCGCGATGAGCGGCGTTTCCTGCGGAAAGTCGAAGCTCATCTCGCAGCCGATGTGGATTCGCATTGTCGTCCTGACGGCCTGCCTGACGATCACCCGGCGAAGCTCGGGTCGATGCTGCAGTGCGAAAATGACCATGGCACGGACCGCCATGGTTTACGAGCAAATTAGAGCAATTCCAGGAAAAGTGTGAAGCGGTTTTCCGTCCGGAATTGCGTCAAAACAAAGAGTTAGAGCAATTCACTGTTTCCGCGAAACGGTGAATTGCTCTAGAAACCGGTTGAAAGCGATCCGCTGTCGGCGGCAACAGTCGCTAACCCCTTGCGGTCGGGCGGTTCTCTTGTTTCACTTGGCTTCTCACATCAGGAGGAACGAATCATGGCTAAAGGTGCGATGAAGGCAGGCAAGGAAGCCCGCAAGCCGAAGAAGGACGCCAAGAAGCCCGCTCCGGCTCCGGCGCTGAAGGCGCCGCCGGTCAAGGCGATGAAGCTCAAGGACAAGTAGGTCCGGCGATCCACTTCGCAATAAGATTACGGCCGGCGACACTTGTTGCCGGTCGCTGTTGATCGAGCGCCCGAAATTCTTATATTGGCGTGGCGGGGACGACCTCGCGCTTCCCCAAATCCGGACGGGACGACCCGCCATTGTTTGACTGATCGTCGGACGCCGAAGTCACTTTTCGGTCCGATGCTCTGATGGAGCGTTGTCGATGTCGTGGATTCTTCTCTTTTTCGCTGGCTTGTTCGAGATCGGCTGGGCAATCGGCCTCAAATACACCGATGGCTTCTCGAAGCTGGTGCCGACCGTGCTGACCGTTGCCTCGATGGTCGTCAGCCTCACTCTGCTCGGCCTGGCGCTGAAGGCGCTGCCCGTCGGCACCGCCTATGCGGTGTGGACCGGCATCGGCACCGTCGGTACGGCACTGCTCGGCATCTGGCTGCTCGGCGAACCGGCCACCGCGATCAGGCTGGCCTGCATCGCGCTCATCGTCTGCGGCATCATGGGGCTGAAGTTCGCCGCCTGACGGTAACGCTTAGGTCTCTTGGTTTGCGCATGTCGTCCTCCCAGAGCCGGGACCAGGGCGACATGCATGGGACAAACACGTTCAGGGCCGCTGCGAGGCGACCCTGGTTCTCGAAGCAGATTGCTCCGTAGCCGAGAGCTAGCGGGCGGAGAAGCCCGGAGGCGTCCTGCCGGTACGCTGCTTGCGTGCCGCATAACGCGCGTCACGCTTGGCCTTGCGTTCGGCTTCGTCGGCCAGAAGACGGGCGATGCGCTCGTTCTCTTCGGATTCCCGAATCTTGGCCTCGGCCTGTGCAGCTTCCTCGGCGGCGATACGTGCCGCTTCGGCTGCTGCCTCGCGCTCGGCCTTCTCGACCGCTTCGCGTGCCAGCTTCTCCTGCTTCAGCCGGGCCTTTTCGGCCTCGCGGATTTCGCGGGCCGCAAGGATAGCCTTGCGTTCAGCCTGCCGCGCCAGCACTGCGGGATCATCCGCCGCCGGCTTTGCCTTGAAGCGCTCGAGGAGCGCCTTCTTTGCCTCGTTTGCGGCATTGCGCCGCTCGAAAACGTCTTTTTCCCTGTAGATAGCCAAGTCCACTTCCCTGAAGTCAATTCGCGACGCTTACATACGCGCGAAAACCGAGAGTTCAAGCGCCAAAACGGCATGGCAGCCATGAAATTGTCGGCTGTTGCACTCGGGAGACGCCTTTGGAGCAATTCCAGGAAAAGTGTGAAGCGGTTTTCCGTCCGGAATGGCGACGAAGAGATAGAGCCGAAACCGACATGCACTGTTCACCGTCCGCCCCACTGGCGGCGCGGCTGAGGCGTCGCTACGTCTAACCCGAAAACCCAACACCAGGATGACATCAAATGGAACTCGGTCTCTACACATTCGCCGACGTCAGCCCGCAGCCGGGCCCCGGTGCCATCGGCCCGCATGAGCGGCTGCGCAACCTGATCGAGGAGATCGAGCTGGCCGACCAGGTCGGCCTCGACGTCTTCGGCCTCGGCGAGCATCACCGGCCCGACTATGCCGCCTCCGCACCGGTCGTGGCCCTGGCCGCGGCGGCCGAGCGTTCGAAGCGCATCAAGCTGACCAGCGCGGTCACCGTTCTGTCTTCCGATGACCCGGTGCGCGTTTTCCAGCAATTTGCCACGCTCGATCTTCTGTCGGGCGGCCGCGCCGAGATCATGGCCGGGCGCGGCTCGTTCATCGAATCCTTCCCGCTGTTCGGTTTCAACCTCGAGGATTATGACGAGCTGTTCGCCGAAAAACTCGATCTGCTGCTTGCCATCCGCGACAGCGTGAAGGTCACCTGGTCGGGCAATCTGCGTGCGCCGATCAACGATCGCGGCGTTTATCCCCGGCCCTTCCAGGACAGGCTACCGGTCTGGATCGCCATTGGCGGCACGCCGCAGTCTGCCGCCCGCGCTGGCGCGCTCGGCCTGCCGCTGGCGCTCGCCATCATTGGCGGCGAGCCGGCGCGTTTCGCGCCGCTGTTCGATCTCTACCGCGAAGCCGCCAAGCGCGCCGGCAGTGATCCGGCGGGCCTTGCCACCAGCATCAACGTGCACGGCTTCATCGCCGAGACGACCGAGCAGGCGGCGGACGATTTCTACGGCCCGCAGGCGGAAGTGATGAATCGCATCGGCCGCGAGCGCGGCTGGGGTCCGACCTCGCGGGCGCATTTCGACCAGTCGCGCGGCCCCACAGGCGCCCTGTTCGTCGGCAGTCCCGAGCAAGTGGCTGAAAAGATCGTCGCCCAGCACAAGATCTTCGGCAATGACCGCTTCCTGCTGCAGATGGCGATCGGCACCATGCCGCACGCCAAGATCATGAAGGCGATCGAACTCTACGGCACCAGGGTGGCGCCGATCGTGCGCAAGGAAACAGCCAAGCCCGCCACAGCCGTCACGTCGCCGGCAGCCTGACCCGGAGCCGGCGCGAGCGGCCTCAATCCCGAAGCCGGCTCATGGAACCCTCGCCCGTAACTCTGCGTTTCATGGAGGCGATTGCCGTGCGAAGGGGCGCCGGCTTGAGGGGTGACCATGAAAACCGAACCCACAGCCTGGGGACAGGACGTTTCCGATGAACCGGATTCGCGCGTCGCGGCTCGCGCCGACACGCGTCTGATGCGCTCGTTGCTGATCGGCATCTTTCTCTTCATGGCCATCTACGCGCTCTATTTCGCCCGCGCCTTTTTCATGCCAGTGCTTCTGGCTTTCCTGCTGGCGCTGACGCTGACGCCGATCGTCCGGCTGCTGCGCAAGCACGGTATCCCGGAAGTGATCTCGGCAACCCTTCTGGTGCTGTTGTCCCTTTGTGTGTTCGCCACCGCCGGCTATCTGCTCAGTGGCCCGATCATCGATCTTATCAACAACACCTCGTCGATCGGCCAGAAGCTCACCGAACGGTTGGCGCAATTGCGACAGCCGCTCGAGAAGATCATGCAGATTTCGCATCAGATCGAACAACTGACCGAGACCTCGCAGGAGTCCGGTATTCAGAAGGTGGCGGTGGCGCAGTCCGGCATCCTGTCGGCGGCCGCCAGCAACATCCTGTCGGCGGGAACAGGCCTCACCATTATCTTCGTGCTGTCGCTGTTCCTGCTCGCCTCCGGCACGATGTTTTATGAAAAGATCATCCAGTCCTTCGCCAGCCTCAGCGAAAAGAAGCGGGCGCTGCGCGTCGTCTATGACGTCGAACGCGAAATCTCGCACTATCTGCTCACCGTCACCATCATCAATGCCGGCCTCGGCACGGTCATCGCTCTCGGTCTTTGGGCGCTCGGCGTGCCCAATCCGCTGGTCTGGGGCGTTGCTGCCGCCCTGCTCAATTTCCTGCCCTATGTCGGAGCACTGATCACCATCGTGCTTGTCACGGTCATGGCGTTGATCAGCTTCGATACCATCTTCTACGCGCTTCTGGCGCCGGCCTTCGTGATCTTGTGCGACATCGTCGAAGGCCAGTTCGTGACGCCGATGGTGGTCGGCAGGCGCCTCGAGATCAACGCCGTGGCGATCTTTATCGCCATCGCCTTCTGGTCATGGCTGTGGGGTTTCGTCGGCGCCCTGATGGCGGTGCCGCTGCTGGTCGTCATCAAGGTGTTCTGCGATCATTTCGATGGGCTCAGCCATGTCGGCAATTTTCTCGCCGCGCAGCACGCGGTTGTCGTCGAGGAGGACGACATCGCCGACCCCGAAGCTGTCAAAGGCTGATCAATATTTTTGAATTTGCGGCGCCGCCGGATGCTTCCTACATGCGGTCCTGACACAGGATCCCACCCATGACCGCTCTTTCCGTTCTCGACCTGTCGCCGATCGTCGAAGGCAGCGATGCCTCGCAGTCGCTGGCCAACTCGCTCGATCTTGCCCGCCATGCCGAGCGCCTGGGCTACAAGCGTTTCTGGCTGGCCGAGCATCACAACATGCCGGGTATTGCCAGTGCCGCCACAGCCGTCGTCATTGCCCATGTCGCGGGCGGCACCAAGACCATTCGTGTCGGCGCCGGCGGCATCATGCTGCCCAACCATTCGCCGCTGGTGATTGCCGAGCAGTTCGGCACGCTGGCCGCATTGCATCCGGGCCGCATCGATCTCGGCATCGGCCGGGCGCCCGGCACCGACATGGGTGCCGCCCGCGCCTTGCGCCGCAATCTCGAGGCCGGGGTCGACAATTTCCCGCAGGATGTCGTCGAGCTGATGGGCTATTTCCAGCCGGCCGAGGAAGGCCAACGCATCCGTGCCGTGCCCGGCGAAGGCCAGGGCGTGCCGGTCTGGATCCTCGGCTCCAGCCTCTACGGCGCGCAGCTTGCCGCCATGCTCGGCCTGCCCTATGCCTTCGCCTCGCATTTCGCGCCGGCGGATCTGGATCACGCGCTGGATGTCTACCGCTCGCGCTTCCAACCCTCCGAGCACCTCGACAAGCCGCATGTCATGCTTGGCCTCAACGTCTTTGCCGCGCCCACCGATGCCGAGGCTCGTTTGCTGTTCACCTCGCTGCAACAGGCTTTCGTCAATCTGCGCACCGGCCGGGCCGGACGGCTGCCGCCACCTGTCGAGAACTATGACCGCGATCTCGATCCGATGGCAAAGACCATGCTGGGCCAGGCATTGTCCTGCGCCGTCGTCGGCTCCCCGGAAACGGTGCGGCAAGGCATCGATGCTTTCGTGCGCCGCACCGGCGCCGACGAGCTGATGGTCACCGCGCAGATTTTTGATCATGCGGCGCGGGTGCGGTCGTTCGAGATCCTGGCCGAGGCGCACAAATCGCTGTCGCAGGCGGCCTGACAAGTTCTGGTACGATATATGCTGGGCGAAAAACTATGCGCTCACGCTCTGCGCAATCGCCCCGAGCGGGCGGCATGAATTGCGGATCATCAGCCGGCCCTTGAGCAAAAGCTTGCGCGGCGGCGCGTCCCTGTTGCCGGCGAGACGGTCGAGAAGCAGATTGGCCGCCTGTTCGCCGATCGCCTGCACCGGCTGCGCGACGGTGGTCAGCTGCGGCTGAAACACGTCGGACCATGGAAAGTCGTCGAAGCAGGCAACTGAAATGTCTTCCGGGCAGGACAGGCCGATGTCGCGGATCGCCTTCATGGTGCCGATCACCATCGGGTTGTTGGCCGAGAAGATCGCGCTTGGCCGATCGTGCGAGGACAGCATCTGCATGGTCGCGTTGTAGCCGTCGATCTCGTGGAAATTGCCGAAGCGGATCAGCTCCTCCGCGATCGGCAGGCCGGCGGCGTGAAGCGCCTCGCGATATCCCGCCATGCGGTCATGCATCGGCGAAATGTCCGACGTGCCGGTGATGTAACCGATGCGCCGGTGGCCGAGATTGATCAGATAGGTGATGGCGTCGAACACCGCGCGCTGGTTGTCCAGCACCACGGCATCGGTGTCGACGCCTTTGCAGATACGATCGAGCAGCACCACCGGCACGTTGGCGTCGTCGACGATCCGCTTGAGGATCGCGCCGTCGCCGACGCGCGCCACGATCAGCCCGTCGACCATGCGGTCGAGCAGCAGCTTGATCTGATCGTCCTGGGTGTTCAAATCCTCGTCCGTGCAGCACAGCATGACGGCATAGCCGGCCCGGTCGAAGGCCTGCTGGATGACCGAGACGACATCGGTGAAGAATGGGTTGGTGATGTGCGGCACGGTCAGTCCGATCGTGCGGGTCGTGCCCATCTTCAGGCTGCGGGCGATCGCGTTGCGCTTGTAGCCGATATCGCGGATCGCCTGTTCGATGCGCTGGCTAAGCTCCGGACTGACCGTCGCCGTGCCATTGATCAGCGCCGAAACGGTGGCGACAGAAACACGCGCCGCTTCAGCCACATGAAGCATGGTGGGCGCGGTGGATTTCCGGTGTTTTTTTTGCCCTGATGCTGTCATTTTCGAAACGTTTCGCCACCCTTGCCGGCCAATACGTACGGAATCCTGTCCTTTTTAGCAAGAATCGAAATGCAGTAAACATGCGGTACCTCATATCAGCTTGACATGATCGAAACGTTTAGATTAGCGTTTGCGGGAAGTTGACGACGACGGAAGGGAGGCCGCCATTGTCATGCGAGAGAGCAGTTCCCTTTCCCCGCAGCACGGCGCTGCCGATCGGTCGGACACCGTTCTGAGCGCCGAGCATATTTCCAAGAGCTTCGGCGGCATCGCCGCCCTGGTCGATGTCGGCTTCGAGCTGCGGCGCGGCGAGGTTCATGCCTTGATGGGCGAGAACGGCGCCGGCAAGTCGACGCTGGTGAAGATCCTCTCCGGCGTCTACACCGGCTATGAAGGCACGGTCAGCGTCGATGGCCACCCTGTCAATTTCGCTGGCGTACGCGACGCCGAGGATGCCGGCATTGCCATCATTCATCAGGAGCTCAACCTGGTGCCCGAACTCAGCGTCGCCGACAACATCTTCCTTGGCCGCGAGAAGCTGATCGCCGGGCTGATTGTCGACCGCAAGGCAAGCAGCCGCGCGGCGGGCGCTTTGTTGCAGCGGCTCGGCATCGAGCTCGATCCGCAAGCCCGCGTCGGTGCCCTGCGTGTCGGCGAGCAGCAGCTGGTCGAGATCGCCAAGGCGCTGTCGATGTCGGCACGCATCCTGATCATGGACGAGCCGACCTCGGCGCTGTCGCCGGCCGAATGCCAGCGGCTGTTCCGCATCATCCGCCAGCTTGCCGAGAGCGGTGTCGCCATCGTCTACATCTCGCACCGCATCGACGAGGTCATGCATCTGGCCAGCCGCGTCACCGTGTTTCGCGACGGCCGCCATGTACTGACCGAGCCGATGGCCAGGCTGGACGAAGATGCGATCATTTCGGCGATGGTCGGACGCAACCTGCTCGCTTCCTCCCAGGAAGAGCGCCACTCCGGCGGCAACATTGTGCTTTCGGTCGAAAACCTGTCGCTGTCGAAGCCCGATGCGCATGGCTGGCGCACGGTGATCGACGGCGTTGGCTTCGATCTTGCCGCCGGAGAGATCCTCGGCATTGGCGGGCTGCTGGGTTCGGGCCGAACCGAGATCCTGGAGGCGATCTTCGGCTCGAGCGATGGCCGCACCGGTGGCGAAATCCAGGTCGACGGCCGGCCTGTGGATATCCGTTCGCCCCGCGACGCAAGGCGGCTGGGCATTGCACTGGTCACCGAGGACCGCAAGACGCAAGGCCTGCATCTGCAGGCTTCGATCGCAGACAATGTCGCGCTGCCGCTGGTCGGGTCGCTGGCCCGCTTCGGCATCCGCTCGCTGGCCGCCGAGCAGGGGCTGGCGCGGCAGGCGGTCAAGGCGCTCGGCATCCGCTGCCGGGACATCGACCAGCCTGCCGGCACGCTGTCCGGCGGCAACCAGCAGAAGGTCGTCATCGGCAAGTGGCTGGCGACCAGGCCAAGGGTGCTGTTGCTGGACGAGCCGACGCGCGGCATCGATGTCGGCGCCAAACGCGAGATCTACGACCTGATCTTCAAGCTGGCGCGCGATGGACTGGCCATCTCCGTCATCAGCTCCGAACTGCCGGAGCTTTTGCATCTCTCCGACCGCATCCTGGTGATGGCCGATGGCCGCCAGACAGGCATTCTTTCCCGCGATGCGGCCAGCGAGGAGGCCATCATGCGTCTCGCCGCCCCGCGCAGGACCATATCGAGACCAGCCGCATGACTGCCCTGAAACTCCTGTCCCGTACCAAGCTCTATTGGGGCCTGATCGCCATCTTCCTGATCGGCGTGCTGGGCTCGCCGATGAGTTCCAAGGGCAACAACATCTTCCTCTCCTACGGCAACCTGCTCGACGTGCTGCGCCAGGTCTCGACCACCGGGCTGATCGCCACCGGCATGACGGCTGTCATCATCACCGGCGGCATCGATCTCTCCGTCGGCTCGCTGATGGCCATCTGCTCGGTGGTCTGTGCCATGCTGCTGACGGTCCCAGGCGTGACGCCGGGCGTCGTGCTGGGCGTGCCGACCGTCGCGCTGGTGGCGCTTTGCCTCGGTTTCGTCGTCACCCGCTTCATCTTCCAGAACCTGGCAAAGTCCCGTGCCGGCGCCGATCTCGTCCGCGAGATCAGGCTGGACGGGATTCGCGGCCTGATCACGCCCGCCGTCGTCGGCGTGGTCTTGTGCTGCCTGTCGCTGTGGTTTCTGCTGCCGCAGATCGAGCCGAAATTCGGCGTGCTCGGCGTGCTGCTGGTGGCGCCGTGCGTTGGTTTGCTGTTCGGCGCGCTCAACGGCTTCATCATCGTTGCCGGACGGCTGCAGCCCTTCATCGTCACCCTGGCTATGATGGTGACGGCGCTCGGCATCGCACGGCTGACCGCCGGCCAGAACAATGCGGTGCTGCCGGTCTATACCGGCTCCAACGCCACCGCCGATTTCGAGATCCTGCGCTCGCTGGTGTTCGGCATCATCCCGATGCCGGGCCTGTTCTTCCTCGGCGCCATCGTGATCTACGGCGCGGTGCTGCGCTTCACGCCGTTCGGCCGCTATGTCTATGCCATCGGCGGCAACGAGGAGGCGGCGCGCCTCTCCGGCATCGCCGCCGGCCGCGTCAAGATCGCCACCTATGCCGTCTCCGGGCTGCTCGCCGGCATTGCCGCCGTGCTCTATGTCGCGCAGTACCGGCAAGGCAAGCCGGATGCCGGCGCCGGGCTGGAGCTCGACGCCATTGCCGCTGTGGTCATAGGCGGCACCAGCCTGATGGGCGGGCGCGGCAGCCTCATCGGCACGTTCTGCGGCGTGCTGATCTTCGGTCTGCTCTCCAACATCCTGCAGCTCCACAACATCAATTCGAACCTTCAGCTGGTGCTGAAGGGGATGATCATCATCGGCACCGTGCTCGTGCAGGAGCGCAATGCCGGTGATCTCCTGGCCTATCTGCGCCTGCCCGGCGGGCAATCGGCGCACAAGGAAACGGCCGCGGCAAAGCGGCCGTCGCAAGAGACACCGTCTCTCAATCTCGGAGGAAACAAAAAATGAAACGACGTGACATGCTGAAGCTTGCCGCCGTGACCGCGGCACTGCTGACCACCACCGCGCTGCTGACCACCGGCAATGCCTATGCCCAGGACAAGAAGTGGAAGATCGGCTTCTCGCAGGTGACGACCATCGAGCCCTGGCGCGCGCAGTTCAACAAGGACATCCTGGCCGAAGCCGCCAAGCACCCCGAGGTCGAGCTGATCATCACCGACGGCGAGGACAAGACCGAAAAGCAGGTCGCCGATGTCGAGAACCTGATCCGCCAGGAGGTCGATGCGCTGTTGGTGTCACCGAAGGAATCGGCCGGCCTGACCGGCGTCGTGCAGCAGGCGATCGACGCCAAGATCCCGGTCTTCGTGCTCGACCGCAATGTCGACACCAAGGACTACACGCAGTTCGTCGGCGGCGACAACGCGCTGATCGGCCGCGCGGCCGGCGAATATGCCGTCGAACTGCTGGGCGGCAAGGGCAAGGCTGCAGGCAATGTCGTCGAGATCTGGGGCGGCATGGGCACCCAGCCGGCGCATGACCGCCATGACGGCTTTCACGAATTCACCGACAAGGAGCCGGGCATCAAATATCTGCTCGACCAGCAATCGGGCGACTGGAAGCAGGACCAGGCCTACAATCTGATGGCCAACGCGCTGAAGAGCAACGAGAAGATCGATCTCGTCTACGGGCACAACGACCCGATGGCCTATGGCGCCTATCTCGCCGCCAAGGATGTCGGCCGCGAGAAGGACATCAAGTTCATCGGCATCGACGGCCTGCCCAATGAAGGCGTGCAGATGGTGAACAAGGGCGAGCTGACGGCGACCTTCACCTATGTCACTCCCGGTGCCGAAGGCCTGCGCCAGGCGATCAAGTTCCTCAACGGCGAGAAAGTCGAAAAGACCATTACCCTGCCAACCGAGAAGATCACCAAGGAAAACGCCGCCCAGGTGCTGAAGGACAACGGCCTCTGAGGCAAACTTCCTGCCGGGTGCCTCCTTTGGCGCCCGGCGGGTCTAAGCCAGCTTCACCAGCAGCTTCATGAAGGTGGTGATCTCCTTGGCCGAGAGCGGCGCCAGCGTCTCCTTTGTGATCTCGCGCGCCAGCGGGATCAGGCGCTCGATGGCATCGCGGCCTGCCGCGGTCAGATTGACCAGCAGCCGTCTTTTGTCGACCTCGTGCCTGGAAAGCTCGACCAGGCCGCGCGCCTTCAGCCGGTCGATGACGCCCTTCACCGTCGCCGCATCCATCGCGATCAGCGTGCCGAGCTGGTTCTGCGAGGTCTCGCCGACGTCACGCAGCTTGGCCAACGCCGCGAATTGCGGCGGCGTCAGATCGCCGATATGCGCGGCAAAGATCGCGACATGGCGCTGATGCGCCTTGCGCAGGATGAAGCCGACCTGCTCCTGCAGGAGGTAATCCTGGTCGTCCGGCGCCTCGACCTCGACCAGCTTGAGCAGATTGTCCTCGCCGCTCACCGCAGCCCATCCCAGGCTTTGATGTCATCGGCCGCGAGACCACCCATGCGATCGTGGATGCGCGGGCCACAAGTCATGGCGAGGCAGAACAGGATCTCGTCGGGGCACGGACCATCGGACATGCCGACTTCCATGGCGTCGAAATGGCTGCGCACATAGGCGGCGTTGATGTGGCCGAGCGGCACGTCGAGCTTCGAACCGAAAGCGCCGACCTTCTTGGCCGACGGCACGATCGCCTTGGCGTCGCCGAGCCGCTCGCGCATGGCGTAGCCGCCGGGCACATGCCAGAGGGCGCCGTGTTCCAGCTCACCTGCGGTGCCGACAATGGCGCCTTTGCCGTAGCCGTCGATCTGCTTGACGTCGCCGCCGAGCGCCGCGATCAGCCGGTCGGCGAGCAGCAGGCCGAGCGGCTTGAGATCGTCCATGGCGCTCTGCAGCTCCTCGACATAGCGCCCGGCGAACGGGTTCTTTACCAGCGCCATGGCGGCGGCACGGCGGCGCGGCACCTTGGCCACCGGCCCGCCCTCGTGAAAGATCTCTTCGGTCAGAACCGCGATCTTGCGGATCGGAAACTCAGGCATGGGCAACTTCCTCCCTCGAAGTTTCGTTGGGCGCGGCAAGCGCAACCGAGCCACTGATGCGGATCTCGCCGCCGAGAAACAGCGCCGACCCGGCAATAAGCCCCCGCCGGCGAAAATCTTCGGCGACGGCAAGGCCATTGTCCAGCGCGCGCGCCACTTCGCCAAGGGCAAGCGTGCCGACGCCTTGCGTCACCAGCCGCGAGCCGAGATCGCTGTCGGGCGACAGTTCGTGTGCGGAAATGCGCTTGATGGCGGGATTGCCGGGCAGGTCCACCGCGTTGGCGATGAGCGTCGCCGCCGCATCGGCTTCGGCGCCGGTCCGCGCCAGAACGGTGACGGCGTCGGCAATGCCAAGCGAGAAGGAGCGGCCACGCCAACCGCTGGTGGCGACGCCGCGAACGCCATCTTCCGCGCGGATCGTGATCCGGTCGGTCATGCCGTTGCCGGTACCGGCAACCGCCAGACCCATCGACTGGCCCTTGCCGATATGGAGCGCGCAGTCGCCGCCATTGTTGACATAGGCGCGCTCGATCTTGCGACCGGCAAGCAATGCGGCGAGCATTTCGTCGGCTACCGATCCCGCGACGGCCGCCATCGGAGTTATAAAGCATTCCGCCAGGGGCATGACGGCTGCCTCCATGCGGCGCGCCGTCGGGCCGGCGAAGGTGCGCGGCGCCAGGAAAAACGCCGGCAGCCGCAATTCGGGGAGTTCCTCGACCAGCTCCACCAGGATCGTCTGGAACCGCGCTATGGCCTGTTCATAGGCTCGGCGGCATTCATCCGCCTCACCAAAAACCTCGACGATCAGGTCGATCGGCCCGTGGTTGAGATGCAGCCGCTTGCCGTCCTGCAGCCAATGGGCTTGCGGGCCTTGCATCACCCGGCCCCGTTCGAGCCGGCACGACGTAGCTGCGCGAGTGGCGGCCATGGATTGTTGGTTTCGGCGCCTGTGCCGCGGCGCGGATTCAGGTACTCACCGCCTTTTGCGACAATATCCTCGACGCTGCGGATCTCGGCCTCGTACCCGCCGAGCCTGACATAGTCGTCGCGGCGCAGCGTGAATTCGATCGGCGCCACCAGCGCCGGTGTAGGCACATAGCCGAAGGCGCCTTCCGGCACCCGTGTGACATCGACCATCAGGGTGATGCCGCCGCCCGGCCAGACATAGACCGGCGCACCGCCGACCGTGACATAGGTGGTCAGGCCCTGAACCGAGCGGGTGAGATTGACCGGGTTTTCGGTGACGCCGGCGCGCAGCGAACCGCCGGCGCCGCCGATGAACAGCACCGTGCACAAAGCCGGCTCGCAATTGTCCTCGATCAGGCCGACCGATTTTTGCAGCCGTTCCGGAAACGGTTTTTGCACCGGCTTCAACTCGTCGTCGAGCTCGTAATAGGCGAATTGCTCGCCGGTGGTCGAAACCATCAGCAGCGACAGGCCCGGCCGCGCACCCTTCTTGGCGTTCCACTCGCCAAGGATCGACAGCGGGTCTGAAATGCTGGTGCCGCCCCAGCCGAGGCCTGGCTCGGACACCTTGAAATAGCGGCCCGGCGTCGAACGGCGGCCGATGATCTTTATCCCTGTGTCCTGCCAGCCCAGCACCTTGCCGGCCTGATGCTCGGAAACGACGCCGGTGATGTGGTCGTCGACCACCACCACCTCGTCGACAAGGCCGCGCCATTGCGTGGCGAACATGCCGATGGTCGCCGAGCCGCAGCCGACGCGCATGCGATGTTCCTGCTTGCCGTCGATGACAGGCGCTTTGCCGGCTTCGACTGTTATGGTGGCGCCGCCGTCGATGGCGAGTTCCACCGGCTTGCGGTTGCACAGATTGAGCAGCGCGTCGCAGGTGGCGCGTCCTTCGGCCTTCGAGCCGCCGGTCAGATGATGCACGCCGCCCAGCGACAGCATCTGCGAGCCATACTCGCCCGTCGTGACATGGCCGATTGCCTCGCCTTGCGATCGCACAATAGCCGTCTCGGGTCCGATATGCCGGTCGGTGTCGATCTTCACCTTGACGCCGCAGTACGAAAAAATGCCTTCCGTGACGACGGTGACGAGATCGACGCCTTCGACTTCCTGGCTGACGATGAACGGCGCCGGCTTGTAGTCGGGATAGGTGGTGCCGGCGCCGATTGCGGTGACGAAGCGGCGGCCGGTGTTGACCAGTTCGCCGTCCCATTGTTCGCCCTCGGCGACGAACGGCACGATTGCCGCGCCGGCCTCGGCCGCATGGTCGAGGATGGTCAGCGGGTCCATCCGCACGATCCTGCCGCCGACATTGCCGTAGCGGTCGCAGGCGCCGGTGCGACCATCAGCGATGTAGCACATCACCGGACAGGCATCGCAGCGGATCTTCTCCGCCACCAGCTTCTCACCGGGATCATGGGTTTCGAAGCGTTCGGCAAGCTCGCTCATCGGCGTGCCTCCTTTTCGCGGATGCCATCTTTTTCGCGGATGCCAGCGCGGATACGCGTCGGCGTCGCCGGAACCTTGGTGATCAGAACGCCGGTGGCGTGGCGGATGGCGTTGAGGATTGCCGGCGCAGTCGGGATCAGCACATGCTCGCCCAAACCCTTGGCGCCAAAGGGTCCTTCCGGATCCGGAACTTCTATCAGGATGGTCTCGATCGGCGGCACGTCGCCAATGGTCGGGATGAGATAGTCGTGCAGGTTCTCGGTGCGGCCGGGGATGTACTCTTCCATCAGCGCCATGCCGATGCCTTGCGCGATACCGCCCTCGATCTGGCCTTCGGCCAGCAGCGGGTTGATCGCCTTGCCCACATCATGCGCGGCGGTGATCTTGATCAGCTTCACCGTGCCGAGCTTGAGATCGACCTCCAGTTCGGCGATCTGCGCGCCATAGCCGTAAACGGCGTAGGGTTTGCCCTGGCCCTTGGCATCGAGGGGCAGCGTCGGCGGGTCGTAGGTCTCCTCGGCGCGGAAGACGAAGCCCTCGGCATCCAGATCCAACGTCGTGAGGTCGATGCGGCGCGTGGCTTCTCCCTCGCGGATGACGATCGCCGGGCCGTCGAGTTGGAGAGCGGCTTTTTCCGAAACATTGGCGAAACGAAGTATCTTTTCACGCAAGGCGCGGCCGGCCTTCTCGGCCGCCTTGCCGGTGACGAAGGTCTGGCGCGAGGCCGATGTCTTGCCGGCATCGGGAGTAATTGATGTATCGGCGCTCTTCAGCTGGAATCTCTCCAGCGGCAGGCCGAGCGCGTCGGCGCAGATCTGGGCGATGACCGTGTTCGAACCCTGGCCGATATCGACCGCGCCCTGGTGCAGGATGACCGTGCCGTCGGCCGCGATGCCGACCCGAATGGTCGACGGATTGGGCAGCGAGGTGTTGCCGCAGCCATACCAGCAGGACGCGACGCCGACGCCGCGCTTTCTATCTGTGTTGGCGCTGTTGAATGCCTCCGCATCGGCCGCCGCGCGCGCCCAGTGCGGCCGCAGCGATTCGAGGCATTCGGCAATGCCGACGCCGGAGTCCAGAAGCTGTCCTGTGACCGTTTCGGAGCCGTTCCGAAGGCAGTTCTTCAAGCGAAAATCGAGCCTGTCCATGCCGAGCTTGCCGGCCAGCTCATCATAGAGGGTCTCCTGCATGATCGTCGCTTGCGGCACGCCGAAGCCGCGGAAGGCGCCGGAGATCGGCCCATGCGTATGGATGGCGCGGCCTTCGGCGCGGTAGTTCGGCGTCGCATAAGGTCCGGAGGCGTGCACCGGCACGCGGTTGGCCACGGTAGGGCCCCAGCTTGCATAGGCGCCGGTGTTGAAATCGCCTTCGAAGATCATGCCGGTGACAAGGCCGTCGGCATCGGCGCCGATGGTTGCTTTCATCTCGGCCGGATGGCGCTTGGTGGTCGACATCATCGATTCGGTGCGGGTGTAGGCAAGTGCCGCCGGCCGCCCAGTCTTCATCGCCACAAGGCCGATCAGCGGCTGCAGCGAGACGTCGAGCTTCGAGCCGAAACCGCCGCCGGTCGCGGTCGGCACGATGCGCACCTTGTCGACGGCAAGGCCGAGCACCTTCGCCGTCTCGTCGCGGTCCATATAGGGCGCCTGGGTGCAGGCGACGACGACCAGCGTGTCGCCGTCCACATAGGCATAGCCGGCTTCCGGTTCGATATAGGCGTGCTCGACATAGGAGGTGTCGATGACGCCGGACACCGTGAACGCTGCACCGGCAAGGGCCCCTTCCGGATCGCCGCGTTCGACGAAGCCGGAGGTCAGCAGGTTTGCCGGTCTGTTCTCATGGATGAGCTTGGCACCGCCGGCGCGCGCTTCGCAGGATTGGAGAACATGCGGCAATTCGGTCCAGCGGATCGGAAAATCCGAGAGGTCGATATCGAGCATCGCCTCGCGCTCGCCAGCGACCAACGCCACCGCCTCACCGCGAAGGCGGGCAAACCCTTCGGCCAGTGCCGGCTGGTCGGCGAAGGGGCCGATGACGCCGAAACAGTTTTTTCCCGGAATGTCGGCGGCGGTGAAGACGCCGGCGACACCGGGATGTGCCTTCGCCCAGCCATCGAGGTCACCGAAGGCGAAGCTGGCGTGATAATGCGGAGAGCGGATCACCAGTACCGCCAGTGCATCGGCGGGGAAGGAATCGCTGCCGAATTTCTCAGCCCCGGTGACCTTCGGCACGCCGTCGAGCCGGATGGGCGAGGAACCGATCGCGTGGCCTGACCGGGGCAAGCGGAAATCCAGGCTTGCTGCCTGCAGGGAGGCATCCATCACTGCGGCAATGATCTTCCGGTAGCCGGTGCAGCGGCACAGAATTCCGCCGAGCGCGTCCTGTACCTCGACCTCGGTGGGGCTCGCCTTCTTCTCCAGCAGAGCCGTCGCCGCAACCAACAGGGCGGGCGTGCAAATCCCGCACTGCGCAGCGCCATGGGCAAGGAAAGAGGCCTGCAACGTCGACAGCCGGCCGTTGGCAAGCCCTTCAACTGTCGTCACCGATGCGCCGGCAGCGGACGCCGCCGACATCAGGCAGGCGCAGACGGGATCGCCGTCGACCAGCACCGTACAGGCGCCGCAATCGCCGGCATCGCAGCCGACCTTGGTGCCGGTCAGCCCCAGTTCGTCGCGCAGCACCAGGGACAGTCGGCGCAGCGGCGGCACATTGACCGATACGGCGCTGCCATTGACCTCGAAGGCGATGTCAACGCGCTCCGGGCCGCGAGCAGGCCGAACGGCGCCCAGGTCGGGCACTGCTTCACGCACGTCAGGTTGAACCTGGCTCATGCCGCCACCTCTTCGCCAGTCGTCCGCCCCACAGCCGCAAGCACGGCGCGGGCAACAATCTCGCGCACTGCATCAAGCCGGTATTCGGCGCTGCCGCGCACATCGGCGATCGGCGACAGTTCGCTCATCGGCGCGGACAGGACCGCATCGGCAAGCTCGCCATCCACCGGCAGCCCGCACAACGCGGCTTCGACGCCGGCCAGCCGCTTGGCCACCACCGAACAGGAGCCGGCCGCGACCGCCGCTTGCCGGACGGTGCCATTGTCGACGGCCAGACGTGCTGCCACCATGGCGATGGAAATGACGAGGTAGCGCCGGGCGCCGAGCTTGACGAAAGCCGACGTGCCGCTGGGCTTCGGCACGCGGATCGCCGTGACCATCTCACCGGGCAGCAGAGCCGTGCGGCGGTTGCCGAGAATGAAGTCCTGCAACGGCAGGTGCCGCGTCGCTGCCACCGAGCGCAGCTCGACCTCGGCATCGAGGACGAGCAGGGCTGGCACGCCGTCGGCGGCAGGCGAGGCGTTGCAGAGATTGCCGGCGACCGAGGCGACGTTCTGGATCTGCGCCGAGCCGACCTCTCGCGCCGCCTGCTTCAGCGCCTCGAAGGCCGGCGGCAAGGGATGGCGGACGATGTCGGTCCAGGTCGTGCGCGCGCCGATGACGAAATGGTCGCTCGCCTCGGCAATGCCGCACAGCGCCGCCAGGCCGTTAATGTCGAGAACATTGTCGCGGATCGGTTTGCTGCCCTGTGCCGGATAGAAATCGGTGCCACCGGCAAGGATGCGCCAGGCGCCCTCGCCAAGCAAAGCGAGCGCTTCGTCGACCGAGGTGGGTTTCGCGTAACGGATCACGCTTTGCCTTCCCGAAAAGAGGCCTTCCAGAGCTGGTACTTCGAAAGATCCTTCCAGCACAGGGGTCGGAAAATTCATTCGTATGCAAATGATATCAAGCTGGCAGGATTTGTCAAAGCCGGAGTTTGCCGCGGCGCCGCCGGCACGCATTTGTTATGGCTTGAGAGGTTGACGCGGCCGGCCATCTGGTCAAGTTTCTGCGTCCGGTCGCGTCAGCGGCATTTTCCACTGGAGCCTGCATACGGAAGAGGAAAGCCCATGGCCGACGAAGCGCTTGTCGTCATCGACCTGCAGAACGATTTTTGTCCCGGCGGCGCGCTGGCGGTTGCCGGCGGCGACGAGATCGTGCCGCTGGTCAACGACCTGATCCGGCGAACCGACCATGTCGTGCTGACGCAGGACTGGCATCCCGCCGGTCACTCCAGCTTTGCTTCCAGCCATCCGGGCGCGCAGCCCTTCACCATGATCGAAATGCCGTACGGCCAGCAGACGCTGTGGCCGGACCACTGCATCCAGGGCAGCCTGGGCTCGGATTTCCATTCCGGCCTCGCCTGGACCAAGGCCGAGCTCGTCATTCGCAAGGGATTTCGGCCTGATATCGACAGCTACTCGGCCTTCTTCGAGAACGACCGCACGACCCAGACCGGCCTTGCCGGCTACCTCCGGGAGCGCGGCATCGACACGCTGACCCTGGTCGGGCTGGCGACCGATTTCTGCGTCGGCTTTTCGGCGCTGGATGCCGTCAGCCAGGGCTTCAAAACCACAGTGCGGCTGGATGCCTGCCGCGGCATCGATCTCAACGGTTCGCTCCATGCCACGCTGCAGCGCATGCGCGACGCCGGCGTGAGGCTCGAAGACCCTTTGTCGGACTGACGGATCGTGAGGCGCAAGAGGGGCTTTTTGTGGGTCGCGACGAAGGCGGCAATCGTCGTGGCCGTGCTGTTTCCGGCACAGGCTTTCGGGGCGGAGGAACACGGCCTGCCCGGCGCTTCGATGTCGCTGTGGTGGGCGCTGCCCTTTGCCGGGCTGCTGTTGTCGATCGCCACTGGTCCGCTGCTGTTTCTTCATGTCTGGGAGCATCACTACGGCAAGATCGCGGCCCTTTGGGGCGCTCTGGTGGTCCTGCCGCTGGCGGTCGCCTTCGGTGTCCCCACAGCGACCGAAGCGGTGCTGCATGCGTTGCTCACCGAATACATGTCGTTCATCATCCTGCTGTTTGCGCTGTTCACCATTTCCGGCGGCATTCTCCTTGCCGGCAACATTCACGGCACGCCGCTGGTGAATGCCGGCCTGCTGCTGGTCGGCGCGCTGCTGGCCTCGGTGATCGGCACGACCGGTGCCTCGATGATCCTGATCCGGCCGATCATCCGCGCCAACGATAACAGGCGGTTCAACGCCCATGTCGTCATCTTCTTCATCTTCCTGGTGTCCAACATCGGCGGCTCGCTGACGCCGCTTGGCGATCCGCCGCTGTTCGTCGGCTTCCTGCGCGGCGTCGACTTCTTCTGGACGACGACGAACCTCTGGCGCGAGACGCTGTTCGTCGGCGGTGTCGTGCTGGGCATTTTTCTGGTGATCGACATCATCCTGCACCGGCGCGAGGCTGGCGCGCCGAAGATCAAGGACCCGACACCGGATACCAAGGTGCGCCTGCGCGGCCTGGCCAACCTTCCGCTGCTGGCGGGGGTGATCGGCGCCATCCTGCTATCGGCGGCTTGGAAGCCGGGCGTCAGCTTCTCCGTGTTCGGCGTCAGCCTGGAACTGCAGAACCTGGTGCGCGACGCCATGATCCTGGCGCTCGCCCTCGTTTCACTTGTCATTTCGCGCAAGGAATACCGCGAGGCCAATGGCTTCAACTGGGGTCCGATAGCAGAGGTGGCCAAATTGTTTGCCGGCATCTTCATCTGCATCGTGCCGGTCATCGCCATCCTCAGGGCAGGCCATGAGGGTGCGCTGGCGCCGCTGGTGTCGCTTGTGAGTTCTTCCTCCGGCCAGCCCAACGATCTCGCCTATTTCTGGCTGACCGGGGCGCTGTCATCCTTCCTCGACAATGCGCCGACTTATCTGGTGTTCTTCGAGCTTGCCGGCGGTGACCCCCGGCACCTGATGACGGAGTTCGCTTCGACGCTTGCCGCGATCTCGGCCGGCGCGGTGTTCATGGGCGCCAACACCTATATCGGCAATGCGCCGAATTTCATGGTCTACGCCATCGCCCGACATCGCGGCGTGAAGATGCCGGGCTTTTTTGGCTATATGGCATGGTCGGGCCTGGTGCTGATCCCGACATTTTTGGTAGCGGGTTTTCTGTTCTTCGGCTGATCAACCCACGCCGACATAACGGCGCACCGCCGACGGGTCGGCGCGCAATTCCTCGACATCGACCGTCTCGCGGTTGCGGCCGTTTTCGACGAAAGCAACGCGGTCGGCGACAGAAAGCACTGCATCGACCCGTTGTTCGACCAGGATGGTCGACACGCCCATGTCACGCAGCGTCGACACCGTCTCGCGGATCTTGGCGATCATCGACGGCATCAGTCCTTCGGTCGGCTCGTCGAGCAATAGCACCTGCGGTTCGAGGCAGAGTGCACGCGCCATCGCCAGCATCTGCTGTTCGCCGCCGGACAGTGTGCCGGAACGCTGCCGCAGCCGCTGGCGCAGCAATGGAAAGAGGTCGAGCACGTTTTCACGCGTCGCCTTGCCTTTGCCGCGCGCCATCAGGCCGATCTCGATGTTTTCCGCCACCGTCATTTCGGCGAACAGTCGCCTTCCCTGCGGCACATAGGCGACGCCGGCCTTCGGCACCTCATGCGCCGGCAGGCCGGTCAACTCCTTGCCATCGAGCCTGATCGAGCCGGCGCTCGAGGGGACCAGCCCCATGATGGCCTTGAGTGTCGTCGTCTTGCCGGCGCCATTGCGGCCGAACAGGCACAGCACCTCGCCTTTGTTCAGCACCAGGTCGAGGCCATAGAGCACCTGGACCTCGCCATAGAAGCAGTCGAGCCGCGAAATGGTGAGTGCTTGAGGCGTGGCCTCGGCCTGGTTTGCCTCGGTCATGGGGCAGTCCCCAGATAGGCTTCCTGCACCGCCGCGTTTTCGCGGATCGCTTCGGGCGTGCCTTCGGCGAGGATCTTGCCGGCATTGAAGACAGTGATGCGGTCGGCCAGCTGCATGACGACAGGCATGTTGTGCTCGATCAGAAGCACGGTGGCGTTCTTGGCGATCTCGCGCACCAGGGTGATGAAATTGTCGATCTCGCTGTCGGCCAGCCCTTGCGTCGGCTCGTCGAGGATCAAAAGGCGCGGCTTCAGCGCCAGCCCCATCGCCACTTCCAGCAGGCGCTGATGGCCGTAGGACAACTGCCCGGCCGGCATGTGGGCGCGATCGGCCAGGCCGGTGCGTTCGAGTGCGGTCATGACAGCGGCCTGTATCGCGCTCCTGGAATGGCTGCCATGCCGCAGCGTCAGTTGCGCGGGCAGCGCGACGTTGGCGTAGACGGACAGGTTGGCATAGACGCTGGTGAGCTGGAAGGTGTAGGCGATCCCCCTGCGGACCCTGACATAGGCAGGCAGATTGGTGATGTCGGCGCCGTCGAAGACGATCATGCCGGCAGACGGCTGGATGCGGCCGCTGACCAGGCTGACGAAGGTGGTCTTCCCCGCTCCATTGGGGCCGATCACGGCGCGGATTTCGCCCGGCATCAAGGAGAAATCCACACGGTCGACGGCACGCAGGCCGCCGAAGTCGCGAGAAAGGCCCTTGGTGGTCAAAAGCGGCATCATGGCAGCCACCCGAGCCAGCGCTGCCTAATGCTGCCCAGAATGCCTTTGGGGAAGAACAGCACAAGCAGGATCAGCGCGATGCCGACGATCAGCAGATAGGCGGAGGTGTAGCCGCTGGTGATATCGATGACATAGTACATGAACAGCGTGCCGATCAGCGGCCCGAGCGTTGTTGCAGCACCGCCCAGCAGCACCCACAGCAGCGGCAGGATCGAATACTGCACCGACGCGAAGCTCGATCCGACATAGCCGAACAGCAGCGCATAGGCGGCACCCGAGCCGGCGCAGATGATGCCGGAGATGACGACGGCGGCGAGCTTGTTGGAGAAAGTGTCGTATCCCAGCATCTTCGTCCGCTCCTCATTCTCGCGGATGGCGACCAGCACGCGGCCATACCGGGAGCGGACGATGGCCAATGTGACGAGAAGCACGATCGAAAACAGCGCCAGCGCCGTCATGTAGCGAACGGTCGGATTGGTGAGCTCGAGCGATGTCGCGCCGAAGGTGAGCACACGGGCCGGCTGCGGCACGACCATGCCCTGGTCGCCGCCGGTCCACGTCGCGAAGTAGAGGATGAGGAGGTAGAACACTTGCGCGAACATCATGGTGACGATCATGAAGGCGACGCCGGTGGTGCGCAGCGCCAGCAGGCCGATCACGAGTGACACAACAACACCACAGGCAAGCCCCGCGGCGAACGCCGCTGGTACGCTCCAGCCGAGCTGGATGACGGCAAGGCCGGCGCCATAGAGCCCGGCGGCAAAGAACATGGCATGGCCGAGGCTGAGCAGGCCGACATAGCCGAACAGCATGTTGTAGCCCATGGCGAACACTGCCAGCACCATGATGCGGGCGAGCAGGCCGTGATAGTATTCCGGCAGAAGGAAGCTCAGCACGAAAAGCAGCCCGACGACGCCGAGATGCATGGCATAGGCTTTTACCGGCGAAGCTTCGCTCATCGCGACCTCGTCCCGAACAAGCCTTGCGGACGGAACACCAGCACCATGGCGACCAGCAGCGTGGCGATGATCTTGGCCAGCGTCGGCGAGAAGAACATCGAGATGATGCCGTCGGAGAGACCGATCAGCACGGCGGCGACGACCGTGCCGCGCAGCGAGCCGAGGCCGCCGATGATGACGACGATGAAGGAGAGCAGCAGCGGGTCCTGCCCCATCAGGTAATGCGCCTGGCTGATCGGCACGATCAGCACTGCGGCAATGGCCGCCAGCATGGCGCCAAGCGCGAAGACGCCGCCATAGACGCGGCCGACGGGGATGCCGAAGGCCTGCGCCGTCTCGCTGTCATACTGCGTGGCGCGCATGACGAGGCCGACCTTGGTGCGCGTCAGCACCAGCCATGTCGCGGTGAGCAGCAGCGCGGAAGTGGCGATGACAGACAGTTTGTAGCCGGAGTAGCCGAACCACGGCAGAAGGATGCGGTAGCTGAACGGCGGCTCCACCGGCCGCGCCTCCGGACCGTAGAAGGTCAGCGCCAGCTGCTGGATGATGTAGAGCATGCCGATGGTGGCGACGATGGTGGCTTCCGGATTGTAGTTGAGCCGGCGCAGCACCAGCCGTTCGGCGACCAGCGCAATGGCGCCGACGATCAGCGGAGCAATCACAAGTGCGGCCAGGAAGCCGAGCGCCGGATGGCCGCCAATGGCTGTGGTGATCGCCCAGGCGAGCACGGCGCCCAGCATGAAGAACTCACCGTGCGCGACATTGACCACCCGCATGACGCCGAACACCAAGGACAGGCCGAGCGCGGTCAGCGCCAGCACGGCTGAGGTGACGAGGCCTTCGAGGGCGGCGAGGAGGAGGTGGGGACCGAAGTGCATGCTACACGCCCAGCGATAGCGCAATCGCGCCCCTTGCGGGGGGTGAGGAGTGGTCCGCGCAGCGGACGGAAAGCCAATTGCTTGGCTTTCCGAACGACGAACGCCCGGAGCGACAGCGAAGGGCCGGGTCCGGCAGGCCAGAGGGGGGGGCCTTGGCGCTCACGCTGCTGCGCTAAGCTCACAGCGCCTGCGTCGTATAATCCCCTTCGGCCTCGTAAAGTCCGTCCTCGATCTTGGTCTTGTGCACGACCTTGAGCTTGCCGCCTTCGATCTTGGAGATGTTCTGGATGCCAAAGCACTGGTGGATCTTGCCGTTGAAGGTCTTCGGTCCCTGCGGATGTTCCGGACCTTCGGCGAATTCGGTCAGCGCCTCGGTCGCCTCGACCAGCTTGGCGCGGTCTTCCGGTCCCTTGTAGCCGGCGTCCTCCATCGCCTTCTTGACGACGTAGAGCGTTTCCCAGCAGCCGAACATGTGGGCTGCGGTGGAGACGTCCTTGGGGTCGCCGACGGCGGCGCCATTGTCGTCGATGCCGACAGCAGCGCGATAGGCCTTCTGCGCCTCGGAATCATCGGCCTGCGCATAGCGCGGCGAGCCTTCCCAGAAATGGCTGCCATCGAGGAATTCGAGGCCGGGGCTGTTGATGTCGGTGGCTTCGAGCGAATCGATGAAGCCGAACAATTGCGGCCGGTTGGAGCCGTAGAACTCACCAAGCTCCTTGACGAAGGTGAGCACGGCCGGGCCGACCATGACGTGGTAGATCACCTCGGTCTCGGCCGGGATCTGCGGAAAATACTTGGTGAAGGACGATTCTGTCGGCGGGATGGCGATCTGCGCGATGACCTCGCCGCCTTGCGCCTTCAGCGCCGGCGGCAGGTAGTCGCGGTGGTCGTAGCCGAAGGCGAAATCCGGGAAGATCTGCGTCACCTTCTTGCCTGCATTGGCCGCGATCCACGGCGCCATCGACTGGATCTGGCTCTTCACGTCGGTGATGCCGGGCTGGAAGACATAGCGGTTCAGCTTGGTCGAGGCGACGTGATGGCCTTCGCTGACGACGAAATAGGGCATCTTGTTTTCGCCGGCGGCGGGCGCCGAGCCGATGACGACATGCGAGAACAGCGTGCCGAAGACGATGTCGGTCTTGTGCTGGGTGGCGAACTTGCCGACCACCTCGGCGCCACGGCCGGGATCGGTGCCGTCATCCTCGATGATCACCTCGACCTGGCGGCCATTGATGCCGCCGGCGGCATTGATCGCCTTGACCGCGGCAGCCGTCGTCTTTTCGTACCAGCGGCCATAGGCAGCGCCGATGCCGGTGCGGTGCGACTGGAAGCCGATCTTGATCGGCGCCGAACTCTGCGCCTGGGAATAGCGGACGAAGCCAGGGGCAAGGCCGAGGCCGGCGCCTGCGGCCAGACCTTTCAGTGCGGTGCGGCGGGTGAGCGTGGATCTGGAGAGATCGAAAAACCCATTCTTGTCAGTCACGGCAGTTCCCCTGTTTTTGAGTTTTGACTGGCTGCAACGAGGCAAAAAATCGCATGTGTACAAACTAAATCACCAAAGCCCCGACGTGGCAAGCGGGCTTTCCCCGAAGGCATGCTGGTCGCCTTTTCTCATCCGACAGTCGGCGTGGCAAGCAACCAGAGGCCGAAGACGGTGTAGGCGACCATCAGCAAGGTAAGCGGGAACTGGCTGAGGGCCGCGCGGGAGGGCTGTGGGTGCAGGCGCCAGGCGAAGCCGTGAGCGACGAGGACGGCGAGCACATGCCCCAGGATGATGGCGCCGGCCTGGATATTCCACAGCCACCACGCAGAGTCCGCCCCCGCAACGATGCCGGCCTCGATCTGCATATCGGCGGTGCCGAACAGGTTCCAGCCCATCGCGAACGGATCGGAAAGTGCCGCAAGCGCATATTGGCCGTCGACGAGCAGCGCCGTCAGATAATGCGCAATGTGATAGGCAAGCGCGATCGGCACGATCGACCACACCAGCTGACCGGCCGCCTGGTTAAGAATGTGGTCGCTGCCGGCAAGACGTTGGCCGAGCCAGGCGGCAAGCAGGAACACCGCCGCCAGCAGCGCGAATGTCAGGATCAGCCCGAAAGTGCCGCTGCCGATCAGCGCCGTGCGGCCGGGAAATTCGAGCGGGTTGATGCCGAACAGGCCGAGCCAGAAGAAGGTTTTCGACAGGCCGTCGAAGGACACCGACGACAGGGCGAGCAGCAGGAAAGCCATGCCGCTGGCCGGCAAGGGCTCCGCGGCCAGCAGCTTGGCGCCCGGCCAGCACAGGGCAAGCCGGCCATGTTCGTTCCGTACCACAATTGCGAAACGCGCCACCATGGAGAAGAAGACCGTCAGGAATTCGCCGCTGCGGCTCCAGCCGCGATAGCCGAACGCCAGTATGGCGAGGAAAGAGAATAGCCAGTAGAGGCCGGCGGCCACGGCCAGACGCGCCGGATCGTCGGGCGCCGGATCGATGAGTTCGAACCAGGCAAAGGCGAAGAACAAGATGGCCGCAGGCCAGCAGCCGACCCATCGGGGCAGGCGCCATGTCCCGGTCCCGAACAGGCGCGAGGCGATACGCCATGGTCCATACCAGGGGTTCAGCCATGACCAGAGATCGCCGAAGAGGCCTTGCAACAGCGTGACGCCGGCCCACAAAAGGGTCCAGATCACCAAAGGCAGCGGGTTTGAAAGCGGGTCGTGGCTGCCGAAAAGGCCGGCGGCGATGAGAATTGCAAAGCCGGCAAAGGATATCAGGCTGATGGCGGCGCGGGCGCTGTCGCCGAAGGTGAACAGCGGCAGGCGTCGGCGCCAGAAGCGGGCAAGCGAAGCCGCCGGCAGCAGCGCCAGGACGAGGAAGCTGACGGCCACGGCGAAGGCGCCTCCGACCAGATAGTAGCCGGTCGGCAACAGCAGGACGTGGCCCCGGTCGGAGGCGTGGGCGAAGGCTGGGGTGGGGAGGAGGGCAAACAGCGCCGCAGATAATAACGCCAACAGCTGATGGCAGTGCTCTACGAGGCCCCCCTCTGTCCTGCCGGACATCTCCCCCTCAAGGGGGGAGATCGGCAGAACGGCCTGTTGGCGCCATTCTTCAAGCGTTGGAGATTGGCGAAAGCAGGGACCAGGGACCAAGTCCAATCTCCCCCCTTGAGGGGGAGATGTCCGGTAGGACAGAGGGGGGCGCCAAGGAACTCGGCCTATCCAAGAGCCCCACCACCCCACCCCTCACACCTTGACCAATTGCTCCACGCGGTCCTTCTCGCCAAAAATCCTGAGATACCGCTCGATCTCTTTCACATCGCCGGTCGCCTTGGCCGGATTGTCCGACAGCTTGACCGCTGGCCTGCCATTGGCCTCGGTGACCTTGCAAACCAGCGATATGGCGTCGAGGCTGTTGGTTTCCGTCGGCGCGCAGCCTTCGAAATCATTGGTCAGATTGGTGCCCCAGCCGAACGACATGCGCACCTTGCCCTTGAAGTGGCGATAGGTCTCCTCGATGGTCTCGACCTCGAGCCCGTCGGAGAAGATCAGCAGTTTCTGCTTGGGGTCCTTGCCCTTGTCGCGCCACCAGGACAGGATTTTTTCGCCGCCTTCGATCGGCGGCGCGCTGTCGGGGCGAAAGCCCGTCCAGTCGGCCACCCAGTCCGGCGCATCGCGCAGGAACGATGCTGTGCCGAAGGCGTCGGGCAGCACGATCAGCAGATTGCCGCCATAGTAGCGCTGCCAGTCCTGCAGCACCTTGTAAGGCGACTGTCTCAGCTCTTTTTCCGAGTCGGCAAGCGCGGCAAACACCATCGGCAGCTCATGTGCGTTGGTGCCGAGCGCTTCGAGGTCGTTGTCCATGGCCAAAAGCACGTTGGAGGTGCCGGTGAACGCCTCGCCGATGCCTTCCTTCAACGCCTCGACACACCAGCGCTGCCATAGGAAGGAATGGCGCCGGCGCGTGCCGAAATCCGAGATGCGGATGCCGGGCAGCGCCTTCAGCCGCTCGGTCTTGGCCCACATCTTGGATTTGGCGCGGGCATAGAGCACGTCGAGCGCGAAAGGCCCGAACGCCCGCATCGCCGCGCGAGATCGGAGTTCATTGATGATGGCGAGCGCCGGGATTTCCCACAGCGTGGTGTACATCCACGGCCCGCTGAAGGTCAGTTCATACTGCCCGTCGCACTTCGACAGCTCGTATTCGGGCAGCCGGAAGCCTTCCAGCCAGGCGAGGAATTCCGGTTCGAAGATCTGCTTGCGGCCGTAGAAATTGTTACCGCCGAGCCAGATCATCTCCTTCTTGGAGAAGCGCAAGGTGCGGGCATGGTCGAGTTGTTCGCGCAATTCGCCCTCGTCGATCTCGTCGGCAAGGCGCACCGAGGTCGTGCGGTTGATCAGCGAGAAGGTTGCGTCGACCTTGGGATACATGCCCCAGATCATCTGCAGCATCAAAAGCTTGTAGAAATCCGTGTCGAGCAAGCTGCGCACGATCGGGTCGAGCTTCCAGGTGTGGTTGTAGACGCGCCGCGCAATATCGGTCTTAGCCATGTTTCAACACCGCCTTCGCTGCCTGCCATCCACAATTGCGACAGGCCTCATAGCATCGAATCGGCCGCAACGCTGCCCGCTTTCAGGCTGGCCCGACAAAAAGAGCTGCCTGCATGCGGCGGCGCGCAGCCCGGCATCAGCTTGCGGATTTGCCGCCCATCACCCTGAGCGCCGGACGCTTGCGGCGGCTGACGATGCGGCCGGCCACAGGGGCGTCGGCGCGCCCATCGTCCCCCGCTTTCTCGGCAAACAGCCAGTCGACGAACACCTGCACGATCGGCGTCGTCCGCATCTCGTTGCGGCAGACGACATAGAAATCGTCGACCGCCGGCACCGACAGGCTGAACGGCGCGACCAGCATGCCCCTGGCCAGCAGCGCGCTTGCCGTCACCGAGTCGCCCAGCGCCACGCCGTGGCCGTGCACCGCCGCCTCGGTCGCCATACGGGCATCGCCGAGGTGATGGCGGCGGCCCCGCTCCAGGTCCAGCGCATCGGCGGCAGCCAGCCAGGTGTGCCACTCGCGGCCGTCATCGCCATGCAGGAAGACATGATCGGCGAGATCCCTGACGCTGCGGATCGGCCGGTTGTTGATCAAGGTCGGGCTGACCACGGGAAACAGTTCGAGGCCCGACCATTTGCGCATCCAGCAATCGGTCCAGCTGCCGTCGCCATAATGCACGCAGACATCGATATTGGGCGCCCGCAAATCCTTGGGATCGTTGGAAGGAATAAGCGTCAGCCTTATGTCGGGATATTGCGCCATGAAACTGCCGAGCCGCGGTGTCATCCACAGCAACAGTAGCGCCGGCACGCAGGAGACCGAAAGTGTGCCGCTGCTCGCCGGCCTTGTCATGCGCTGGGTGGCGGCGGCGATGCCGTCGAACGCGGTCGACACCGCCGGCAGAAGCTCCGCGCCATGCGGTGTCAGCTTGACCCGCTGGCCGACCCGCTCGAACAGCTTGACACCGAGCGACTGCTCGAGCGCCTTGATCTGGTGGCTGACGGCGCCATGAGTGACGTTCAGCTCAGTCGCCGCCTTGGTCAGTGAACCATGGCGAGCCGTTGCCTCGAAGGCGCGCAGCGGATTGAGCGGTGGCAGGCGCTTGGTCATGGTACCACTTTGTTGTGAGATTTTCTCACAGAAAACACCCTAACAATATCAATTGATTTTTCAATGCCACTGCCAGACACTTGAGTTTAGAACAGCATCAAGACATGAAATCTGCAGGCAGCCAGCGGGACAGCGGCCCGGCCGGATGACGGTCGGTTCGCAGGCGTCACCCGCGCCGGCACTGCATCAGCCCAGGAGGAGCGGACATGGGATACGATCGCGGCAAGCTCGATGCGTTGCGTCGCAAATATGGTGAAAGCCATGGCGGCGAGATGTTCGACCCGAAATTCCGCAAGGTCGCCGACAAGATCTTCTCCAAGAGCGGCACGCGGCTGGCGCCCTATTCAGGCATCCCGACCTTTCTTGCCGCGCCCTACCGCGAAATATCGGCCGACAATCCGGATTTCGGCGATTTGCAGGTGGCGATGATCGGCGTGCCGATGGATCTCGGCGTCACCAACCGCCCGGGCTCGCGCTTCGGGCCAAGGGCGTTGCGCGCCATCGAGCGCATCGGGCCCTACAATCACGTGCTGGAATGCGCGCCGACGCATGAGCTCAGGGTCGCCGACATTGGTGACACGCCGTTCCGCAGCCGCTACCGGCTTGAGACCAGCCATGAGGATATCGAGCGCCGCACCAACCAGATCGTCGATGCCGGGGTCATTCCGCTGTCGATCGGCGGCGACCATTCGATCAGCCATCCAATTCTGAAGGCCGTCGGCAAGAAGGCCCCGGTGGGGTTGATCCATATCGACGCCCACTGCGACACCAGTGGCCTGTTCGACATGACCAAGTTCCACCATGGCGGCCCGTTCCGCAACGCGGTGCTTGACGGCGTGCTCGACCCGACGCGCACGATCCAGATCGGCATCCGCGGCTCGGCCGAATATCTGTGGGAGTTCACCTACGAGTCCGGCATGACCGTGGTGCATGCCGAGGAGGTGACCGGCCTCGGCATTCCGGCGATCATCGAGAAGGCGCGCAAGATCGTCGGCGACGGCCCGACCTATGTCTCCTTCGACATCGACAGCGTCGATCCGGCCTTCGCGCCGGGCACCGGCACGCCGGAAGTCGGCGGTCTGACGACGCGCGAAGTGCTCGAACTGCTGCGCGGCCTCAAAGGTCTTAACATCGTCGGCGGCGACGTCGTCGAGGTGGCGCCGCAATACGACTCGACCACCAACACGGCGCATGCCGCCGCACAGGTGCTGTTCGAGATACTGAGCCTGATGGTGTTCAGCCCGGCGATAACAGGCAAGGGCGCCTGACGTCTAGAAAAGCAAAGGCAGCCGCCGCGCTGGAGCCGGCGGCCGACCCGAACAAACAAAGCTTCCAGACAGGGGAATGACAATGACAATCCGTAAGACATTTGCCTCCATCGCCGCCGTGCTGATGCTCGGCACGGCCGGTTTCGGCCTCGCAGTTCAGGCCGCTAGCGCCGATGCGCTGGCGGACATCACCAAGGCCGGCACCATCAATGTCGGCGTCTTCGCCGACTTTCCGCCCTTCTCCTCGGCCAGCGCCGACATGAGCCTCAAGGGCTATGACATGGATGTCGCGCAATACATCGCCGATACGCTCAAGGTGAAGCTCAATCCCATCGCCGTCACCGGCCAGAACCGCATCCCGTATCTGAACGATCATCGCGTCGACCTGCTGATGAGCGTCGGCTATTCGAAGGAACGCGAGCAGGTCATCGACTTCGCCGCTGCCTACGCGCCCTACTACATCGCCGTGATCGGTCCGGCAGCGCTTGCCGTCAAAGGCAAGGAAGACCTCGCCGACAAGTCGATCGCCGTCAATCGCGGCACGCTGGAAGACACCTCGCTCACCGAGGCAGCACCGGCATCGGCCGACATCAAGCGCTTCGACAACTACAATTCGGTGATCCAGGCCTTCATCTCCGGCCAGACGCAGCTGATGGTCGTCGGCAACGATGTCGGCGCGCAGGTGCTGGCCAAGCAGGACGCACTGAAGCCGGAGCAGAAGTTCCAGCTTCTGACCTCGCCCTCGCATATCGGCCTCAACAAGAACGAAGACGGCCTGAAGAAGGCCGTGAACGATGCGGTCGCCAAGATGCTGGCCGACGGCAAGCTGGACGAAAGCTCGAAAGCCTGGCTGAAGACGCCGCTCAATCCCGACAATCTCAAGGATTGAGTTTCCGTGGCCTTTGGCTGGCTCCCGGGTGCCCTGGGCGACATCGCGCATGGCGCGGCCACGACGATCCTGCTGATCGCCGTGACCACGCTGGCCGGAACGCTGCTCAGCATCCTGGGTGCCGCGGGGCGGCGAAACGGCCCGGTGCTGCTCAAGCGGGCAATCGCCTGCTATGTCGAGGTGATGCGCAACACGCCGTTCCTGGTGCAGTTGTTCTTCATCTTCTTTGGGCTGCCCAGCCTGGGCGTCCGGCTCGACCCGCTCCTGGCCGCCATGCTGGCGATGACGCTCAACATGGCGGCCTACACCATCGAGATCGTCGGCGCCGGGCTTGACGCCGTGCCCGGCGGGCAGACGGAAGCAGCGCTGGCCCTTGGGCTGCGGCCACGCCAGGTGTTCGTCAAGATCGTGCTGCCGCAGGCGCTCAAGATCATCTACCCCGCGCTCACCAGCCAGATCGTCATCATGATGCTGGAGTCCGCCGTCGTGTCGCAGATCGCCGTGCGTGAGCTGACCTACGAGGCCGACATGCTGCAGGCACGCACCTTCCGCTCCTTCGAGACCTATTTCGTCGTGACGCTGGTCTATCTCGCTCTGTCGATGGCCTTGCGCCGGCTGCTGGTGTCAGGCGGGCGCCGCGCGCTCGGAGCCGGTGTGTCATGATCGAGTTCACCTTCTGGGACATCGTGCGCAACCTACTGCTCGCCGCCCGCTGGACGGTGCTGCTATCGCTGGCCGCCTTTATCGGCGGCGGCATCGTCGGCATGATCGTGCTGTTCTTCAGGATCGCTGAGAACAAATGGAGCCGGCGTGTCGCCTCCGGCTACATCGCCCTGTTCCAGGGGACGCCGCTCTTGATGCAGCTGTTCCTGATGTTCTTCGGCCTGCCGATGCTTGGTCTGCGCATCGAACCCTGGACGGCGGCGGCGCTCGGCCTCACCTTCTTCGCCAGCGCCTATCTCGCCGAAATCTGGCGCTCCGGCGTCGCGGCGCTACCCCTCGGTCAATGGGACGCCGGTGCCAGCCTCGGCCTGCACTATCTGCAGGAACTCAGGCTGATCATCCTGCCGCAGGCGTTTTCGATCACCCGCGCACCCACCGTCGGCTTCCTGGTGCAGCTGATCAAATCGACGGCGCTCACCTCGATCATCGGCTTCGAGGAGCTGGTGCGGACCTCCAACGCCATCAACAATGCGACCTTCGAACCGTTCAAGGTATACGGGCTGGTGGCGCTGATCTTCTTCGTCATGTGCTTTCCGCTGACGCAATACGCCCGCAGGCTCGAGAAACAGGCGGCTGCTCGCTGACGCGCCAAGGCAGCGCCCGATTTCAGACCGGCAACCCAAGCTGCTTGCGCAGGCTCTTGTCGAATTCGGATGCGGGGACGAAACGGCGCAGGAAACTGACCTGGCGCGCCATTTTTCCCGCCGCATAGCGTTTCTTCGGCGCGGGATCGGTCGCTGCTGCCAAAATGGTCTTGGCGACCACTTCGGGCGCATCGCCTTTTTCCATCGATTTCCGCACTGACATAGTCATCCCGGCGCGCGCGGAGTCGTAGATTTCGAGCGACCGGTCGGGGGCGGCAAGATTGTCCTCGAATGATGTGCGGGTATAGGCGGGCTCCACCAGCGAAACGCGAATGCCGAAGGGGCGCAATTCGTGATCGAGCGACTCGGAATACCCTTCGATGGCGTGTTTGGTCGACGAGTAAAGCGCGAAATAGGGAGCGGGGATGAACCCCTGTACCGAGCTCAAATTTACGATTCTGCCCTTCCCTTGGCGCCGCATTGCCGGCAGCACCGCGTTGGTCACGCGCAAGACGCCGAAGACGTTCACGTCGAACAGCGCCTTGGCCTGGGCGGTCGAGGACTCCTCCGCGCCGCCAAACAGCCCCATGCCGGCATTGTTGACAAGCACGTCGATGCGTCCGGCCGCGGCCAGAACGTCATCGACCATTGTCGCGACGGACGCGTCGTCGGTCACGTCGCAGGTCAGCATGGTCACGCCGGCGGATTGCTGTGAGGCCGTGCGACGGCTGGTTCCGAAGACGCGAAAGCCAGCGCCGAGCAAGGCGTCGGCGGTAGCGCGCCCGATGCCGGAAGATGCCCCTGTGACAAGGGCGACGCCGGGACTGGTCTTGTTCATGGAAATCATATCCTTCTTTGCGTTGGATCGGATTGGGAAAAGCATTGAGATAGGCCGGGGCAAAGGGCGTCGGTCATGACTGCGTCTGGCCACCGCTAGTTCCAGCGTCTGAACAGGGCGCTGGCATTCACGCCGCCAAAGCCGAAGCCATTGGAGATCGCGTACTCCATCTCCATGGGCCGGGGTGCGTTGGCGACGAAGTCGATTCCGTCGCCGGCCGGATCGGCCTCGCCCAGGTTGAGGGTTGGCGGGGCGACCTGATCCCTGAGCGCCAGGATTGCGAAGATCGCACCAAGCCCGCCGGCCGCTCCGAGCAGGTGTCCGGTCGCCGATTTCGTGGCACTGACAGCTATCGCGAAATCGCGCCCGAACACGCTCTTGATCGCTTCGATCTCACCCAGGTCGCCGACTGACGTGGAGGTCGCATGCGCATTGAGATGACGAACGTCGCGTGGCGAAATCCCTGCCTGGGCAATCGCGATCTGCATGGCCCGGCGCGCGCCGTCGCCGTCCTCTGGCCCGGAGGTGACGTGATGGGCATTCGCCGTCGTGCCGTAGCCGACGAGCTCAGCAATCGGTTTTGCGCCGCGCGCCAACGCGTGGCTCAACGCCTCGATGACCAGCACGCCGGCCCCTTCGCCCATGACGAAGCCGTCGCGCGATGTGTCGAAAGGGCGCGAGGCTTGGGCCGGCGCCCAATTGAAGCCGGTTGAAAGAGAACGAGCGGCGGCGAAACCGCCGAGACTGACGGTGTTGATGCACGCTTCCGTTCCGCCGCACACGGCGATGTCGGCTTCGTTGGCGCGGATCAGGCGGGCGGCGTCGCCGATCGCCTGGATGCCTGCCGCGCACGCCGTCACCGGTGCGCCGAGTGGACCTTTGAAGCCATGACGGATCGAGATGTGGCCCGCCGCGAGGTTCACCAGGAAGGACGGCACCGTAAAGGGAGACAGGCGGCGGGCGCCACGCAGGTCCACCGTGCGCACCGCCTCGGTGATGGCCGGGAACCCGCCGACACCTGAAGCGATGATCGTGGCCGTGCGCAGGCGATCCGTCTCCAAGGCAGGCTTCCATTGCGCCTGCGCAAGCGCCTCTTCCGCCGCCGCCAGCGCGAAGAGAATGAACCGGTCTACCTTGCGCTGATCCTTCGCGGACAGGACGGCATCGGCATCGAAACCAGCCTCGGGGTCTTCGCCCAGGGAGGGAACCACGCCGCCAATCTTAGCCGGCAGCTCTCCCACCACATCGTCAGGAAGCCTGCGAACGCCAGACCGGCCGGCAAGCAGGCGTGACCAGGACGCTTCGACATTGGCGGCAAGGGGCGTGACCGCACCCATGCCCGTGACGACAATCCGTTCCATCTGCTCTCCTATCCTTGCTGTGCTGGCGGCGCTGCTCGCGCCGTTCAAGTAGCGACTGCTTCGCGAACCTGATCGGCCGCCGCATCCAGAAAAGCCTGCGCAAGGTCGGGGTCGTTGACGACCCGCGACAGCACGACCGCGCCGACCATCGTCGAGAGAACGGCCATTGCCTTGTTGCCGGTCTTTTCGATGTCGCCCTCGCCAACCCAACCGCCGAGCATCTCGAGGTACGCCTTGATGCCGGCTTCGAATGACGCCTTCACCTCGGCACCTTGCCTGGCGGCATCCGAGCCGAGCGCAACGACCGGGCAGCCGTCCATCTTTTCTCCGCGATGATCCATGCTGAGGTAGAATGAGATCACCCCGTCGAGCGGGTTCCCGGGATTTGCCGCGGTCGCGGCCGACCATTTGTGGGTGGCGCTTTCCATCGCCCGCCTGGACGCCAGCGCCGCCAGATCGTCCTTCGACTCGAATTGCTTGTAAAAGGCGCCCTGGGTCAGCCCGGCCCCTTTCATCAGATCCTTGAGGCCGATGCCGTCGAACCCGCGCTCCCGAAAAAGCCGGCTTGCCACATTGATCACGGTCTCACGGTTTTCCGCGGCCTGAGTGCGACTTACACGCATCGTCATCTCCTTTTTTAGATTGCATTCGTAATCTATACCCTATATAGAGGGTGAACGCAATCTAAAAAAGGACAAATGAGATGATCCGCAAAACCTTGGGCGCCTCGCTGCTGGCGGCGCTGTTTCTTGCAACCCCGGCTCTTGCCGAGGAAGCCACCATCGGGCGCCCGATCGAAGGCGGTAGCCTGCACCAGGCACACCTGGACATGGTGGTCTACTACGTTCCGGACGGCGACCTGCTTGAGGTCACCGCCACTTTCGCACCGAAGACCGGGGGTGATCCGCTGCGGGTTGTCATGGGCCTCGCCAACAGTGACTCCGTGGCGTTTTCCATACCTGGCCACCCGGGCTCGCTCTACGCGTTCTCAAGGTCCGGTGAGGAAGTGACGGTCTCGACCGAGACGGACACATCCCTGCGAGCCGACGCGACAATGCCCTGACCTGACGCGCAGACCGCGGCCGAGCGATGCTGGCCGGGGTCTCGCGTCGGAACGGCGCGCCACCGATAAGTTTGGAGAGAGGTCACATGCTTTACAGCTATTTTGTCGAGAAATCGATCCGGCAGAGCTTCGACGACGTCAACAACCATCGCTGGGATGCGGCGGTGAAGGCCATCGCGCCGCATGTCCATCACCGGGTTGGTGGCGCACACGCGCTTGGTGGCGAGCGCCACGACAAGCAGGCCCTGCGCCGGTGGTTCGAGCGCCTCGGCCGTGTTCTGCCCACTCTCCATCTCACGGTCAACCACGTGTGGGTGAAGGGCTGGCCGTGGCATACCACCGTGTTTGCCCAGTGGGATGGCACCGCTACCCTGCTCAACGGCGATACGTCCTACGTCAACCGTGGTCTCCACGTGTTCACGCTGCGGTGGGGCAGGGTTCATGCGCTCGAGGAATTCTACGATTCACAGGCGGCGGCGCGCGCTCTCGCCGCCCAGGCCGCAGCCGGCCTCGAAGAAGCTGTCGCCGAACAGACAACAAGCTAGCACAAGCGCGGTCCGAGGACGCCCAAGGTCTACGGGCCGGTGGCGCCGATCGTCTTCGTCTCGTGCCTTGCGCCCACGCACTATGCGCGCAGGCTCGAGAAGCGAGCGCTGGCGCGCTGGACTGCAGGCCCTGCATCGATGCCGGTGCTGTCGCGGCAACGGTCGAGCCGAGGCAGGCATACAGCTTTCCTCTTGGGAATAGGACTTGACATCTTGCCGTTCGAATTGTCCATTTGAAGCTTGACCGGGCCGAACGGGGCGGCGAGGGACAGGGGCAAACCGGCGGGTGGATAGACAGTCGAGTCGAGTGCTGTTGAGGACGGTCGGGCTGACAAAAGCCTTTCGAGGGCTGGTTGCCCTGCGTGATCATTCCATCGAGCTCCACGAACGTGAAATCATTGGGGTAATCGGGCCGAATGGCTCGGGCAAGAGCACGCTTTTCAACCTGATCACCGGCTTCTCCCAGCCGAATTCCGGTAGCATCGAGATGGAGGGCCGGTCGATCGTCGGCCTGCGCACATCGCAGATCGTCGCGATGGGCATCGCCCGCACCTTCCAGGGCTCTCGCCTGTTCGGCAGCCTCAGCGTCGCGCAGAACGTGCTGACGGCGGCGCAGTTGCGCCATCCTGTCGGCGCCGCCGATACCGTGCTGCGCGGTCGGCGTTATCGCGAGCGGGTGGCCGCGACCCGGCAGAAGGCCGACGAACTCCTCGACCTCATGGGCCTGACAGATCAGGCCGGCAGGGTCGCCGCGGATCTTCCCTACGGCGATCAGCGGCGGCTGGAGATTGCGCGTGCGTTGGCGACCGGCCCGCAACTGCTGTTGCTCGATGAGCCCGCTGCCGGTCTTGATTCCAACGAGACCAAGGTGTTGGCAGCGCTGATCCGGACGATCCGTGACCGCTATGGCGTAACGGTGGTCGTTGTCGAGCACGACATGGACCTGATCATGGCGCTGTGCGAACGCATCCAGGTGCTGGCGACTGGCGAGGTGATCTGCGTCGGAACACCGGAGCAGGTACGCGAACACCCGAAAGTGCGGGAGGCGTATCTTGGCCACGCCTAGCCCCGTTCTGCTCAGTGTCGAGAACCTCGAGGTCAATTTCGGCGCGGTGCGTGCGCTGAAGGGCATTTCGCTCGACGTCCATGCCGGCGAGGTGGTGGCGTTGGTGGGCGCCAACGGCGCCGGCAAGAGCACGACCTTGCGCACCATTTCCGGCCTGTCGCGGCCGCGCGGCGGCAGGATCATCTTCGATGGCAAGCCGATTGGAGGTGTCGCTCCGTCGCGCATCGTAAGTCTGGGCATCGCGCAGAGCCCGGAGGGCAGGCGCCTGTTCGGCGGCCTGACGGTGGCTGACAATCTGCGGCTCGGCGCCTGCACCCGCACCGACAAGGATGCCATCCTCAGAGACAGCGAGCGCATGTTCATGCTGTTCCCGATTCTCAAGCAGCGGCTGAAGCAACTGGCCGGCACGCTGTCGGGCGGCGAACAGCAGCAGCTTGCTTTGGCGCGCGCGCTGATGGCGGCGCCGCGCCTGCTGCTGCTCGACGAGCCTTCGCTCGGCGTTGCGCCGCTGCTGGTCCGCCATATCTTCAGCGCGCTTGCCGAACTGAAGCGCCAGGGCATGACGATGCTGCTGGTGGAACAGAACATCACGCTCGCGCTGGACCTCGCCGACCGTGCCTATGTGCTGCGCACGGGCCAGGTGGCGCTGTCTGGCCGGTCCGCGGAACTGCGCGACAGCGAACGCGTGGCGCAGGCATATCTCGGGGCGGCAACATGACCCAGCTGGACTATATCCTGCAGCAGATCGTCAATGCGGTGAGCCTCGGCAGCCTCTACGCACTGGTGGCGGTCGGTCTGTCGATCGTCTTCGGCGTCCTCAAGCTCACCAATTTCGCGCATGGCGACGTCATGATGGTAGGTGCCTTCGGGGTTGCCTTGCTGGTCGGCATCGGCGTTCCGTTCCCGGTCGCCGTGATCTGCGGCATCGCCGCAGCCGCCGCCGCCGGCTTCCTCATCGAACGCATCGCCTACCGCCCGATCCGCGACGCGCCCGACGTTGCGCGACTGCTGACCAGCCTCGCCGTCACCTACATCATCGAGAATGTCGGCATCCTGGTGTTCACCTCCTCGCCGCGCAATTTTCCACTCCCCGATATTCTCAACACCTCCTGGGAAATGTCGAACGGCGCCATCACCTTCACCAGCATCAATCTCCTGACCATCGCGCTGACCTTCGTGTCGCTGCTGCTCCTCGGCTGGTTTATCACGCGCACCACGACTGGGCTCGGCATGCGCGCCGCAGCCGAGGACATGTCGGCGGCACACCTTGTCGGTCTGAACGTCAACCGGCTGATCATCGTCGCCTTCATCGTCGCATCCGCCTATGCCGGCCTCGCCGGCATTTTGTGGGCGGCACAGGCCGGCGTGGTGCAGCCGCAGATGGGCTTCACGCCGCTCCTGAAGGCTTTCGTGGCGGCAATCATCGGCGGCTTCGGGTCGATCGCGGGCGCCCTGGTCGGCGGCTACATATTGGGCGCGCTGGAGATATTCATCGTCGCATTCCTGCCGAGCAGCGTCTCGTCCTATCGCGACGCAATCGTCTTCGCCGTGCTGATCGCCTTTCTCCTGGTGCGCCCGGGCGGGCTGCTCCAGCCAAACCGGGAGATAAAGCTGTGAGCCGGGAAGCGCGGATCACACTCCTCGTCCTCGTCGCCGTGGTGGCGGGGGCAGCTGTCGCATTCGGTGCGCCGCACGTGCTGAGCGACTATTTCGTCCGGATTATCCTGCTGATCGCGCTGAATGCAATCCTGGTGCTGGCGCTGTCGCTGAGCAACGGTTTTACGGGCGTGTTTTCGCTCGGCCATGTCGGCTTCATCGGCGCCGGCGCGTATATTTCGGGAATCCTGTCGATCCCGGTGCAGCAGAAGATGGCATTGCTGCCGCATCTGCCGGGGTTTCTGCATGCTTTCAGCCTCCCCTTCCTGCCGGCGACGCTGGTGGCAGGTCTTCTGACGGCATTGCTTGCGGTGGTCGTCGGTTATCCCTTGATGCGCCTGTCGGGCTATTTCGTTTCGGTGGCGACGATGGGATTCTTGATTATCGTCAACGTGGTGCTGATCAATGCGTCGGATTTCACCCGAGGTGCCCGCACGTTTACCGGCGTGCCGCTGGAGACGACGTTGCCCTGGGTGATGGGTTGGCTCGCCATCACGGTGTTCGTTCTGGCGCGCCTGGTTTATTCGCCTTTCGGGCGCGCCATGAAGGCGGTGCGCGACGACACGATCGCGGCCAGCGCTGTCGGAATCGGCGTGCTGCGGACCAGACTGATCGCCTTCGTCATCGGCGCGTTCTTCTCAGGCGTCGGCGGGTCGCTCTATGCGCATTATCTCGGCTCGTTTTCGCCGAACACTTTCTACTTCGCGCTGACGATGAGTCTGATCACAATGCTGGTGCTGGGCGGCATGGGCTCCCTGACCGGCGCGGTGGTCGGCGTCATCTGCGTTTCGCTGTTGTCGGAGATCCTGCGCTCGGTCGAACGCGGCTTCACGATCGGCGATTTCGCGGTGCCGGCCCTGTTTGGCGCCAGCCAGATCGTGCTCGGCTTCATCTTCATTCTAGTCATGATCTTCCGGCCGAAGGGGATCATGGGGGACCGGGAACTTATGTTCGGATCAACCCAAAGATCGGCAACGGTGAACCAGACAGAGGAACGAAAACGATGATCAAACTCACTCGACGCGGTACCATCGGCCTGGGACTGGGCGCATTCTTCGCGCTTGCCTCGGCCAGCACGGCACTTGCTGCCGACACCATCAAGATCGGCTATCCGGCAAACCTGACCGGCATCCAGGCCTCGCTCGACGGTCCGATGCTGAATGGCGCCAAGCTGGCAGCGAGCGAAATCAACGCCGCCGGCGGCGTGCTCGGCCAGCAGATAGAACTGGTGATCTACGATTCCAAGAGCGATTCGACGACGATCTCGACCGTCGCCAGCCAGTTGATCGACAGCGACAAGGTCGTCGGCATCATCGGCTTCGCCGATTCCGACTCGGTGCTGGCCATCGGACCGCAGGTCCAGACGGCGCAGATACCGTTCATAACGCCAGGCGCGACCTCGCCGAAATTGCCTAGCCAGCTCGGCAACGAGATCTTCCTCGCCGCCTTCGGCGACAACGTTCAGGCTGCGGTTGGCGCGGAATTTGCGCTGAACAAGCTGAACGGCAAAACCGCCTACCTGCTGACCGACATCGGCACTGAATACACAACGCTGCTGTCGGACTACTTCGTCACCGCCTACGAGCATGGCGGGGGCAAGATTTTGGAGCGCGACACCTACAAGATCGGCGACAAGACCTTTACCGCGCAGATCGCCAAACTGAAGGCGCTGTCGCCGCAGCCAGACTTCGTCTATGCCTCGTCGAATGCCGAGGAAATCGGCCTGATCTTGAAGCAGATGCGCCAGGCCGGCATCAACCTGCCGGTGGTCGGCGGCGACGGCTACGACACGCCCTTGCTGATCCAGGTCGGCGGCGACGCGGCCAAGGACACCTACTTCACCACCCACGCCTATATCGGTGAGGGCGCCACCCCGAAGGTGCAGGCCTTTATCGACGCCTACACCAAGTCGGTCGGCAATGCCCCGGAGAACGCGTTCGCTGCGCTCGGCTACGACTCGGTCAAGCTGATGGCCGACGCGATCAAGCGTGCCGGTGCGCCGGATCCGGCCAAGATCCGTGACGCGCTGGCCGCTACGTCCGGGCTCGACGGCGTGACCGGCACGATCACCTACCGCCCGGGCATTTCGGTGCCGGACAAGTCGGTCTCGGTCATTGGTGTCAAGGACGGCAAGCTTGTCCTGGCAAGTGAAGCGGCACCGACCTTCGTCGCGGAGCCGTGATCTTGTCCACTCCGGGCTCCCTTTGGGACATCTACAGGTCGCGGCTCTCCGCCGCGACCTTCACCGACCTGACGCATGCGTTTCATCCGGGTCAGCCGCATTTCCCGGCCTTCCCGGACGAGGAGCGCAGTGCGTTGCTCGATTTTTCGAAGGGCGATGCCTTCCAGGTCCACCACTACGCCTTCGTCGGACAGTGGGGCACCCATGTCGATCCGCCGGTGCACTTCATCGACGGCGGCCGCTCGATCGACCAACTGCCGGTGGCGGAGATGCTTCTGCCGCTGGTCATCCTCGACATCAGCGACAGGGTCGCCGCCGATCCCGACGCGACGCCGACGCTCGACGATATTTCGGCCTGGGAGGCGCGGAACGGCCGTATCCCGGAAAAGTGTTTTGTCGCACTTCGCACCGGCTGGTGGCCGCGCTGGCCGGACCCCGTGGCGTTTCGGAACAAGTCGGCCGACGGTATCTCCCATGCGCCTGGTTGGTCGAAGCCGGTGCTGGAGGAGCTTTTGGAACGCCGCGGTGTTGCTGCGATCGGGCACGAGGGCATGGACACTGATCCCGGCCGTGCCACTTCCGCAGGTGACGCAAGCCTGGAATACTATGTGCTGTCGCGCGACTGCTGGCAGATCGAGCTCTTGGCCAATCTCGACAAGGTGCCCGAAGCCGGCGCGTTGATAATGGCAAGCTGGCCAAAGCCAAAGGCCGGATCTGGCTTCCCGGCTCGCGCTGTCGCCATCCATGAAGCGGCCGGCTGAACGCGTGAAGCCGCTGCTGGCGGCGGTCGAGGGGCCGCCGCACAACGATCATCAGACACGGAATTCAGACATGGATATAGATACAGTCCGCGATGCTTTTCCGGCGATGGCGAGAGGTGCCGAGCCGAAGAAGCGGATTTTCTTCGACAATCCCGCGGGAACCCAGATGGCGAGCCGTTCGATCGAGCGTATGACGCGTGTCATGATCGAAACCAACGCCAATCTTGGTGGCTATTTCGAAACCTCACTCGCGGCCCAGGCGATGGTCGACGACGCGCATCAGGCGATGGCCGATTTCTTCAATGCCGCCGACCGGCGTGAGGTGGTGTTCGGCCAGAACATGACAACTCTGACTTTCGCCGTCTCGCGCGCCATCGGCCGCGATCTGAACGCCGGCGACGCCATCGTGCTGACGCGCATGGATCATGACGCCAACGTCGCACCCTGGCTGATGCTGGCGGAGGATCGGGGGCTTGAAGTACGCTGGATCGACCTCGATCCAAAAACCTTCGAACTCGACCTGTCGACGCTGGAGGCGACTATCGACGAGGACGTCAAGCTGGTCGCTGTCGGCTATGCCAGCAACGTTACCGGCACGATCAACGACGTGAAGCGGATCGCGCAGCGCGCCCGCGCGATCGGGGCGCTGAGCTATATCGACGCGGTGCAGTTCGCGCCGCATGGGGTGATCGACGTCCAGGAGATCGGCTGTGATTTCCTGGTTTGCTCGGCCTACAAATTTTTTGGACCGCATCACGGGGTGTTGTGGGGCCGTTTCGATCTGCTGCAGGCGCTGACCGCCTATAAGGTGCGCGCGGCTTCCAATACGCCACCTGGAAAATTCGAGACGGGAACGACAAGCCGCGAGGCGCTTGCCGGGGTGCTTGGCGCCGTCGAGCACTATGCCTGGCTCGGACAGTCCTTCGGCAACGTCCACCCGCAGGCGACGCGGCGGGAGCGAATCGTCGCCGGCATTGAAGTCGCCGACCGTTATGAGCGTGTCCTGACAGCACGGCTGATTGCCGGATTGTCCAGAATTGATGGCGTCTTGATCCAGGGCATATCCGATGTGGCGGCGCTGGCGCGCCGTGTGCCTACCGTGTCGATCACCGTTGACGGAACCGATCCCGCGGACATCGCCAGGGCGATGGCAGAGGAAGGCATCTATCTCTGGCACGGTCACAATTACGGTTTGGAGCCAATCAAGCGGCTGGGGCTTGCGGACCGCAACGGTGTCGTCCGCATCGGGCTGGCTCATTACAACACCGAGGCGGAAGTCGATTTCCTGCTGGCGAAGCTGGCGGACTGGATGAAGACGCGGACCTGACATGCGCGACAGAAACGGAACCCCGAGGATCGGCGTCAAGCTGCGCCATGCCAGACAGGTGCTTGGCCTCAGCCTGGAAGAGCTCGGCGCCCGCATCGGGCTGACAGAGGGTTATCTCTCGAAGATCGAAAACGACCGCGCTACGCCGTCCATGGCGGCTCTGCACCGGCTGGTGCAGGCACTGGGCATCAACATGAACGCGATGTTCGGCACGCTGCAGCACAATGCCTCGGAAGTGTTCGTTTTGCGGCAAAACGAGCGTCCGCACATGGAGACGGGACATCGGCGTTCGGGCAACCATGTCGTGCTCGAGCAATTGGTGCCGTCCGGTCCGGAATATCTGCTGCAGATCAACGTCCACGTGATCGAGGCCGGCGGCGGCAGCCCCGAGTTGATCAGCCACAAGGGACAAGAGTTCGGCTACGTGCTCGAAGGTTCCGTCGAATTGCTGGTCGAGGCGAACGTGGTGGCACTCGAGGCAGGCGACGCGTTCTATTTCAACTCCGAACTCGGCCACGGCTACCGCAATATCGGTTCGACCACGGTCCGCATCCTCTGGGTCAACACGCCGCCGACATTCTGACCGCCTCCAGCGCGGCGCCGGATTTCGAGGGAGTTCTGCAGACGTCGTTCAATGAGCCAACGTCCACAGGACAACAGCCGCCGAGCCCAACCGTCCTGTTTCAATGCCCGAACGCGAGCGGCGGGGCCAGTCGGTCGCGCCGCAGCCAGCGCGCCAGCAGCAGCGCGGCCACCACGGCCAGCCCCGTCGACAGGCCGATCCAGATGCCGACGCCATGCAGGCCGAAATGGAAGGCGAGCAGCACGCCGAGCGGCAGGCCGACGCCCCAATAGCCGATCGCGGCATAGATCATCGGCACCTTGGTGTCGTGCAGGCCGCGCAGCATGCCGGCGGCCACCGCCTGGGCGCCGTCGAAGACCTGGAATAGCGCCGCGAAGACCAGGAACGACACGGCAAGTTCGATCACCCTGGCATTGGCCGGATTGCTCAGATCGATGAAGGCGCTGATCAGCGGATGCGGCCACAGGATCATCACCAGCCCCATCAGCGCCATGAACGAGACGCCGATGACGAAGGCGGTCCAGCCGGCGCGCGACACGCCTTGCGGATTGCCGGCGCCATGCGCAAGGCCGACGCGCACCGTCACCGCCTGGTTGAGGCCAAGCGGCACCATGAAGGAGATCGAGGCGATCTGGATGGCGATCGCGTGCGCGGCCAGCGAATCCGCGTCGATCAGGCCCATCAGCAGGGCGGCCGCATTGAAGATAGTCACCTCGAAGGCGAGAATGCCGGCAATCGGCAGGCCGAGCCGCAACAGGCCCTTGAAGCGTGGCCAGTCCGATCGCCAGAACCGTCCGAACAGACGATAACGGCGGAACTTCTTCTCCAGCATCACCACGGCAGCCAGGCCGATGAACATCAGCGTTGAGGACAGCGAGGTGGCAAGGCCCGACCCGGCAATGCCCATCGACGGCACGCCGAGATTGCCGAACATGAACACCCAGTTGAAGAAGGCATTGCAGGCGACGGCAACAAAGACGATGACCAGCGCCCAGCCCGGCCGCTCCAGCGCCGAGATGAACGAGCGCAGCACGATATAGAAGTAGAAGGGCAGCACCGCCCATTCGAGCCAGCGCAGATAGATGCCGGCCTGATGCGCCAGTGCCGGTTCCTGGCCCATGGCCAGCAGAATGCCTTCGCCGTGCCAAAGCACGAGCCAGATTGGGATCGAGATCAGGATCGCCAGCCACAGGCCCTGGCGCACGGTGCGGCGCAGGTCGCGCACCGAATAGCGGCGGCGGCCAAGCTCGGTGGCGATCATCGGCGATGTCGCCAGCATCAGGCCGAGGCCGAAGATCAGCGGCATGAAATAGAGGTTGGCGCCAAGCGCGCCACTGGCCAGCGTATCCGGCCCCAGCCGGCCCATCATCATGACGTCGGTGGCCGTCATCGCGGTCTGGCCGAGATTGGTCAGCACCATCGGCCAGGCGAGCGCCAGCGTCGCCCTGATTTCCTGACGCCAAAGATTTTCCGGCGCGCGAGCGCCGGCTTCGATCGCAGACATTGTTCCGCTCTTTCCAGATACGGCACGTCGGCATTAAAGCCGGAAGCCGCATTTCAAACGGCAAAACCTTCGGTTTCGCGGCGTTTGCGTCAGCTTCTGGACGAAACGCGACATGAAGGCAAGAGAGGAGGGACGGGAACGGATTGAGCCAGGGACCGGCCCCGGTGCTCTAGCGGATCGCGTCCAGCATCCGCCGCTGGCGGTGCATCTCGAGGAAAACCTTGTAGTCGCGGTCGAAACGCCCTGATGATTTCGGGTTCGACGCGCGCGTCCTGCCGCCTTGCTGCATGGCAAGACAGGCCGCGTTGAGGTCGGGAAACAGCCCGGCCGCGGTGGCGGCGATCATGCCGGTGCCGAGCAGCACCGCCTCGTCGGCCAGCGGCTCGATCACCGTGCAGCCGGTGGCGTCGGCATAGAGCTCCATCAACAGCGGGTTCTTGGTGTGGCCGCCGGTGACATGCAGCGTATCGATCAGATAGCCGTTCTCGTTCAGCGCCTCCAGCACGTGGCGCACGCCGAGCGCGATGCCGACGGCGGTGCGCCAGTAGAGTTTGCACAGGCTGTCGAAGGAGGAGTCCAGCGTCAGCCCGCTGACGACGCCGACGGCATGCGGATCGGCGAGCGGTGAGCGGTTACCATGAAAATCGGGCAGCACATGCAGCCGCGCGGCAAGGTTGTCGCCCTCGGTGGCGCGCAGCTCGGCGACACGCCTGGCGATCTTCGCATGCATGGCGGCATCCGGCTCGCCGCCGGCGCCGTGCCAGCGGATGATGTGGTCGAGCAGGGCGCCGGTCGCCGACTGGCCGCCTTCCGACAGCCACAGCCTGGGCAGCGCCGCGCCGTAATAGGGACCCCAGACGCCGGCGAAGGGCTGCGGATCCGGTGACATCGCCATGACGCAGCTCGACGTGCCGGCGATCAGCGCCAAATGCCGGCCGATGTCCTGTTGGTCGCCGGCAAAGCCGCCGAGCACGCCAAGCGCACCGGCATAGGCATCGATGACGCCGGCGCCGACCCGGCATTTCTCGCTCAGCCCAAGCTCGGCCGCTGCCTGGGCGGTCAGTTGGCCAATATAAGCGCCGACCGGGCTGGCCTTTTCCGGCAAATTGCCGTGCTCGAAAAGATCGCCGAGGCCGACGAGCGCAAAGAAGTCGCGCCGCCAGCCGGCCTCTTCATGCGCCAGATAGGTCCATTTGGCGGTCAGCGTGCATTGCGAGCGGGCCAGCGAACCTGTCGCTTGCCAGGTCAGGAAATCGGTGAGATCGAATAAATAGCCGGCTTCATTCCAGGTCTCCGGCAAATTGCGCTTCAGCCACATCAGCTTCGGTGTCGCCATTTCCGGCGACATGACGCCGCCGACGTAATTCAGCACGGCGTGGCCGCTTGCCGTGCATTCGTCGGCCTCCGCGATGGCGCGGTGGTCGAGCCAGACGATGGTGTCCCAGCGCTTGTCGCCCGTGGTCGAGACGCTGAGCTGGCCGCCTTGCCGGTCGCGCACCACCAGCGAACAGGTGGCATCGAAGGAGATGCCGACGACCTCCTCGGCAGCTATGCCGGCCTTTTCGCGGGCAGCGCGCACGGCGGCGCAGACGGCCGACCAGATATCGCGCGAATCATGTTCGGCGTGATCGGGCTTCGGCTGGTTCATGGCGATCGGCCGCTCGGCGCGGCCGAGCAAGGTGCCGTTGGTGTCGAGAATGCCCGCGCGAGCGCTCCCGGTGCCGACATCGACCGCGCAAACGAACTGTTTCGTCAAGATGCTCTGTCTCTCGCTCCCAGGCCTGCAATCAGATCGGGCAATTGCAGCATGTCAGCGAATATAAAGTCCGGTTCACTCGACGCAAGCCGCGCTTTCAAGGTCGGGTTGCCGGCATGCGAGCCGCCGGTGAAGGCAAACACGCGCATCCCCGCCGCCCGCGCGGCAATGATGCCGGCCGGGCTGTCCTCGATGACGAGGCATTTGCGTGGATGGGCCCGCATGCTGGCGGCGGCATGCAGGAACAGGTCCGGCGCGGGCTTTCCCTTGGCCACCATGGTGGCACTGAACAGGTGCGGTTCCATCAGCCCAAGCAATCCGGTGACGTCGAGCGCGTAGCGGATGCGGTCGAGCGTGCCCGAGGACGCGACACAGAACGGCAGCCCAAGCTTCGGCAGCATCTTCTTGACACCGGCGATCGGCTTCAGCTCCTCGCGGAATTTGCGCATCAATTCGACGCGCATCTCGGTCAGGTGCAGGTCGGTGATATCGAGCCCGAAGTCGCGGCCGAGGATCTCGCGCACGCTTTTCATGCTCTTGCCGAGGAAATGCTCGTAGGCGGCATCCTCACTGACGCTGCCGCCGGCAAGCCTGACCATGCCGAGCAGCGCCGAGACGGAGAGCGCCTCGCTGTCGACCAGCACGCCATCGCAGTCGAAAATGACCAGTTCAGGCGTCATGGCCGAGAATGGCTCTCAGAGCTTGCCGGCGAGGTAGCGCGTCAGCGTGGCGCGCGCGCCATTCGCCCACAGCACGTTGAGCGCATGGGCAAAGGCCTCGACAAACGCCGTTGCGCGGCCGACATCGCCATAGATGTCCTCCATGGCGAGCCAGGCGGCGGGAGCGTCCTTTGCTGCCTTTGCCGTCGCCTGCAGCCGGTCCCAACTCGGGTCGTTGGGCTCGATGACGGCGCCGCTGTCCGTCGTGCCGAAGCAGTAGCGGCACCACAATGCCGATTCCAGGGCCAGGCCGGCGACGCTTTTCCCAGCCTTCAGCCGGTCGGCGATGGTCGGGATGATGAACTTCGGCTGGCGGTTGGAGCCGTCGAGGCAGAGCCGGCGCACCGTGTCGCCGATCTTCGGGTTGGAGAAGCGGCTCTCGATGAGCTGGTAATAGTCTTCCAGAACCGTGTCCGGCACCGGCGGCACCGTCGGGATGATTTCGTCCCGTTCGAGCTTGGCCAGAAAACCGCTCACCAGCGGCTCCTGCATCGCCTCATGCACGAAATGGATGTCCATCAGGCCGGCCGGATAGGCGATCGCTGCATGGCCGCCATTGAGGATGCGGATTTTCATCAGTTCATAAGGCGCAACGTCTTTGACGAACTGCACGCCGACCTTTTCCAGCGGCGGCCGGCCATCGGTGAAATGGTCCTCCAGCACCCACTGCCGGAACGGCTCGCAGAACACCGGCCAGTTGTCCTCGAGGCCGAAATCCTTGGCCAGGATGCCGCGCTCGCGGTCGGTGGTGGCCGGCGTGATGCGATCGACCATGCCGTTCGGAAAGGCGACATGCTCGCTGACCCAGTTCGCCAGATCCTCGTCGATCAAACGGGCCAGGCCGATGACGCCATCCGAGGTGACATGGCCATTGTGGGGAATGTTGTCGCACGACATCACGGTGAACGGCACGGTGCCTTCATCGCGGCGGCGCATCAGCCCGGCAAGGATGATGCCGAACACCGTCTTCGGCGTGGCGCCGGCCTGCGCGTCGGCGACGATGTCGGGATGGGTCGGGTTGAACACGACGGAGGCCGGGTCGATGAAATAGCCACCTTCGGTGATGGTCAGCGAAACGATCTTGATCGCCGGGTCGGCAAGCCGTTCGATCACACCGGCCGCATCGCCGGGCATCAGGAAGTCGATCATCGCGCCGGTGACGCGTGCGCTCATATGGCCGCTATCCTGCTCGACCACCGTGGTGAGCCAGTCCTGCTCTTCCAGTTTGCCGCGACCGATCTTTTCGCCGTCGAACACGCCGGCACCGATCAGCGCCCAGTCATGGCCGATGCCCGCATTGAACAGATCGTCGAGATAGACGGCCTGATGCGAGCGGTGGAAATTGCCGACGCCGAAATGCACGATGCCGGCCTTCAGCGTCGCGCGGTCATACTTCGGACCTGCGACGTTGGCGGGCAGCTTGGAGAGGTTAGAGGACGAGAGTTTCACGGTCATCTGTTTTACCCTTTGGCCGGGTTTCGGCCTTCGTTACGCTCCTCTCCCCGTCGGGGAGCGGATAAGGGGTGGCACTTGCTACGCGCCCGCTGAAGTCGGCCTCTGCTCCCCGCGGAGGGACGAGGAGCAGAGGCCGTCCCCCGCCCTCAACTCATCCACTGGCCGCCATCGACATTGTAGGTCTGGGCGACGATGTATTCGGCGTCGCTGCTGGCGAGAAACACAGCCATGCCGGTGAGGTCCTGTGCCGTGCCCATGCGGCCATACGGCACCGCCTCGCCGACCAGTTTCTTCTTCTCGCCCCTCGGCCGGTTCTCATATTTGGCGAACAGCGAATCGACGTGATCCCAGTGCTCGCCGTCGACGACGCCAGGGGCAATCGCGTTGACGTTGATGCGGTGCTTGATCAGGTCGAGCCCCGCCGACTGGGTCAGCGAGATGACGGCGGCCTTGGTGGCGCAATAGACGCCGACCAGCGCCTCGCCGCGCCGTCCGGCCTGGCTCGCCATGTTGATGATCCTGCCGCCCTTGCCTCGCGCGATCATCGAGCGGGCGGCTGCCTGCAGCATGAACAGCGTGCCGGCGACATTGACGGAAAACAACTTGTCGTAGCTTGCCCTGGTGATTTCGACGATCGGCGCCAGGTCGAACAGGGCGGCGTTGTTGATCAGGATATCGAGGCCACCGGTCTTCGTCTCGACGGCTTTCACCGCCGCCTCGATCGAGGCGAGGTCGGTGACGTCGAGCTTGACCGCATAGGCCTTGCCGCCAATCTCGGCGGCGGTCTTCTGCGCCGCCTCGAGATTGATGTCGCCGATGGCGACGGTTGCGCCTTCGCCGGCATAGGCTTCGGCGAAGGCTCTGCCGATGCCGCGGGCCGAACCCGTGATCAGCGCGGATTTGCCGGCCAGTCGCATGTTCAGATTGCCTTTCCGTCGGCGCCAAAGCGATGCAGCTTGGCCTTGTCTGGTGTCAGGTAAATGGTGTCGCCGTGATGGACGCCGAGTTCGCCGTCGGCGCGCACGGTCAGCGGACCGACGCCGTCGGCCTGGACGTGCAGGAAGGTGTCGGAGCCGAGATGCTCGGCGACGCCGACGACTGCCTTCCATTCGCCCGCCCTGGTCGAGATCTCCAGGTGTTCGGGACGGATGCCGATGGTCTTGGCGCCGTTTTTGGCAGCCGGCGCGCCCTCGATCAGGTTCATCTTCGGCGAGCCGATAAAGCTGGCGACGAACAGGTTCTTCGGCGTCTTGTAGAGCTCCATCGGCGAGCCGACCTGCTCGATGTTGCCGGCGTTCAGCACGACGATCTTGTCGGCCATGGTCATCGCTTCAACCTGATCGTGGGTAACGTAGATCATGGTGGTTTTGAGCTGATGGTGCAGCTCGCTGATCTCCAGCCGCATGGTGCCGCGCAGTGCCGCATCGAGATTGGACAGCGGTTCGTCGAACAGGAAGGCGGTCGGCTGACGCACGATGGCGCGGCCGATCGCGACGCGCTGGCGCTGGCCGCCTGAAAGCTGGCCGGGCCGGCGTTCGAGATAGTTGGTCAGGTTGAGCACGCGCGCCGCGTCTCCCACCTTCTTGTCGATGGTCGCCTTGTCCTCACCGGCCATCTTCAGCGGGAAGCCGATGTTCTTGGCCACCGTCATGTGCGGATAGAGCGCGTAAGACTGGAACACCATGGCGAGCTTGCGCTTGGCCGGTGCCTCGCCGGTGACGTCGCGGCCGTCGATGTTGATGGAGCCGCCGCTGGTGTCCTCGAGCCCGGCGATCAGGCGCAGCAGCGTTGACTTGCCGCAACCCGACGGGCCGACAAAGACGACGAACTCGCCATTCTCGATCACCAGGTCGAGACCGGGGATGATGGACGTCGCTCCGAAGGATTTCGAGACGTTCTTGAGCGTGATGTTTCCCATGGTTTCCTCCCCGAGGGGTTATTTCTGCCGATTGCTTCGGGCAATTCCGTTATTTCACCGCACCAAATGTCAGGCCGCGCACCAGCTGCTTCTGGCTGAACCAGCCCATGATCAGGATCGGCGCGATGGCCAGCGTCGAGGCGGCCGAAAGCTTCGCCCAGAACAGGCCTTGCGGGCTTGAGAACGAGCTGATGAAGGCGGTCAGGGGTGCGGCTTCCGTCGTCGTCAGCCGGATCGTCCAGAACGCCTCGTTCCAGGCCAGGATGATGTTGAGCAGCATTGTCGAGGCGATGCCCGGCACCGCCATCGGCGTCAGCACATAGACGATCTCGTTCCACAGCGATGCGCCGTCCATGCGCGCCGCTTCCAGGATCTCGCCAGGGATTTCGCGGAAATAGGTGTAGAGCATCCACACCACGATCGGCAGGTTGATCAGCATCAGCATGATCATGAGGCCGATGCGGCTGCCGAGCAGGCCTGTGTCGCGGAAGATCAGGTAGATCGGGAACAGCACCGCGACCGCCGGCATCATCTTGGTGGACAGCATCCACATCAAGATGTCCTTGGTCCGCTTGGTCGGCGAGAAGGCCATCGACCATGCCGCCGGTATGGCGACCAGCAGGGCCAGGATGGTCGAGCCGACCGAGAGCAGCACCGAGTTGAAGAAGAACTTGAAGTAGCCGCTCTGTGCCTGGACCTCGGTATAGCTCTCGAACGTTCCCGACGGGATGATGCTGAAGCCCTGGATGGCTTCCTGCTCCGACTTGAACGAGGTGATGATCGTGTAGAGGATCGGGAAGAAGATCAGCAGGGCGACGATCCAGGCGGCAACCGTCGCGATCGTCTTGTGCCGGGTGGTGACTGAGCGTGCCATCGTAGCCTCCCTTACTTGTCCAGGTTCTTGCCGACGGCGCGCATGGCGAAGAAGGCAACGATATTGGCGAGAATGACGGCGATCACACCGCCGGCGGATGCCTGGCCGATTTTGAACTCCAGCAACGCCTTCTGGTAGACGAGGAAGGGCAGGTTGGTGGAGGCGTATCCCGGGCCGCCATTGGTGGTGACGAGGATCTCGGCATAGACCGAGAGAAGGAAGATCGTCTGGATCAGGATGACGACCGTGATGGCGCGCGACATGTGCGGCAGCGTCAGATAGATGAAGCGGCTGATGAACCCGGCGCCGTCCATCTCGGCGGCTTCCTTCTGCTCGCCGTCGAGCGACTGCAGCGCGGTCAGAAGAATGAGCGTCGCGAAGGGCAGCCACTGCCAGGCGACGATGATGATGATCGCCAGCATCGGATGTTGCCCGAACCAGTCGATCGGCTGGGCCCCGAAGAAGCGGGCTATGTCGGCGAACACCCCGTATGGCGGGTGCATGATCATGTTCTTCCAGACCAATGCGGCCACCGGCGGCATGACGAAGAACGGCGAGATGACGAGGATGCGCACGATGCCCTGGCCCCACATCGGCTGGTCGATCAGCAGCGCCAGAAGGATACCGCCGATCACCGTGATCAGGAGCACGCTGACCACCAAGGTGAGCGTGTTGAGGATCGACTGCAGGAAGGCCGGGTTGGAATAGAACAGCGCGTAATTCGAGAAGCCGACGAAGCCGTCGCGGATCGGATTGAGCGGGTTGTACTGCTGGAAGGAGAACCAGATGGTGATGACCAGCGGCACGATCATCCAGACGAACAGCAGCACCACGGATGGCGCCATCATGAAACGGGCAAGCGAACGGGTCTGCTGAGTAGCCATGACGGTCACCCTTCACTGGTCAGACGGAATTTTCAAAGGCGTTAAAGGCGGCCGCCCGAACTGGGAACTCGGGCGGCCGTTGCCGGTCAAGGAGGCGACCGGCAGTCGGCACCGGGAGGAGCCTTACTTGATGTATCCGCCCTCGGTCATTGCCGCGGTGGCAGCGTCCTGGGCCTGCTTCAGCGCGTCGTCGACGCTCGACTGGCCGGCAAGCGCCGCCGAGAAGAGCTGGCCGACCGTGGTGCCAAGGCCCTGGAACTCAGGGATGGCGACGAACTGGACGCCGACATAGGGCACCGGCTTGACCGTCGGATGCGTCGGATCGGCGGCGTTGATGGAGTCCAGCGTCATCTTGGCGAACGGAGCGGCCTTCTGGTACTCGGCATTGGCGTAGAGCGAGGAGCGCGTGCCCGGAGGAACGTTGGCCCAGCCTTCCTTCGAAGCGACGAGCTCCGCATAGTGCTTGCTGGTCGCCCAGGAGACGAACTTCTCGGCGGCATCCGCTTTCTGCGTGCCGGCGGGGATGGCCAGCGACCAGGCCCACAGCCAGTTGCCGCGCTTGCCCAGGCCATTGTCGGGCGCCAGCGCATAGCCGACCTTATCGGCGACGGTCGAGTTCTTCGGGTCCGAAACGAAGGACGCGGCGACCGTGGCGTCGATCCACATGCCGCATTTGCCCTGCTGGAACAGCGCCAGGTTTTCGTTGAAGCCGTTGGAGGAAGCCCCCTCGGGGCCGTCGGCCTTCATCAGGTCGACATAGAACTGCAACGTGTTCTTCCATTCCGGCTGATCGAACTGCGGCTTCCAGTTCTCGTCGAACCAGCGGGCGCCGAAGGAGTTCGACATGGCGGTCAGGAAAGCCATGTTCTCGCCCCAGCCGGCCTTGCCGCGCAGGCACACGCCGTTCACGCCATTGGCGCGGTCGGTCATCTTGTCGGCGGCCTGCTTGATGAAGTCCCAGGTCGGCGCGTCGGGCATCTTCAGCCCGGCCTTGTCCATCAGGTCCTTGCGGTACATGACGAAGGAGCTTTCGCCGTAGAAGGGCGCGGCATAAAGCTTGCCGTCGACCGAAAGGCCGCCAGCAATGGCCGGGATGATGTCCTTGGCGTCGTAGTCGTCGCCGAGCTTGTCGAGCGGCAAAAGCCAGCTCTGCTTGGCCCAGATCGGAACCTCATAGGTGCCGATGGTCATCACGTCGTACTGGCCGCCCTTGGTGGCGATGTCGGTGGTGACGCGCTCGCGCAGCACATTCTCTTCGAGCGTAACCCAGTTGAGCTGGATGTCGGGGTTCGCCTTGGTGAAGTCCTCGGTCAGCTTTTGCATGCGGACCATATCGCCATTGTTGACGGTGGCGATGGTGATGGATTCGGCGTGTGCGGCGAACGCAAGCGTGCTGGCCGACAACAAGCCCAGGGTGAGCGTGCGAAGTTTCATCAAATTCCTCCCTTGAACCAAGATGAGCATTTGCCTTGGCTTTGGGCAATTACTCACTTGGCGTGAATTATGTCAAGTCGGATTCGATGCTGCAGCGCAGCACCCGGGCGACACCGCAGGCCGGGACGAGCGGAAATTGCCAGGACGAAGAGCGTCCCGGCCGGATACAGTGCGGCAACAGCGGATGGATCTGCGAGACCAGGTGCAGCCCGCAAGCTTGCCGGTCAGCAGGCGATCTCGGCCAGCAGCCAGTCGCGGAAGGCACGGATCTTCGGCACGTTGCGGCGCGCTTCGGGGTAGACCAGCCAAAAGGCATGGCCGTCGTCGCCAACCAGATCGAAAGGCTGGATCAGGCGCCCACCGGCAAGTTCCGCCTTGAACAGCGCCCTGGTCAGGATCGCGACGCCATGACCGGCGATCGCCGCGTTGGCCTCATAGGCCTGCGCGCCCATGCTGCTGCCGGGCCGTTTGGCGAGATCGTGCGAGTGCACGCCGGCAGCCTCGAACCATTGCGTCCACCAGATGTCGCCGGGATCGAGGATCGGCAGCCGCAACAGGTCCGCCGGTTCCCTGACGCCGCCGATGCTTGCCGCGAGCTTCGGGCTCAGCATCGGCGTGAAATCGGCATCGAGCAGCTTGTAGGCTTCCAGCCCCGGCCATTTGCCGCCGCCCGACCGGATGGCGAGGTCGACATCCTCGCGGGCGAAATCCGTCAGCCGGCTCGATGTTTCGAGCCGCACGGCAAGGGAGGGATGAGCGATCTGGAATGAGCCCAGATGGTGCGCCAGCCAGTTCGAGGCAAAGGTCAGCACCGTCGTGACGCACAGCAATCCGTCGGCGCCGCCACGCGCCGCCGCATAGGCCTGGCCGAGAATGGCGAAGGCCTCGCTGACCGCTGGCGCAAGGCGCTGTCCAGCCTCGGTGAGTGCGATCTGGCGCGGCCGGCGCAGGAACAGCGGCGCGCCGACCCGTTCCTCCAGCACCTTGATCTGATAGCTGACCGCCGCTTGCGTCATGGCAAGTTCCTCGGCCGCCTTGGTGAAGGAAAGATGCCGCGCCACCGCTTCGAACACCCGGATCGCCTGCAGCGGCGGAAGCTGTGAAACCTGCCGAGAGCTGAGGTCCGGCATAAAGCCTCCTTATGGGTCCTTATCGACGTTCGATTGGCAAAGGCCGCCGTCAAGACCGACATTTCCAGTCAACCCGTCATTCGGGTTCAGGATAGCGAAGGTTGACGATCATGACCATGGCGCAGCAAAAATGCACTTCCGCACCCGATCATCGCTGGTTTTCGTGGCTGACGGATGGATTCGGCTGGTTCGCAGCCAAAAAACGGGCACATCTCGACATCAGGGACCTGTCGCCGCATCTGCAGCGCGATCTCGGTTTTCTCGATGGCAACGACCATTTCGGGCGGCACAGCTAGCGCGGTTGGTTTTATCGCAAATCAGTTGTGCTTCCGGTCAGATGCTGGCGAGCAGCGCGGCGGCGGTCCGTTCATCGGTGATGAGGCCGTTGATCAGCCGCCGGTTCGCGGCCGCCAGAATGCCCGGCAGCTTTCGTTCTCCCATCGCCAGTGCGATGACCAGCGATTTCTCGCGTGACGGCAGCGACGCCGACGACACCCGGTCGTTGGTGATGCCCTCGATCATGCGGCCTTCCCTATCGAACACCCAGCCGACGATCTCGGCGATGCCCCCGGCCTTCTGCAGCGCCTTCAATTCGCTCTCCGAAATGAAGCCGTCCTCGTAGAGCGGCGCCTTGGGGCCGAGGTCGCCGATGCCGATGAAGGTGACGTCAGCCTCGGCGGCAAGCGCAAGCGTCGGCTGGATCATCGGCTGGTTGAGCAGCATCTCGCGCTCCTCCGGCGACGAGGCGATGACCGGCAGCGGCATCGGAAACGAACGCGCCTTGACCCTGTCGGCCATGGTGAAGATGACGTTGTAGAAAGCGGCCGAGCCGTCCGGCGAGATGTTGCCGGTCAACGACACCACCTTGTGCTGCGGGCATTCCATCGGCGGCAGCTGCTCGATCGCCGCCTTCAGCGTGCGCCCGGTGCCGATCGCCATGACGATCGGGGTCGGTGAACGCAACCGTCGCTCGATCTCGGCGGCAGCCGCCTCGGCGATGCCGATCGTGGTCGAGGACGAGTTGGGGTCGCTCGGCACCACTTCGACCAGATCGAGCGCAAAGCGCGATCTCAGCCGTGCCGCCAGATCGAGGCAGTTGGCGATCGGATGGTCGACGCGAACCTTGATCAAGCCCTCCGACACCGCCAGCGATACCAGCCGCTGCGCCGTTTGCCGCGAGATGCCAAGCGTCGAAGCGATCTGGTCCTGTGTGTTGCCGGCAACATAATAAAGCCAGCCGGCGCGTGCCGCATCGTCCAGCCTGTTGCTGCCACCATCCTGCCGGCTATTCAAAGTCCTGCCTCCCGAGACCGCCGGTCATGAGAGCGGCCCATGCCCACTTTCGCAGGGAACGGCCTGCTGCGCAATTGTCAAATCTCGGGGGCAATTGCTTGCTGTCCCTCGGCGTAGGCACGGCCCAGTTTCTCGTCTCCCCACGATGTCTGTCTCGCCAAGAGACTTGGCTGCGGTCCCGGCAGGCGGCACGTTCTTGCGCTCCGAAGGTTTATCTCCCGGCTCAAACCCTTTAAGGGATGGCAAAAAGGAGCCTCGCATGACGCCGAAAGCGGTTTTCTGGGACATGGACGGCACGCTGGTCGACAGCGAACCGCTGCACGAAGCTGCCCTGGTGGCGGCGATGCGCAATGTCGGCCTTGTCCCGCCGAACGATCTGCATGAGCGCGTGCTCGGCGTCGCCGCCTGGCCGGTCTACGAGATGATGCGCGACGAGTTCGGCCTGGACCTGCCTTTCGACGACTGGATCCTGCGCAAATACGAACACTACCTGCCGCTGGTGGAGAGCTTGAAGCCGCGCCCCGGCGCGATCGAGATCTTCAACGAGCTGCGTACAAGAGGCATCCAGCAGGCCGTGGTCTCGAATTCGGACCGGATGATCGTCGACGCCAATTTGAGCATGGTCGGCCTGATCTACCCCGGCATGAAGACGATCAGCCGCAACGACGTGCGCGAAGGCAAGCCGCATGCCGAGCCATTCCTGCGCGCCGCGTATCTGGCCGATGTCGACCCCGCGCAGGCGGTGGCGATCGACGACAGCTGGCCGGGCGCCATGGCAGGGCTGGCGGCGGGAATGAAGACGATCTTCTGGCCGGAAAAGCCGATGGAAGGCCCGCCCGGCGCCGTCGTCATCAACAGCGCCGAGGAATTGGGGAAAGAGCTGGGGCTCTGAGGAAAACCGCCCAGGTCGGCGCCGTCCCTCATCCGCCTGCCGGCACCTTCTCCCCGTATAGTGACGGCACGGGGAGAAGGACGCTCAATTCCGGTAGACCGGTTCCTGCTCGTCGAGGATCGCCTTCAACTCGCTGAGATGGCGTTCGGCCTGGCCGGGATAATCGTCCATCTCGCTCGCCGCCTTTTCGGCGATCGCGTCAGAAAGCGTGCGCAGCGGGCGGCCGGTCCACAGCGCCTTGATGTATGTCTCGGCGGCGCGTTCGAAATAGAACATGCGGTTGAAGGCATCGGCGACCGTGTCGCCGATGACCAGCACGCCGTGATTGCCCATCACCATCACCTTGACCTTGGGATCGACGAGAAGCTGCGAGCAGCGCTCGCCCTCCTCCTCGAAGGCCAGCCCGCCATAGTGCGCGTCGACGACATGGCGGTTGAAGAACATCGCCGAATTCTGGTCGATCGGCGGCAATGTCGAGTCAGCGAGCGATGCCAGCACCGTAGCGTGGATCGAGTGCACATGCATGACGCAGCGCGCGTGACGCACATTGCGATGGATGGCGCCATGCAGCCCCCACGCCGTCGGGTCGGGCGCATTGGGGCCGGAGAGCGTTTCCGGATCGTTGGCATCGATCATCAGAAGGTCGCTCGCCTTGATGCGCGAGAAATGCACCTGGTTGGGGTTCATGAGGAATTGTGTGCCCTCATCGTTGACGGCCAGCGAGAAATGATTGGCCACCGCCTCGTGCATGTTGAGCCGCGCCGTCCAGCGGAAGGCACAGGCGAGATCGACGCGCTCCTCATAGTAGGGCAGGTTGGTCAGCGTTTCCTTTTGCAGACGGGCAAGGCTCATCGAAAAATCCTCCGGTTTCGGCAAGAATGCCGTGGCCAGCCCATTCCCGCAACCGGTTTTGGTTGGTGCAGGGATGCTCACGCCGCCGTGCTGGCAGCGGCAGCGCCGGCTCGCAGGCCGCCATGCTCGATGATGAAATCGATCACCTCCTGCAGTCCCTTGCCGCGCGACAGGTCCGTGAAGCCGAACGGCCGCTTGCCGCGCATGCGGCCGGCGTCGCTCTCCATCACGTCGAGGTTGACGTTGACGTAAGGAGCCAGATCGCTTTTGTTGATGACCAGGAAATCGGAGCGGGTGATCGCCGGCCCGCCCTTGCGCGGAATCTCCTCGCCCTGGCAGACCGAGATGACATAGAGCGTCAGGTCGGCGAGATCCGGCGAGAAGGTGGCGGCAAGGTTGTCGCCGCCGGATTCGATGAAGACGATGTCGAGGTCCGGGAACTTCCTGTTCATCTGCGCGATCGCCTGCAGATTGATCGAGGCATCCTCGCGGATCGCGGTATGCGGGCAGCCGCCGGTCTCGACACCCATGATGCGGTCCTCGGGCAGCGCCTGCAGCCGCGCCAGCATCATGGCGTCTTCCTTGGTGTAGATGTCGTTGGTGACGACGGCGATGGAAAACTCGTCGCGCAGCGCCTTGCACAGTTTTTCGGTCAGCGTCGTCTTGCCCGAACCGACCGGGCCGCCAATGCCGACGCGCAGCGGACCATTTGTCTGTGTCATGCGGGAAACTCCGTGATGGCGAGGATGGCAAAGCCGAGCCCGATCAACAGGCACAGCGGCGAATAATAGCGGACATCGAGCCGCGCGAAAGGCTGTTCAGGCGTCAGCCGCCGCCACCATGGCGTGAAGCCGGCTATGCCGCGCCCCAGGAACACCAGACCGATGAGCAGCGACGTGGCGGCGAGACCCTCCTTGGGGAAGGGTGAAGCGAAGACTCCCATGAGCGCCAGCGGCCATAGTGTCGCCAGGCACAAGCACGCGGCAACGGCGAAACTGGCAAACGGCGTCGGCATCTCATCGACGCCGCGAAAGCCGACCACGGCGCGAGCGCAGGAGGCTGCGTCCTGGCCCGGCCAGATGCCGCCAAGGCCCCAATAGACATGCAGAACGGTGATCAGCAGCAGGACAAAGGATAGCGAGAAGGCGAGAAAAATCATGAGCGGAACAGTCGCGAATATTGGGTTTCATGCTTCATCGCCATGACATCGGAGACGAAGGCGCAGCCACCGAGATCGTCGAGTGTCGAGCGCGCGGCGCGGCTTGCGGTCGCCAGGGCCAGCGGCTCGAAGCCGGCTAACAACGTGGTCGCGCCGCTCTGGCCGACGATGCCAAGCCGGATCGCTGCCTGCACAAGGTTGGAGAAGAAGGTTTGCAGGAAGGCTGACAGCGCATCCTGAAGCGCGATGCCGTTGCCACCCGCAATGGCGCCGACGGCGACGCAATAGGCGCATTCGGCCGGCAGGCGCTCCAGCACCGGATTAGGCCAGGCGGCCGCCGCTTTGAGGAAGGCTCCACCCTGGAGCATGGTCTCGGTATGGCGTTCGCGCGAGCCGGCCAGGGCTTCGGCGAGTGCCGCCACTTCATCGAGATCACCGGTGCCGCATGCTCGGCGCCAGCTCTCGGCGAACAGCACGGCGTCGTTCCAGCCCGAGCCCATCTCGACCAGCGTCTCCAGCCAGCCGGCGAGGCTCCCGGCATCGGCAACCAACCCGTCATGCACCGCCCGCTCGAGACCATGGCTGTAGGAAAAGCCGCCGACCGGAAAGGCAGGCGACAGCCACGCCATCAGCCGCAGCAGGGCGATGTTCGAAGGCTGGTCAGTCATGATCGTGGTGATGGCCGGCATGACTGTGCGAATGGGAATGCGCTTCGCCATGAGAATGGCTGTGCGCTTCGGCGTGCGCATGCGCATGGCCGTGATCGTGGCTTTGCCCAGCATGGCCGGAATAGGCGCCGCGCACCGGCTTGAACGGTTCGGAAACGTCGGTCACGGTGGCGCCCAGCCCCTCCAGCATCGCCTTGATGACATGGTCGCGCAGGATGAGGATGCGTCCGGCCTCGATGCCTGCCGCGAGATGGCGGTTGCCGATATGCCAGGCGAGTTCGGCCAGATGCACGCCATCGCGGGCGCGGATGTCGTAGACCTCTTCCGGTGCCGCGATGATCTCGATATGGCCGCCATTCTCCAGCACCAGCCGGTCGCCATCGTTCAAGGCGACGGGTTCGGGCAGGTCGACCAGCACCTTGCTGCCGTCGGCAAGTTCGATGGCCCGGCGGCGCAGATGCCGCTCGTCATGGGCGAGAATGGCCCGGCCGGACGGTAGGGTGGTTCCGGCAGCGCCGGCGGACAGCACCGAGACGACGCGCGGGAATTTGGTGAAGTCGGTGTTGAGGTTGAGTTTCATTTCATGGATTTCCCATTTGCTTGTGCCCGCACACGCGCGATCCAATGGCCTTGTACATGTCGAACCCTGCCTTTCCCCAACAAAGCTAGACCATCGCGTTCGTTCAGACGATGGTGTCGAAGAGCCGCAGGATGAACGATATCTGGTAGATAAGCGCCGCCGTGACAAAGGCGATGTGGAAGCGGCGGTCGCGCACCAGGATCGCGATGATGCAGAGCGCGACGAAGACGGGCGTGCGGAACAGATACTCGCTGCCGAAGCGGGCGAAATGCTCCGGCCCCTTCAGCAGCGTGTCGACCACGTCGAGCAGATAGGTCGCCGCCAGCAGGCCGAAGAACCACGCCCGCCGCGAATAGAAGAAATCCTCGTAGCTGGTGTAGTCCAGCATCGAATCGGGAAACAAAAGCGCGCACAGCAGGAACAGCGTGATCGCGTAGAAAATGATGAACAAATATTTGCCGAAGGTCCAGATCTCGACGGCGTAGAGGCCGAACTCCCACCACCAGAAATGCACCAGCATCAGGAGCACCGAGACGACCCAGGCCAGATGCACGGTATAGAGCTTGTACTGGCCGGGATGCTGGACGATGCGCGCCACCCCCGACAGCAGGCGGGCGACACCAAGCCCGATCACCATGCCCATGACGATGCGGATGTGCGGGAAGATGTCGTGGGCGGAAGCGATTTCGGTGGTCATGCTCGATCACAATGCAGCTGTTGGTTGGCCGCATAGTGCTGCCTTCCACCAAGGGCTGCAACGGATAATGCTCGCCCGGTGGAAGCGCCGCTTCAAAACAGAAAATACCGTTGCGCCATCGGCAGCACCGTCGCCGGCTCGCAGGTCAGCAACTCGCCGTCGGCGCGCACCTCGTAGGTTTCCGGATCGACCTCGACATGCGGCGTGGCGTCGTTGAGCACCATCGAATGCTTGCCGATGCCGCCGCGGGTGTTTTCGACGGCGACGAACTGCTTGTCGACACCGAGCCTGCCATGCAGTCCCGACTCGAGCGCTGCCTTGGAAACGAACGTCACCGACGAGTTGGTCCTGGCCTTGCCATAGGCGCCGAACATCGGCCGGTAATGCATCGGCTGCGGCGTCGGGATCGAGGCGTTGGGGTCGCCCATCGGGGCTGCGGCGATCATGCCGCCGATCAGCACCATGTCCGGCTTGACGCCGAAGAAGGCCGGGTTCCACAGCACCAGGTCGGCGCGTTTGCCAACCGCGATCGAGCCGATGTCTTTCGACAGCCCATGCGCGATGGCCGGGTTGATCGTGTATTTGGCGATGTAGCGGCGGACGCGGAAATTGTCGTTGTTGCCGGTCTCCTGCGGCAGCGAGCCGCGCTGGCGTTTCATCTTGTCGGCGGTCTGCCAGGTCCGGATCGCGACTTCGCCGACGCGGCCCATGGCCTGCGAATCCGACGAGATGATCGAGAAGGCGCCGATGTCGTGCAAAATGTCTTCCGCCGCGATGGTCTCCTTGCGGATGCGGCTTTCGGCAAAGGCGATGTCTTCGGGGATCGACGGCGACAGATGATGGCAGACCATCAGCATGTCGAGATGCTCGGCCAGCGTGTTGACCGTGTAGGGCCGCGTCGGATTGGTCGAGGACGGGATGACGTTGGGCAGGCCGCAGACCTTGATGATGTCGGGCGCGTGGCCGCCGCCGGCGCCCTCGGTGTGGAAGGCGTGGATGGTGCGGCCCTTGATGGCGGCGACCGTGTTCTCGACAAAGCCGGATTCGTTCAGTGTGTCGGTGTGGATCATCACCTGCACGTCGTAATCGTCGGCGACCGACAGGCAGCAATCGATGGCCGCCGGCGTCGTGCCCCAGTCCTCGTGCAGCTTCAGCGAGCAGGCGCCGCCCAGCACCATTTCCTCGAGCGCGGCGGGCAGCGAGGCATTGCCCTTGCCCGACAGGCCGATGTTCATCGGAAAGGCGTCGAAGGACTGGATCATGCGGGCCATGTGCCATGGCCCCGGCGTGCAGGTGGTGGCCAGCGTGCCGTGCGCCGGGCCCGTGCCGCCGCCGAGCATGGTGGTGATGCCTGACATCAGCGCTTCCTCGATCTGCTGCGGGCAGATGAAGTGGATATGCGCGTCGAAGCCGCCTGATGTCAGGATCTTGCCTTCGCCGGCGATGATCTCGGTGCCGGGGCCGATGATGATGGTGACGCCATCCTGCGTGTCCGGATTGCCGGCCTTGCCGATGGCCGCGATGCGCCCGTCGCGAAGCCCGACATCGGCCTTGAAGATGCCTGCACTGGCATCGATCACCAGCGCGTTGGTGATCACGGTATCGACGGCGCCTTGCGCCCTGGAAACCTGGCTCTGGCCCATGCCGTCGCGGATCACCTTGCCGCCGCCGAATTTCACCTCTTCGCCATGGATGGTGAGATCCTTCTCGACCTCGATGAACAGTTCGGTGTCGGCAAGCCGTACTCTGTCGCCGACCGTCGGGCCGTACATCTGCGCGTAGGCGGCGCGGGTAATTCTGGCCATCAGCGATTGCTCCCGAAATGCGGTTTGCCGAAATGCGGTTGGATTGAAGCGCGGCTGCACATTGCTGCCATCCTATGGTCACGCAATGACCTGCTGGGCGACACCTTCTGATCCCATTTGGCGGTTGAGGTTAGGGCGTCACCCCAGACCGACCGTTTGCCAATCGATGGAAAGGAAAATCCATGCGCAAAACGATAGTTCTTGCCGCCGCCGCCAGCCTGATGCTGGCGGGCGCCGCCAGTGCCCAGGAGCAACCCGCGCCACAGCCCGCTCCGGCGCCGGCAACGCCTGCTCCAGCCACGCCCCAGGCTCAGCCCGCGGTGCCGACGATCCAGAGCGTCAACATCGTCGACATCACCGAGTTGCCAAAGGACACCCAGACGCAGGTCAACCAGGTGATCGCCCAGCGCGGCGATGACGGCTTGAAGAAACTGCGCAGCTCGATCGACGCCACACCCAAGGTCAAGTCGGCGCTCGAGGCCAAGGGAATGACCTCGGCGCAGGTGGTCGCAGCCAGTATGGAACCCAATGGCGCACTGACCCTGATCACCAAGAAGGCGAGCTGACGCCACGGCATGGCGGGCCGGCATCCGGCCGGCCGGCCGCATCGGGAAAGGAACCTTCGCCGGGCGGGATTCGTTTTGTTCTTTTCGCGCTAACCCGCGCCCCGAAACGATTTCTCTCAGGAGCGAGCGATGGCGATCACTTCTTTCTCGACCAGAATGCAGGCAGTCGCCGCCATGACGTTCCTGGCGGCGGCTGGTGCTGCTGCCGGACTGAAGGCGCAAGGACTGGAAAGCACGGAGACCGTCAATCGCATCGTCGGCTCGCAGGTCAAGCAGGAAGAGGCCAAGGCCAACACTGAGGCCGGCAACGTCAACACGGCGATCGACCGCACGCGTGAAAACATCGGCACGGTGCGCAAGACATCCAAGCTCGACAAGGTCGACATCGTGTTCCTCACCGATGCCGCGCGCAGCGAAGGCGGCCCGCCGCCGGAGATCGAGGCCAAGGTCAAGCAGCATCAGGACGACATTACGGAGCTGCGCAAGGAGATCGAGGCCAACGCGCTGCTGTTCAACGCCATCGAATCGCGGCGCGTGCAGGCGCAGGATGTCCTCGCCGTCGAATTCGACAATCCCGGAAAGATCGTCATCTACGCCGCGGCCAAGCCATCGAACTGAGCTGAGCGCGCCGGAAGATCTCACAGCTTGCCCATCACCTTCTGCTGAAATCCGTAGACCTCGCGCTTGCCGCCGAGCGGCACCAGCGTGACGTCGCGCTCCTGGCCCGGCTCGAAGCGCATGGCCGTGCCCGCGGCAATGTCGAGGCGCATGCCCCTGGCGCGCTCACGGTCGAATTTCAGCCCCTCATTGGTCTCGAAGAAATGGTAGTGGCTGCCGACCTGGATCGGCCGGTCGCCGCTGTTGGCGACTTTCAGGGTGACGGTCTGCAGGCCCTTGTTGAGCTCGATGTCGCCGCCCACCGTGATGATTTCACCGGGGATCATGGTCACCCTCACACGATGCCGAAGGCGAGACCGATGCCGATCGCCGCGCAGGCGGCACCGGCAGCGCGGGCCAGGCCACGAAACCGGATGCCGAGACCGAGACCGGTGGCGATGCCGGTGGCATGCAGCAACAGCGTGGCGGTGGCAAAGCCGGCCATGTATTCAAGCCCGCCGGCATTCTCCGGCACCTCGGTGCCATGCGCGTGGCCGTGGAAAAGTGCGAACAGGCCGATGATGGCGACGCCGGCCGAGACCGGCAGATCGATCGCCAGCGCCACCAGCAGTCCGAGTGTCACGACCGATGCCAGTATGCCCGGTTCGACGAAGGGCAGCGGCATATGCAGCATGCCCAGCGCGCCGCCGACCACCATGACGCCGACAAAGGCAGCCGGCCAGGCAAGAACCGCCTTGCCGCCCTTGAGCGCCGCCCACAGCCCGACCGCGATCATCACCGTCATGTGATCGAGGCCGGAGAGCGGGTGCATGAAGCCGGCCGTGAAGGAGGAGGTGGTGCCCAGGCCGACATGGGCATAGGCCGGCAGGGCGGCGGCCAGCAGCAGGATCGCCGACAGGCAGAGGCGTTTGGCGGATATCATTCTGTTTGCCTTTCGTTTTGCTCGGTCTGGTGTTCACGCCGCCTTGCGGGGGCCGCAGCCTTCGGCCTTGAGTACGCGTTTGCTCGACGCAGGATATTTCTTCAGCATCGCTGCCGGGCGGATCGGCCGCGCCGAAAAACCACCACCGCAATTGGGGCAGATGCCGCCCAACACCTGTTCCACGCATCCGGCGCAAAAGGTGCACTCGAAGGTGCAGATCAGCGCATCCGTCGCCTCGGGCGGCAGGTCCTTGTCGCAGCATTCGCAGTTGGGACGCAGCTCCAGCATCCTGTCCTCCTCAACGGATCGGTTCGTGCACGGTCACCAGCTTGGTGCCGTCGGGAAACGTCGCCTCGACCTGCACGTCATGGATCATCTCGGCGATGCCTTCCATGACTTGCGCGCGGCTGACGACATGAGCGCCGGCTTCCATCAGTTCGGCGACCGGACGGCCGTCGCGGGCGCCTTCGACGACGAAATCGGTGATCAGCGCAATCGCTTCCGGATGGTTGAGCTTGACGCCGCGTTCGAGCCGCTTGCGCGCCACCATCGCCGCCATGGCGATCAGCAGCTTGTCCTTTTCCCTCGGCGTCAGGTTCATGCGTTTCCCTGGATTGGTAGAGGCAGGCCTATAGTGACCATAATTTGGGCAACCCCGCCCTTCCGTTGAGCAATTCGACGAGTGGAACCAGCCGCTGGCGCAGTCGGTAGCCATCCCCGGCGTAGAGCCTCGCAAGAAGCTTGCCAGATTTCTTCACGCACCAGGCGCTGGCGCTGCCCTGGTCGCCGACGATCTCCAGAACCGGATCGAGCAGGGCTTCGGCGCGCGGCGACACCAGAAGCAATGTCGCCACCGCGATCGCGCCGCCGGCAACCGCCGGGCGATCGAGCGTTGCGGCGATATCGGGCCCGATGCGGAAATCCTCGGCATGAACGAGGGCGCCATCCTGACGCACACGCCAGCGGTCATGGAAGTTGCCCTGCGTGGCGCGTTCGCCCATCGCCAGGCGGCCGAAGACGGCGGCTTCCAGCACCAGCGCCTCGGCGCCGACGGCAAGCTCGACGTTGAGCGTACGGGCAAAGGCCGCCCTGTCGAAGACGATGGTTTCCTGCGGCAGCCAGGCGATGCGGCCGTTTTCGCCTACCGACAAATTGACCCGCACTTCGGCATGGTCGGATGCCGCCCGGTAGATCTTCTCGCAGGCCTGCGTGGTGATCGATGCCGAAGCGGCCGCGCCGACATCCACGTCCCAGGCGATACGGTCGCCGCCCGTCATTCCGCCGGCGGTGTTGATCAGCACCGCTTCGAGCGGATCGGCCGAGACGGCCGGCATTCTTATCTTGGCGGCGCCGTCCTGATAGAGGCGCCGCAGGCGCGTGCGGCCCTCGCCAAGCGCGCAGGAAAGCCGCGCCACGCCCGCAACGCGCTGCGTCGAAATCCCGCCATGTTCGCCCATATCCATGCCTGCACGTTAAGCACTCCGGCGGCTTTGTCGATATGGAGTTCGATATAGCTTGTTGCTTGACAACGTTTCGGTTTCTATAGAGGGAACCACCTTGGTACGGTCATGCTGCGCTTGGCGGGGGTATTAAACGACGACGGCGGCTTGATACCAGGAGAAAAAGGGGCGCTGCTCAGTCGGCGTCGGGAAACGCGAGATAGTGGGGAAGGAACCGAATGGCCGACCAGCTGGCAACGGATATCATCGCGAAGATCAAGGCTCATGCCGAGCCGGGCGGCGAAGAAATCACCACCACCACCGAATTGACCTCGCTTGGCATCCATTCGCTCGAGCTGACGGAGATTATCTTCGATCTTGAGGAAGAGTATGGCATCGAGATCGAGATGAACACGGTCGACGCCTGGAGCAATCTGAAGAACGTCGGCGACATGGTCGAAGCTGTGCGCGCGCTGATCGCGAAAAAAGCCTGAACTGAATGCGGCAGCGCGTTGTCATCACCGGCATGGGCGGCATTTGCGGGCTCGGCACCAGCGCGCCCGCGATCTGGAACGAGATGCGCGCCGGCCGCTCGGCCATCGGCCAGATCACAAGTCCCCAACTGCATGATCTGAAGGTCAAGGTCGGCTGCGAAATCAAGACGCTTCCCGATCACGGCATCGACCGCAAGCAGACCGTGTCGATGGACCGCTTCAGCCTGCTGGCGACGATCGCAGCCAGGGAAGCCATGCAGCACGCCGGCCTGGTCTCGACTGAAGCCACCACCTATCGGATGGGCACCGTCGTCGGCGTCGGCGTCTGCGGCTGGGAGGCGATCGAAGAGAGCTATCGCGCCATACTGGTCGAGGGCAAGAACCGCGCTGGCATCTTCACCGTGCCAAAGGTCATGCCAAGCGCGGCCTCTGGCCATGTCAGCATGAATCTGGGCCTGCGCGGCCCGGTCTTCGGCGTCACCTCGGCCTGTTCGTCGTCCAACCACGCCATCGCCTCGGCTGTCGACCAGATCAGACTTGGCCGCGCCGATGTGATGGTCGCCGGCGGCACCGATGCGCCGCTGGTCTGGGGCATCCTGAAGGGCTGGGAAGCACTGCGCGTGCTGGCGCCCGACACCTGCCGGCCATTCTCGGCCGACCGCCAGGGACTGTCACTCGGCGAGGGCGCCGGCATGGCGGTCCTGGAGACGTATGAGCACGCCATGGCGCGCGGCGCCACCATCCTTGCCGAGGTCGCCGGCGCCGGCCTCTCCGCCGACGCCTCCGACATTGTCGCGCCGACCGTCGAAGGGCCGACGGCGGCCATGCGCGCCTGCCTGGCCGATGCCGGCTTCAATCCCGAGGATGTCGACTACCTCAATGCCCATGGCACCGGCACCAAGGCCAACGACCAGATCGAGACGGCAGCGATCAAGCGCGTCTTCGGCGACCATGCCTACAAGCTTTCGGTGTCGTCGACCAAGTCGATGCACGCCCATTGCCTCGGCGCATCGGGTGCGCTGGAGATGATCGCCTGCGTGATGGCGATCCGCGAAGGCATCGTGCCGCCGACGGCCAATTTTCGTGAGGCCGATCCCGATTGCGACCTCGACGTCACGCCGAATGTGCCGCGCGAGCGCAAGGTGCGCGCCGCGATCAGCAACGGCTTCGCGTTCGGCGGCACCAATGCCGTGCTGGCCTTCAAGGCTGCCTGATCTAAGGGGCGGGCGGATCTGCCCCAGGCAGGCCATTCCGTTGACTGTCCGTGCACGATGAAACCCTTCGCCGCCATATTGATCGTGCCGTGCGCCGCGTCTAATCCTTGGCCGACCCGCCAAAACCGCGCCGCTCGGCGCGAATCCTCATCCAGGAGTTTCCATGGCAGACCTGTCCGCCTTTCCGATCGCAACGCGTTGGCCGGCCAAGCATCCGGACCAGCTCCAGCTCTATTCGGCGACAACGCCGAACGGGGTGAAGATATCGATCGCCCTGGAGGAACTCGGCCTTCCTTACGAGCCGCATTGGGTCAACATCGGCCAGAACGAAAGCTGGACACCGGAATTCCTGTCGCTCAATCCCAACGGCAAGATACCGGCGATCATCGATCCCAACGGCCCGGACGGCCAGCCGATCGGCCTGTTCGAATCCGGCGCCATCCTGCTCTACCTTGCTGAAAAGACCGGCCTGCTCATGCCCATTGATGGCGCGCGCCGCTACGAGACCATCCAGTGGGTGTTCTTCCAGATGGCCTCGGTCGGGCCAATGTTCGGCCAGGTCGGCTTCTTCCACAAATTCGCCGGCCGCGAAATCGCCGACAAACGCCCTCTGGAGCGCTATCGCGACGAGTCAAAGCGACTGCTCGGCGTGCTCGACGGCCGGCTGAAGGGGCGCAAGTGGATCATGGGCAATGACTACACCATCGCCGACATCTCGCTGCTCGGTTGGGTGCGCAACCTGATCGGATTCTACGAAGCACGCGAACTCGTCGGCTTTGACGATTTCGCCCATCTGGGAACATGGCTGGAGCGCGGCCTGGCGCGGCCGGCGGTGCAAAAAGGCCTGACCATCCCGGCCAAGGGATAGAAAAACCAGCCTCCGAAGCGCGGCTATTTCGCCTTCGCTTTGGCTTTCGAACCGCCTTTGCCCATGACGGAAGCGGCGAGCGACGCAGCACCTCGGGCGGCGACCATGACCGCGCCGGCAGCGACGTTGGCTGTGGCCTTGGCCGTGCGCATCGCACTGCCGCCCAAGGAGTCGCTGGAACTCGCGGGCTTCTTCGGCTTTGCGGCTTTTGGCGCGGCTTTCGCTGCGGCCGGCACCACTTTCTTCGGCGCTGCCTTGCCGAAAGCCGGCTTGGCGTCCTTCGAACGGCCTGTCATTGCCGGGCCGGCGCCGGTTTTGGATTGGGTCGCCTTGCCCTTGGCGGGCGCAGGCTTTTTTGCCTTGGTTGCCATTGGACCGAATCCCTCTTTTGGCACAATTGTCGTGTCGGGATAACGGCCTGAAAGTCTTAAAGTTCCCCTTGCACAATCCGTCGAATCAAGCGGAAAGGCCGATCACCAGATCGGCGGCACTGCGCCGCGCGAGCACGCGCTCGATGTTGGGCAGGTCGTTGGAAGCGATCCAGGCGCGCGCATCTTCATCGGAGCGGCCATGCTCGTGCCAGCGCTCCATCAGGCGGCGCTCGAGCTCGTTGCGCGGCACGTCGACGAAGATCGAGAAATCGAACAGCGGCGCCAGCCGCGACCACGGCTCTTCGTCGAGCAGCAGGTAATTGCCTTCGACCAGGATGAACTTGGTTTCTGTGGCGACGATCGAGGCTGCGGCGCGCGACAGTTCCATGTTGCGGTCGAAGACCGGAATGGCGATGTCGGGTTCACCGGCACGGATACGCTTCAGCAAGGCCTCAAAACCGGCAAAGTCGAAGGTTTCCGGCGCGCCCTTGCGCGCGCGCAGACCGCGCCGCTCGAGCACGGCGTCGTCATAGTGGAAGCCGTCCATCGGTACGACCTCCGCTGCCCCTTCGGGCAGCAGTTCATGCAGCCTTGCCGACAGCGTCGACTTGCCGGCGCCCGGTGGACCGGCAATGGCGACGATGAAGCGGTTTGCCTTGCCGGCGCGTTTGAAGATGGTGGCGGCGAGATGGGCGATTTCGGACATGAGAGCCTCTCTGGCAGAGCTTCAGATCCACCATGTTCCGCATGATGATTTCGGCCACATCTTGGCGACAGTTCACGGAAATTTCAAACCCTGCGGCCGCGCAATCACACCTACGAGGCCAGCGGCTGGCCGATGCGCAGGAAATCGCTGTCGAAGGGAACCTCCCGCGTCGAACCGCCGGCATGCAGCCGCATGCGGCCATCCGCCGTCGTGACGTCCCGCGGCGGCTCGCCGCCCGACAGCGGCAGGACGCCGATGACGTGGCGAAAAGACACGCTTTGGCCTTCGCCCAGCGCAAAAGCGGTCGCCACCCCTTCGCGCTTCAGCCAGTTGTCGCCGATCGAGGCGGCATGGCCGACGGCAGCGCGGCCATCCTCGATGCCGAGCACGCCAAGGTGGCGGCCGCTCCATGGGGCGTAGTCGCGCCCGCCATTGCTGAACCACAGCATGGTGATTGGCAGTTCGGCCGGGTTCTTCAGCACCAGCACCAGATCGTCCTCGGCCTGTCGTGCAAGCGCGGTCCATCCCGGCCCGCCATGGTCGGCTTCGACCAGCGTGATGAAATCCTCGCGGCGGTCATCCATGCGGTATTCCGTCAGGTCGAGCGTGCCGCCGCCGGCGGCGGGAAAATGGCCGAGATCGGCGGAGCGCGCCGGATAGGCGAGCATGAAGCGGCCGCGTGCGGGATCGGGCTCCAGCGGATCGTCCAGCGTCGCGGCAAAACGCTTCGGCGAAAAGGCCAGCCTGCCGCCGCCGGTCATGGCCGTCATCGGGTGATGGGCGACCGAGATCGCACCATTGCCGCCGGAAAATACATGCTCCTGGTAGAGGAAGGGATGGCCGTCGCGCAGCGTCAGGATCTTGTCGACCGAAGCGCCCATCACCTCGTGCCGCAGGCGATAGACGGCGCGCCAGCCATCGTCGGTCGCGACACTTTCGACGACATCCCAGGCGCTGTTGGCCGTCCAGCCATGCAGCGGCGCTTCCTCGACATCGCTGCGCGAAAACGGCGCGCAGAGGAAATCGCCGGACAGCCGAACCGTGCCTTCCGGCAGGTCTTTCGGCAGCGTCTCGTTCGCATCGACCCAGGGCGCGCGATGCAGCGGCTTCAGCTGCCGCCCGCCAGCCTCGACGACCATGTCGGCGATGTGGCCGACCGTGAGGTCGAGCGAAACCGAAATGCCTCTGGCCTTGATGGTGTGGATGGTCATTGCGCTGTCACCGATTCTGAAGGCGCAAACTGAACCGTTCGGCGGCGGTTGCGCAAGCGCCGCGACAGGCATTTTGCATCGCGCACCTTCACCTTCCCCACAAGGGGAGGGTGAGCTACTGTCGCTTGTATTCCCGCACCGGCGACTTGGTGTCGTCGGTGTAGGTAACCTGCACCGACATCGATTTCACGCTGTCGGCGACCTTGAAATAGGGCTGGTAATCGTAGGGGATGGCGTAGGGGTCCTTCTTGTCGCAAGGCGGCATCTTGATCTCCTTGTCGAGGGCCGCGCCGTTCAGGCTGTAATGCACCTGTTTGATGGCGCAGCGGTAGGACAGCATCTGGGTGAAATAGACCAGGCCGTGGTTGCCGCTGGCATCGAAGGCGATCCACGAGGTCCAGAACTGGTCGAGGATCTGCTTGTTGCCTTGCTGAAGCGCTGTCTCGGGGTCGAAGCGGATGTCGAACGGGCCGGTCTCGCGGCCCCTGATGTCGAGATATTTGATCGCAATGATCCCCGCCACGGTGCTGTCGGGTATCTCGAAGCTCGGATTGGCCATCGGCTTGCCGGTGGTCTGGTCGTTCATGGCCAGGAAACCGGTGTCGGTGAAAGGACCGCTGTCGCCCATGCGCCAGGAGATGGCGGTCGCCGGCTCGGGCAGCGAGATGGTCATCGACCAGCCCTGGTTGGAGCGCATCGGCGTCAGCGAAGGCACGAAGCGGGCGGGGTCGAGCACGTCGCCAAGCGCCGCCAGCCGGCTGCGGCTGCGGTCCAGCCAGTCGGCCAACTGCGTCTGGTCGACGAAATATTTGAGCAACCCGCCATCCTTTTCGTAGGACGTGAACTTGGTCAGCGCCTTGGCCTCGTTGCGCTTGTCGGCCAGCGTCTGGGCGCCGAGGCGGTCTTCGGAAAACTCCTGCGCCAACAGGAAATAGGCCGGCGCGAAATCTGGATTGGCTGATATGAAGACGTTGAGCTTGTCGAGGCGCTGGGCGTCGTCGAACTGCTGGATATGCACCAGCTTGATCGACAGCGCCTTGCCCTTGTCGGCAAGCGCGCCGAACACCTCGCGCGCGCCGGCCTTGCCGTCCTGCACCCGAAGCAGCGCGGCAAAGCGCGTGTAGGGATCGATGGCGTCGACGTCGAAGCCGGCAAAGGCGAGGTAGGAGCGCCGCGCATTCAGCATGTCGCCGGACAACTCGTAGACGCGGGCATTGTGGTAGAACTCGTCCGGCCGCTTCGGCTCGGCGATCGCCCCGCCCTGCGCGGCAAGGGCGGCAAAGCCCTTGGCGATGATGTCGATCGAGGCGGCGATCTGCTGCGTCGTCGCCTGCAGCTTCTCGGTCTGGGCCTGCTGCTGCGCCTGGCCGGCGACCAGCGTCTCGGTCTCCTTCTTCACCTCGTCGGTGGTCTTCTGCACTTCCGCCGTCTGCTCAGTCTGCTGCTGCTGGACGGACGCGATCTCGTCGGTCTTTTTCGCCGCCGTGTCGGTCGACTGCTTGACCGCGTCGACCGTCTTTTGCGTCTGCGTGACGGTCTGCTCGATCTTCGCAACTTTCTCGGTAACGATGCCCATCGACTGCTGCAGCCCGGCAATGGCCGGCACCAGGCTGGCGATCACCCCATGCTGGGCGTTGGTCTGCTGCTGCAGGCCGTAGACGCCGCCGGCGACGGCCGCCGCACTGGTGGCGAAGATCAAGGCCGGCAGCGCCTTGGCCGCCAGCACCAGCCGGAGCACGATGGCAATGGCGATGATGATTGCGGCCACCGCGGCGACCAGCGCGATATAGGCGGCGAACGGCGCCAGCGGATTGAGGATGTCGGATACGGCACCCCCGACAAAGGCGACGCTGCCAGCCCATTTGCCGGTGCGGCTGAGTGATGCCCTGATAAGCGAGGGCGCAGCGCCCCCGGCCCCGATGTTCGTCATGCCAAGCCCCCAAGCCCTCGATACCACGCCCCTTCCCACGGGAAACGCGGCCTTGGCAAGCAAAGACACGGGAAAACCGGCGTTTTCGGGGCGGATGCCAAGCTTGCGAGGCTCGACAATCCTGGGGCTAACCGGCATTAACCAAATGGACGCAACAGCCGCGTTACGTTAGCGTCGTCTCATCTCAGCAACAGCCGACCCAGAACAGTCCAGCCCTTGTCCTACCTGCGTCCCTTTCCGCTCATCCAGAGAGTTTTTGCGGCACTAGCCCTGCTGGTGCTGCTGGCCGGCTGCGCCACGACGCCGCCCGACAGCGTGCTGGCCGTGCCCGCGCCGGCGCAGAAATATGCGGCCATCGTGGTTGACGCCAGGACCGGCAAGCAGCTGTTCGAGGTCAGCTCGACGGCGCAGCGCTACCCCGCCTCGCTGACCAAGATGATGACGCTGTATCTTTTGTTCGAGGCGCTGGAGTCCGGCCGCGTCAGCAAGCAGACGCAGATCCCGGTGTCGGACCATGCCGCCTCGCAGCCGCCGACCAAGATGCGCTTCCGGCGCGGCGAGAGCATCGACGTCGATTCCGCGATCCGCGCCATCGTCGTCAAATCGGCCAATGACGTGGCGGTGGCGGTCGGCGAATATCTCGGCGGCTCGGAGGATCAGTTCGCCGCCATGATGACATCCAAGGCGCGCCAGCTCGGCATGACCAGCACGACCTTCCGCAACGCGTCGGGCCTGCCCGACGATGGCCAGATGACGACGGCGCGCGACATGGCGGTGCTCGGCATGGCGCTGCATCAGCGCTTTCCCCAGCAGTTCCACTATTTCTCCGAAAGCGACTTCATGTTCCGCGGCCGGCTGGTGCGCGGCCACAACGACATGCTCGGCCGCGTGCGCGGCGTCGACGGCATCAAGACCGGCTACATCAGGGCGTCCGGCTTCAACATCGTCACCTCCTACAATGCCGACGGCCGCAATTTGATCGTCGTGGTGATGGGCGCCGACTCAGCCCGCCAGCGCAACGACCATGTCGAAGCGCTGATCCAGCGCAGCCTGTCGCCGACCACGGACGGCGCCAAGACCAGGCTGATGTTCGCGGAACAGTGAGGAGTGGTCCGCGTAGCGGACAAAAAGCCAATTGCTTGGCTTTTTGAACGACGAACGCCCTGAGCCTGCGAAGGGCGAGCTGCCGGTAGCAAGCATCGCGCTTGGCTGCGCGGGGATGGATATCGATAGGAATTTTTTCTTGACCCTGAGGGCAGCTATGCTACTATTTTCGGTATGGTGCTGAGTCGCGCCAATTGATCGACTGGAAACGTGACCCGCCCGCAAGGCGGGTTTTTTGTTGCCCGCCGCCCTGCAGAACCTTGTGCACGTTGGCGGGACAGCGCCCTCCTCTGTCCTGCCGGATGTTCGTCGCTCGGAAAGCCAAGCAATTGGCTTTCCGCCCGCTGCGCGGACCGCTCCTCAACCCCCGCAAGGGGGGAGATTGGCAGCTTCGGCGCTCCGCTCACTCCTGTGACGGTGGAAATTGGCGAAAGCCGGGACAACAGCCAATCTCCCCCCTTGAGGGGGAGATGTCCGGCAGGACAGAGGGGGGTGATTGGCGCAAACATCGGGCAAGTTCTTCCCGCTCCGGCCAATTTCGAACGTCTCCACCCTCCCTGAGGGGCGAGCCGCCGTCAGCCACATCGCCTCTCCGATCAAAAACACTTGTCCGGCCTGCGAAATCCGTGCCCGGCGCTGGCTATGCGCCGCCACCTCTGTCTATCGTCGCCCAGCACCCTCAGGAGCCCACCATGAGCACCGTCCCCAAAACGTCCGAACAGGCGGCAGACAATCAGAACGATGACGGCGGCGAGTATTTCGAGGCGCCGATCGTCGGTGAGCTGGAGGCCGATCCGGTATCGGACGAACACTTCGACACGCCCGAAGTGCCGGACTCCGAACCGGCAGGCCCCGGCGCCCACCGTGGCAAGCCGAAGAAAAAGCCGTCGGCGATATCGGGCCGCAAATTCCGCAAGCGCGATCTGGTGCGCATCGACACGCTGCGCCCGAGCCTCGCCGACCGCATCCGCTCGGACCATCCCGACCTGCCGGCCGGCGCCCGCATCAGCCGCGCCGAGCTCGGCCGCTACCGCATGCGCTATATGGAGGAGCTGCTGCAGCAGGAGCACGGCGAATTCTCCGAGCTCGACCGTCAGGTGGTCGAATCGATCGCCAGGCAGGACACGATTTCCGAAAACTCGGAAGAAGAATTCGAGGAGCACCGCACCTTCGCCGACCGCGTCTCCGACAACATGGCGGCCTTCGGCGGCAGTTGGTGGTTCCTGATCTCGTTTGGTAGCGTGCTGCTGGTGTGGATCGGCATCAATCTGGTCGCCGGCATGTCGAGCGCCTTCGATCCCTACCCCTTCATCCTGCTCAACCTGCTGCTCTCCTGCATTGCCGCCATCCAGGCGCCGATCATCATGATGAGCCAGCGGCGGCAGGAGTCCAAGGACCGCCTGCGCTCCTTCAACGACTACCGCGTCAACCTCAAGGCCGAGCTCGAAGTGCGCCATCTGCACGAAAAGCTCGACTACCTCATCTCGCGCCAATGGACGCGGCTCGCCGAAATGCAGCAGATGCAGCTGGACGCGATGCACGAACTGGCGGGCGCCAAGAAGCCGAAGCGGGCGGTGCGTGGAAGGCGGACGGTGAAGGCGGGGGCGGGAACCTCGTAGGCCGCAGCCTGGACGCACCCGGCCCAAGTCGCTACGCCAATCGCCAATTGCCCGTTGAAGCCCGCGCCCGCTTCCGCTAAGAAGCCGTGACTTGCCGGTTCACCGGCTGGTTCGTTTTCCGGATTCCGGAAAGCACCCGTAGCTCAGCTGGATAGAGCGCTGCCCTCCGAAGGCAGAGGTCACAGGTTCGAATCCTGTCGGGTGCGCCAGTTCCATGTAGGTCCGTTTCGGGGCACTGCGTTTGTCGTTGGCAGCTTTGCGGTCGAGCAGGCTCACGCGGCCCTTCAGCCCTTCAAAGGCATAATTCTTCTCAACCGCCAGCCAGGGCAACCGCCAGCGTTCGGCGGCGAGGGTGTCGCGAGCCCGCGAATGGGCCACCTGCGTCGTGAAGAAGGTACACCCCTCATTGCTCGGCTGCCGGCCGGCCGTCGAACCACATGTAATAGGAGGCGATGAGCATTTGGCGCCCCTCGAACGCGTCCAGCAATATTACCGACCCGACACCGATCGGAGGGAGTGCGCCCTATCTCCGCTTATGAGGTACCGTGCCGTTCTCCCGCGGCTGGGGAGCGCCTAGAGCATCAGATAGATGATCCGGCCCAGAGCGCCAAAAAGCAGCGCGAAGGCTGCAATCGACTGGACGAAGAAGCCGGGATAGCGCTTCAAGGGCGCGGTGCGATACCCTACGAAATATGCAATCCGACCTATCATCCAGAGCAGCCCAAGGCCGGAAGCCCACGCGGCATTCCAGTAGATCGCGAACAGCCACATCGACGGCATAAAGATAGGAAACCATTCCACCGCGTTGGCATGTGCCCGGATGGTTCGTTCAAGGAGCGGGTCGCCGGTCATTGCGGGCGCCAGTATGCCAGTCTTCTTGTGGGTTCTCGCGACCGTCACCGCCATTCCGAATATCATCAAGCTACAAAACAGCGTCACGAGAGCTACCGGGTAAAGCCGTTCCATGTTTGCCTCCTCTCATGGTCGGGACAGTAGGCAAGCAAAGGTTATCGGCAAGGGCAAGGCGCAGGCAGATCTTTCCTGACAACCAGCGCCAATAAGAGCGGGGTTGTCAGTTATATAATTGCCCTTTTTGTTAATCACCCGAAAACGATGGGCAAGTTATGCCATCAGCGTCCCTTCCGTGGAGGCGGTGATGGCCATCGGCATACCGCCGTGCGCGATTGACACGCTGCCCGGCGGAAGGCAAAGAGTGACACATTATTGGCAAAGGGGAATGTCGATGAAGAAAATCTATCAGAAGCCCGTTTTCACGAAGCGTGAGCGACTGTCGTCAGTGACGGCTTCGCCCAGCTCATCCGGGATTATCGATTAACCAAGAGAGTTACAGTTTTGGAAAGCCCGCTGCCGAAAGGTGGCGGGCTTTTTGCTTTCTCCAGGAAACGACAGCCGATTCCGCAAGTCGGCACCGTCAACCTCAATTTCAAGTTCGGCAGACGCAACTGCCTGTGGGACCGCGTGCAGGGCAAGGTTAGCGGACCAGTGCCGAAGGCCTGAAGAAAGACAAAGCGGAATGGTTCAAGCCCGCCTTGTCGGACGGGTGCGAAGAAATGCATCGCCATGCGAAGCTGCTGGACTGCCCGGAGGAGAAGTAATGCCCGTGGTAAAAGGGCTCCCTGAAGCGCGAGAACAGGCTCTGCACTCGCGATCTAGACCATCAGGCTTAATTGCTGGATTCCTGTTGTGCCGGTAGCGTAATCGGGCTGGGGTGTCCAGCACTGGCCGGCACGGCGTGTCCAACCCCAAATTCGCAACCGTGCCGGTCTGTTGCACCAATGGGAATGAATGTCTCAGACTTCGACCTTGACCCCCTTCCGCGCAAGAATCGTCTGCATTGCAGCCATCAGCTCTTCGTCCCACTGGTCAGGTTTCCCTAACGGTCGAAGGTAAGCCAGCGCGGGCCCGCCGAGTCGCGTTACCCTACCACCCCCCGTACACTCTCCCGCTCCACCAGCGGACACTCCAGCTTCGTGATCGGATACCGCCCCCGTCCAGGCGCCGCCGGCGCTTCCAGCTGTTCGATCGCCCATTGGCCCATCGCCATGTGCGGCAGGATCGAGGTCGTCAGCGGCGGGAACAGATGCCTGGCGATTTCCTCGTCGTCGTAGCCGACCACGGAGATGTCCTGCGGAATGTGCAGGCCGGCTTCCTTCAGCGCTTCGTAGCAGCCGATCGCGGTGCGGTCGTTCTGGCAGAAGATGGCGGTGGGCTTATCCCTGAGCGCCAGCAGCTTGACGGTGGCGGCATAGCCGGCGCTGGCCGACCAGTCGCCCTCGACCACCAGCTCGGGATCGAACGGGATGTCGGCCGTGGCGAGCGCGCGGCGGTAGCCCTTCAGCCGGTCCTGTGCCGCCTGCATCCACGGCTCGCCGGTGATGGTGGCGATGCGGCGGTGGCCGTGGCTGATCAAATGGCGGGTCGAGCTCTGGCCGCCGGCGATCTCGCTCGGCACCACGGACGGGAAGGCGTAGTCCGCCGTGTAGCAGTTGAGCAGGATCACCGGGATGTCGAGGCCGTAGAGATAGTCGGGCGCTGTGATCTCGCGGGTGAAGATGGTCATGTAGATCAGCGCCGAAATGCCCCGCTTGGTCAGCGCTGAAATAGCGCGCGGCTCCATGACGGAATCGCCCAGCGTCTGCGCCACCAGAAGCACGTTGCCGGCATTCCACGAGGCCTGGCGCGCGCCCTCGATGGCGACCACGGCTTCGGGGCTGGTGGCGAGCTGGTCGACGGCAAAGCCGATCACCCCGTCCAGCCCTTCGAAGGCGGGCCCCTCGAAGGCAGGCAATGCCGGGTGAAGCGCCTCGAAAGCGGGCGCGGTGTAGCCAAGCGTCCGTGCGGCCTCGATCACCCGTTCGCGGGTCTGCTGCGACAGCTTGATCCCTGGCGAATTGTTGAGCACGAAGGACACGGTCGCCTGCGAGCAGCCGGCGGCCCTGGCGATATCGATCATGGTGACGCGGCCCTTGGCGCCCTTGGCCGGCGCCTTGCGCCGCCTCGCTGTGTCGCTGGCCCGATCCGTCGTCTCGCTCATGGCAAATCCCAGTCTGGCTGGCCGGTCAGGCCGGCAAGGTGGCGTGACGCCGTCGATTTATCGGAATAACGTCAAGCTCGTTTATAACTATTAGTATGCCGGAGGTCCATCCGCCACGCATCTCCATACAAGCGAAAGCTCAATTAACAAAAGGCCTGGGCGGCTGCCCAGCGGTGAGGGCGGCACGCCGGCGGGCACACCGCGAAACCGCTGGCATTGGCTCGGAACTAATACTGTTTACTAATACAAAAATGCGCTGTACCGTCAATCGTCGCATCCGGCCGGTCACGTCCGGGGCGACGGGAGAGTACGAAAAATGGCCCGGTGGCGAGCGGATCCTATCTCCGCAAGCCTTGTCTCGGATATGTGATATGTCAGACAAATCGGACTATTTACGAATGAAGGATGAGTCTCTAAGGTCGCTGTCGTGGCTGGAACGACGCCATTCTTTCGGTGCCGGGAACCCCTTTGAGGAGGAGGGCGTCCACGCTGCAAACGGCAAATCAGGTCAGTGCAAGATCGGCCGGTCCAACGACTGAGCCAAACGGGAGGTTGAACATGAAATCCTTGATACGCAATGCATCCGTAGCCGCGACCGCGCTGCTGCTTGGCCTGTCGGCCACGGCAATCGCGCGCGCCGACGACAAGCCGACGCTGGCCTTCGTGGTCAACGGCGCTTCCGATTTCTGGAAGGCCGCCGAAGCCGGCGTCAAGAAGGCGCAGGGCGAACTGCCCGACTATACGCTCGAGCTCAAATATCCCGAGCAGTCCTCGGTCGCCATCCAGCAGCGGCTGATGGACGATCTGGTGACCGCCGGCGTCAAGGGCATCATGGTCTCGGCCGTCGATCCCAAGACCTCGACCGATGGCCTCAACAAGATCGCTTCGGAAACGGCGCTGTTCACCACCGACTCGGACGCCCCGCAGACCAAGCGCGTCGCCTATATCGGCTCGTCCAACGTCGATGCCGGCAAGCAGGCGGCCGAAATCGCCAAGAAGGCGATGCCCAATGGCGGCAAATGCCTCGGCTTCGTCGGCCTGCTCGGCGCAGACAATGCCAAGGAGCGCATCCAAGGCATGAAGGACGGCCTGGCCGGCACCAAGATCGAGTTGATCGACGTGCGCGGCGACGACATCGACCAGGCGCGCGCCAAGAAGAATGTCGAGGACGCGCTGGTCGCCAGCCCCGACGTCACCTGCATGGTCGGCTTCTACTCCTACAACACGCCGCGCATCTATGAAGCGCTGCGCGACGCCGGCAAGCTCGGCTCGATCACCGTCGTCGGCTTCGATGACGATCCGATCACGCTCGGCGGCGTCAAGGAAGGCACCATTGCCGCCACCGTCGTGCAGCAGCCCTTCGAATGGGCCTATCAGGGCATGAAGCTGATGGCTGCCTATCTCAAGGGCGACAAGTCGGGCATCCCGGAAGGCAACCTCATCATCATCCCGACCAAGATCATCGGCAAGGATGACGTCGACGCCTACGCCGCCAATCTGAAGGCGATGGCCGGAAACTAAGACTTGAAGCAGTTCAGCCGGCTCAACGTCGCTTGGGCCGGCTGCTCGCATTGACGAACACCGCGAGGATCGTCAGTCTGCCAAAAGCCAAGAGCATGATCCCGAAAAGTGGAAGCCGGTTCTCGGAAAAGATCATGCTCAGAAATTGGCCCGCCAATCGCTGTCAGGCATGATGAATTATTCCGACACATCCATTGCTGCATCCGTGACCGCCCCGTTCCTCAGCCTTGAGAACGTGCGCAAGACCTATCCGGGCGTCGTCGCGCTCGACGGCTTCTCCATGGAGGTCAGGCCGGGCGAGGTCATCGGCCTTGTCGGCGAAAACGGCGCCGGCAAATCGACGTTGATGAAGATCCTCGGCGGCGTCACCAGGCCCGACAGCGGCACGATCACCGTCGACGGCACCGCGCATGACAGGCTCTCCGTCGAAGCCAGCCTGGGATCGGGCATCGCCTTCGTCCACCAGGAACTCAATTTGTTCGAAAATCTGGACGTCGCCGCCAACATCTTCTTCGGCCGCGAACCTTTGCGCGCCGGGCCGCTCAAGCTCGTCGACCGCGCCAAGCTGCGCACCATGGTGGCGCCGCTTTTGAAGCGCGTCGGCGCCAATTTTTCCGCCGACACGCCGGTCGCGACCCTGTCGCTGGCGCAGCAGCAGATGGTCGAGATCGCCAAGGCGCTGTCGATCGAGGCGCGGCTGGTCATCCTCGACGAGCCGACATCCAGCCTGCCGCTCGCCGAGACCGACAAATTGCTCGACGTCATCAAGGCGCTGAAGGCCGACGGCATCAGCGTCATCTTCATCTCGCACCGCCTGCACGAGGTCGAACGCGTAGCCGACCGCGTCGTGGTGCTGCGCGACGGCATGCTGGCCGGCACCTTGCCGAAGAGCGATATCGGCCACGACCAGATGGTCAAGCTGATGATCGGCCGCATGCTGAAGGAGCGCGAGAAGGCCTCGGAAGCGGCGCGTGCGCCCGGCGCCGTAGCACTTGCGGCCAAGGCCATCCGCACCCCTGCCTATCCCGGCCGCCCGGTCGATCTCGACGTCAGGCGCGGCGAAATCCTCGGCCTCGCCGGTCTTGTCGGTTCCGGCCGCACCGAGCTGGCGCGGGTGTTCTTCGGCATCGATTCGAAGCTCGGCGGCGCGCTGGAACTCGACGGCAAGCCGCTTGCGCTGGCTTCCGCGGCCGACGCCGTCGCGCACGGCATCTTCCTGGTTCCGGAAGACCGCAAGCTGACCGGTATCCTGCTCGACCTGTCGATCGCTCAGAACATTTCGCTGCCCAATCTGCCCGCGCATGCGCGCCGCTCCCTGGTGTCCTCAAGCGCCGAGACCTCCACCGCCGAGAAGCAGAAGAAAGACCTCGGCATCAAGGCGCCTTCGGTGCAGACGCGCACCGGCACGCTGTCGGGCGGCAATCAGCAGAAGGTCGTGCTCGGCAAGTGGCTGGCCATGAACCCCAATGTGATGATCCTCGACGAGCCGACGCGCGGCATCGACATCGGCGCCAAGGCGGAAATCTACGGCCTGATGCGCGCATTGGCCGATGCCGGCGTCGCCGTGCTGATGATCTCGTCGGACATGGAAGAGGTGATCGGCGTGTCCGACCGCATCGCCGTCATGCATGAGGGCCAAATCTCCGGCATTCTCGACAAGGACCGGTTCAGCCAGGAAAACGTGCTGCTGCTGGCGGTGGGCAAGCAGCCGAAGTAGTTTTGCCGGGGTCTCGCGCAAGCGCGATCTGCTCAGGCATTGGGGAGAAGACGATGAGCAAGAAAGATCTCGGCCTGCTGATCCTGATCCTGGTGGTCGGGGCGATCGTTGCGATCATCAATCCGCGCTTCCTGCTGCCGATCAACCTCGCCAACACCTCGAACCTGATCGGTCTGTTCGGCATCCTGTCGATCGGCCAGGCCTTCGTCATCATCACCGGCGGCATCGAATTGTCGGTCGGCTCGGTGGTCGCGCTGCTTGGAACGCTGTTCATCGACTTCATCGCCGTGCGCGAGGTGGGCTGGCCGCTGGCCTTCGTGCTGATCCTGTTCCTCGGCGCCATCATAGGCCTGGTGCATGGCTGGCTGATCACAAGGCTCAAGCTGCAGCCTTTCGTCGTCACTTTGTGCGGCCTGTTGATCTACCGCGGTGTCGCCCGCTTCTACACCGCCGACGGCACGGCGGGTTTTGCGTTCGGCCAGAATTTTCCCGAGCTCGAATTCCTGACGGCCGGACGCTCCTATGGCGTGCCGAACAGTTTCATCGCGCTGATCGTTATTTCGATCGTCATGTGGGTGGTGCTGCATCGCTCGGTGTTCGGCCGCTATCTCTACGCCATCGGCAAGAACGAGGAGGCGGCGAAATATTCGGGCATCCGCACCGGCCGTGTCGTCATCGCCGCCTATGTCATCTGCGGTGTGCTGACGGCGCTGTCGGCGATCTATTTCGCCATGTACACGCGCTCGATCTCGCCGGCCAGCCACGGCCAGTTCTACGAACTCTACGCCATCGCCGCCGCCGTGCTCGGCGGCTTCTCGCTGCGCGGCGGCGAAGGCTCGCTGATCGGCGTCATCCTCGGCACGGTGCTGCTGCAGGAGCTGCAGAATCTCGTCAACCTGCTCGGCATCCCGTCCTCGCTCAACTTCGCGGTGATGGGCGGCGTCATCCTCATCGGCGTGCTGGTCGACCAGCAATGGGGCGTGTTCCGGGAACGGCGGCTGATGGTCGACGCCACCCGCAAGGGCGTGGCGGGCCAGGCTGCGGAATAGCTAGCCTAGATCAGGCCCGACATGTCGGAAAAGGCCATCGCCTTGCGCAGCACCTCGGCGAAGCGTTCGCCGGCGGCTTCGCGCGGGCCGCTGTTGTCGATCGAGGTGACGCCGGGCCCGGACAGAGTGACATTGGCGCTGCGTGCCAGCCGCGCCAGCACTTCGCCGCGGGACTCCCGGCCGCGCATCGCCAGACGCTCGGCCAGCACTTCAGGCGAGGCAGTGATCTCGACGACGGCCAGGTTGGCATAGCGTTCGCGCAAGGAGGGGATGATCGCGCGCGACACATTGGCGACAGCGACACGGCCATTGGCGACAGACCAGTCGACATCGGCGGGGATGCCGTAGCGCAAGCCGTGTGCTTCCCAGGAAATGGCGAAGGCGCCATCGGCTTCGGCTTCGGCGAAGGCAGCGTCGGCCAGCGTGTCGTGATCCTCGCTTGCGGCATCGCTCGGCCTGGTGATGACCCGGCGGACGAACTCCAGCCGCGTTTCGTCGGCAAAATGGTTGCGGGCGTAGCCGATCACCGTGTCCTTGCCGGCGCCGCTTGGGCCGACGACGGCGACGAAAACGCCATCGCGGATCGGAAACGTCTCGGCCGAAAGTTCCCGCTCGATCAGTGCCGACACCATCATGCCACCCGGCGTCCCTGCCGCCACACGGTGCGCACGACCGGAACATGGTCGTCGACGCGCACCCGCACCAGATCGGCGCGGCGGCCCTGCTCGATGACGCCGCGGTCGGTCAGTCCAACCGCATCGGCCGGGTTTTTCGAGACCATGGCGACGGCCTGCGGCAGGGAAATGCCTTCGACGACATCGCCGAGGAAGAACGCCGACTGGATCAGGCTGAAGGGAATGTAGTCGGACGACAAGATGTCGAGCAGGCCGTCGCTGGCCAGCGTACGGGCCGAGACATTGCCCGAATGCGAGGCGCCGCGCATGACGTTTGGCGCGCCCATCAGCACACCCATCCCGGCCTCTTTCGAGGCCCTTGCGGCCTCTTCCGTGGTCGGGAATTCGGCAACCCGCACGCCCTGCTCGATCGCTTCGTCGACATGGCCCGATGTGGCGTCGTCGTGGCTGGCCAGCACGATGCCGCGCTCCTGGCAGGCGGCGGCGATCACCGCCCGGTTCGGCGCCGAATTGCGCGCCGATTCGGCCATCCGTTTTTCGCAGAACACCTTGAAGTCGCGATCGGTCAGCTTCAGCTTGCGCTGGTAATAGTAGGCATAGGTTTCGAGATTGACGAACTGGCGCTGGCCTGGCGCATGATCCATCAGCGATGCCAGCTTAACCCGCTCGTCGCCGTCGAAATTGGCGAAAGCCCTGAGGCAGTCGGGTGCCGAAACCTCGCAGCGCAGGTGGATGAAATGGTCGGCGCGCAGACGGTCCTGCTTCACACTGTCCTCGATCGCGTCGGCCAGCTTGCGGATGTCGGCCGATGTCAGGTCGGCGTCTTCGTCCATGCCGACGCGCAAGGCGTCCAGCACGGTGGTGATGCCGGCGGTTGCCACCTGCGCGTCATGGGCGAGCACGGCGGCGATCGGATTCCAGCGCACCTTGGGCCGCGGCGCGTAATGGCCTTCGAGATGGTCGGTGTGCAACTCGACCAGCCCGGGAATAATATAGTCGCCGCCCATATCCTCGCCGATGCGGCCAGAGCCAAGGCTTGCGCCGGCTTCGATGCCGGCGATAAAGCCGTCGCGCAGCACCAGCGAACCTTCGACGATCTCGTCGGCAAGCACGATGCGGGCATTGTGGAGAACAGTCTCGGCGGTCATTTCAGGCAGTCCTTCAGGCGGTTTTTCTGGCCGGGCGGCGCCCGAGCGCGTGATGCGAGAGCACCATGAACGGCGCACCCGGTTCGGTTTCGACAAACAAGGTCAGCGCATCCACCAGCACCTTCTGTTGCAGCACTTCCGCGAACAGGCTGTCGATCGCTGCGCGCAAACGCGGGCTCTCCTGTGACCCCGCCCGGCCGGAGAGCGTCATGTGGAAGCGAAAGGTTTCGAAGACATAGGGGTAGCCCCATTGGCAGAGATTGCGGAACTCGGCCGGCTTCAGCGAATCCGGGCTGCGCCGCTCGATTTCCGCCTCGCTCAGCGGTGCGCGAAACCGGTCGAAGTCGCGCACCACGTCATCGGCGAACCGGTTGAGCGCAGGCACTGGCCCTTCCGGCACCAGTGCGAAGAAGCCGTCGATCTGGCTGACCACGAGACGGGGAATGGTCACCACCGGCGTCACCTCGGCAAAAAGGTCGAGTGCGGCGCGCAGCGAGACTTCCGTCTCGTTGGCAGCCAGGCGGAACGGTGCTTTCAGCGTCGCATGGAAACCATAGCGGCGCGCCGAAGCGGTGTGGAAAGCCACTTCCGCCGCCGACAGGTCGGCCACCGCTTCGACCGGCCTCGTGGCGGCGCCAAACGGGTCGCGGCCCAGCCAGTCGGCGGCGATCCGCGCCAGTGGCTCGTCCTGCCGGGGAGTGAAATAGAGGGCGTAGCGCATGGAAAGTCCTTGTCAGCTTCGCTGCCATAGGTGATTTCCATGACGAATTGACGAAGCCTTGCTGGCTTTCAGGTAACAAAACGCTGCGGCGGGGTCATTAGCCGACGATTTTTTCGTGCTGGACCAGGGGGCGAGTGCTCACGCAGCGACCGATCAGGCCTTCATCAGCCATTCATGCTCGGGCGCATTGTGGAACTTCCACGTCCGCTTCGGTCCTGCCATGACGTTGAGATAATAGAGGTCGTAGCCATGGCAGGCGGCGCAGGGGTGATAACCCCTGGGTACCAGCACGACATCGCCATCCTCGATCGCCATTGCTTCGTCGAGCGCGCGATGGCCGTTCTTGTCGGCGTCGGTGTAGACGCGCTGGAAGGCAAAGCCCTGCGGCGGGTTGAGGCGGTGATAGTAAGTTTCCTCGAGGTAGGATTCAGCGGGCAGATTGTCCTGGTCGTGCTTGTGCGGCGGATAGCTCGACGTATGCCCCCCGGGCGTGATGACCTCGACCACCAGCAGCGAATCGGCCGGCTTGCCCTCCGGCAGGATGTTGGTGACATAGCGCGTGTTGGTGCCCTTGCCGCGCACCTCCTGGCCGAGATCGTCCGGTCCGATGACGCGAACCGGCAGGCCGCCGCCAAGGCCCGGCGCCGAGCAGACCGCGACTTCCAGTTCGGTGTCCGCGGTCACCGACCAGTCCGAACCCTCAGGCACGTAGACCGACCACGGCTTGCCCTCGAAGGGCGACATGCGCTCGCCGAGCAGGCCGAGCTCCTTGCCGCCGGCTGAAGCCTTGCCCTTGCCGGTGACGAACACCAGGCAGACTTCGCGATCCTCCGTCTTGCCGAAGGCGCTCTCGCCCGGCTTCAGCCGATGCAGGTCGAAACCGACATAGGTCCAGCCCGCGCTTTTCGGCGTCACATGGGCGACGCGACCGTGGCCCTTGTCGGCTTTGACGAGCAGCTTCGACATTTTTGTCTCTCCTATCGAAATCTTCGAGATCGGCCGAAGCCTCTCTAACTTCGTCATCCTAGGGCCTAGCAGGAGCGAAGCTCCGTCGCGGAGACCCTCGGATGACGAAGTTAGAAGCACTGGAAGCTAACCGCCGACGCATGCGATCAGTCACTCCTTCGGCTCGGGCCCGACCGGAGGCCTCGCCTCGTCAGCAGGCTTGTAGAGATAAAAAAACTGCCAGACGGCGTAGCCGGCGAAGCCGAGCGCGATCATGCCCCAGAACGGCGTGCCGGTGGCGAACTCGATGATCGACCAGATGACGCAGACCGCGACGACGGCGACACGCCGCCACAAAGGCCGGAAGAAGGGGTGTTCGGAATCTTTCATCGGGCCAATCTACAGCAATCGGCCTCGCCGGGAACCCGTCGCACCAGCCATTGGGAAACTAGACATTTGGAAAGCCTTGCGTCTCGACCGTGTATCCGGCCGCCGTCATGACGCGCATCAATTCCTTGTAGCCCACTTGCGCCATCCTGAGCGGCGGGTTCTTCTTCGGGTCCTGCTCGGCCTCGACCACGAACCAGCCCTCATAGCCATGGTCGGCGAAGCGCTGCACGATGGCGCCGAAGTCCAGCGAACCGTCGCCCGGCACGGTGAAGGCGCCGAGCGCCACCGCGTCGAGGAAGGACTGCTTCGTGCGGTCGAGCTTTTCGATCACCCCCATGCGGACGTCCTTCACATGCACATGGCTGATCCGGGTATGGTGGTTGTCGATGGCGCGCAGCACGTCGCCGCCGGCGAATGCCAGATGGCCTGCATCGAGCAGCAGCGGAATGCCGGCTCCGGAATAGCGCATGAAGGCATCGAGTTCCGGCTCGGTCTCGACCACCGCCGCCATATGGTGGTGGTAGGACAGCGGCATGCCTTGTTCGGCGCACCATTCGCCAAATTCGGTCAGGCGCTTCGCATAGGCTTTCATCTCGTCGTCCGACAGCTTCGGCTTGGTCGCCAGCGGCTTCGAGCGGTCGCCCTGGATCGAACGGCCAACCTCGCCATAGACGATGCAAGGCGCGTTCACCGCCTTGAACAGGTCGATCATCGGCTGGATGCGATCCTTGTTGTCGGCCATCTCCCCATCGACCAGCGTGCCCGAGAACCAGCCGCCGCACAGCGTGACGTCGGCGGCCTTCAGGATCGGCAGCATGATTTCGGGGTCATTGGGAAAACGCCGGCCCATCTCCATGCCGGTGAAGCCGGCCGAGCGCGACTGGCGCAGACATTCTTCCAGCGACACGTCATCGCTGAGCTCCGCAAGATCGTCGTTCCACCACGCAATGGGGGACATGCCCAGTTTGGCTTTCAAGTCGTCACTCCGGTCCTAAAACAGTTTCTTGCTCGTTGGCGCCGCCCCTCATCTGCCTGCCGGCATCTTCTCCCCGTGTAGAGACGGGGAGAAGGAGGAGCTTCGGCGCCTATATCAATCGCCGATGGTCTGCATCTGCCGCTTTTCATCATACGCCTTGCGCGCCGCGTTGACCTGCGGCCGCACTGACACTTCCGGCACCGCCACATCCCACCAGTGACCGCCGGCATCGGTGGAAACCAGGGGGCCGGTGTCGATGACGAGCACCGTGGTGCGCGTATTCTTCCTGGCTTGTGCCAGCGCGTTTTCCAGCCCGGCGATCGACGGCACTTTCTCGGCAATCGCCCCCATGCTCGCCGCATGCGCGGCGAAGTCGATGTCGGGCAGAACCTCGTGGCGCGAGTCCTTCAGCAGATTGTTGAAGTTGGCGCCGCCGGTCGCCATCTGCAGCCGGTTGATGCAGCCGTAACCGCGGTTGTCGAGCAGCACGATGGTCAGCTTGAGGCCGAGCATCACCGAGGTGGCGATCTCCGAATTCATCATCAGGTAGGAGCCGTCGCCGATCATGACGACGATCTCCTCGCCGGGCTTCGCCATCTTGGCGCCGAGCCCGCCGGCAATCTCATAGCCCATGGTCGAGAAGCCGTATTCGCCATGGTACGAGCCGGGCGCGCCCGCCTGCCAAAGCTTGTGCAATTCGCCCGGCAACCCGCCGGAGGCATTCAGCAGCGTCACACCGGAGCCCATGGCGCGCTGCACCGCGCCGATCACCTGCGCATCGGACGGATAGGCGGCATTGGTCGACGCCGTCACCTTGGCCGCCTCGACCGCCCAGGCCTTCTTGCCGGACGACGCATTGTCGGTCCAGCTTGCCGGCGCCTTCCAGTCCTTCAGCGCAGCACCGAGTTCCGCCAGGCCCTCGGCCGCATCGGCCACCAGCGGCAGGGCGCGGTGCTTGCCGGCATCGAAGGGCTGCACGTTGAGTCCGATGATGGTCTTGCCCGAATTCTTGAACAGCGCCCACGAACCGGTGGTGAAATCCTGCAGGCGCGTGCCGATGGCCAGCACGACATCGGCTTCCTCAGCCAGCCGGTTGGCGGCAGAAGTGCCGGTGACGCCGACCGCCGCCATGTTGAGCGGGTGGTTGTCCGGCAGCGAGGATTTGCCGCCTTGCGTCTCACAGACCGGGATGCCGCCGCTCTCGGCGAATTTCGCCAGTTCGTCCGACGCCTGCGAATAGAGGACGCCACCGCCGGCGATCACCAACGGCTTTTTTGCACCCTTGAGCGCGGCGACCGCGGCCGCCAGTTCCTGGCGATCCGGGCGCGGCCGGCGCTGGTGCCAGACCCGCTCCGCGAAAAAACTCTCGGGATAGTCATAGGCCTCGGCCTGGACGTCCTGGCAGAGCGACAGCGTCACCGGGCCGCATTCGGCCGGATCGGTCAGCACGGCCATGGCACGGCTCAGCGCAGGAATGATCTGCTCCGGCCGGGTGATGCGGTCGAAATAGCGCGAAACCGGACGGAAGCAGTCGTTGACCGTCGCCGTGCCGTCGGAAAAATCCTCGGCCTGCTGCAGCACCGGGTCGGGGATGCGGTTGGCGAAGACATCGCCTGGCAAAAACAGGACGGGCAACCTGTTTACATGGGCGAGCGCCGCCGCCGTCACCATGTTGAGCGCGCCGGGGCCGATCGAAGAGGTCGCGGCCATGAAGCGGCGGCGGAAATTGGCCTTGGCGTAGGCGATTGCCGCATGCGCCATCGCCTGTTCGTTGTGGGCGCGAAAGGTCGGCAGTTCGTCGCGCACCTGATAGAGCGCCTCGCCGATGCCGGCGACATTGCCGTGGCCGAAGATCGCCCAGACGCCGCCGAAGATCGGGACTTTGCTACCGTCGATCTCAGTCATCTGGCGCGACAGGAAGCGGGTCAGCGCCTGCGCCATCGTCAGGCGGATTGTCTTGCTCATGGTGTTTTCCTCCGCAGTCCTATTCCGCGCCTTCTTATGCCGCCTTGCGGCCGCGCGCGGCAAGCCACGCATCCGTCAACTGTTCGAAGCGCTGCGCCATGTCGGCGATCGCCTCGTCATCCGACATCCTGCCGGCCAGCCATTGTTCGGCCGCATGGACGAAGATGGTGCGGCCGACGGCAAAACCCTTGACGATGGGTGCCTTGGCGGTGGCGGCGAACGCCGCTTCCAGCTCGTCCTGCGGCGCTTCCAGGCCCAGCAGCACGACGCCGCGGCACCAGGGGTCGTGCTTCAGGATCACGGCCTCGATCTTCGCCCAGGCGCCGCTCGACGCCTGCGGCTCGAGCTTCCACCAGTCCGGCTTGATGCCGAGCGCATAGAGTTCCTCCAGCGCGCGCGGGATCGTCGTGTCGTCGAGCTTGCCATGCTTGCCGGCAATGATCTCGATGAGAAGTTCCCTGCCGACCTTCCGCGCCGCTTCGAACAGCGCGCGCAACTTCTGCTGCTGTTCGTCCTTGAGCGCCGCCGGATCGTCGGGATGATAGAAGCACAGGCATTTGATGCAATGGTCGACCGGCCACTCGGTGAGCTGCGAGCCGATGTCCTGCGAGAATTCGAAGCGCAGCGGCCGCGAACCCGGCAGCTCCACCGGCCGCCCGAGCCAGGCGAAGGAATGCCTGGCGAATTCGAACATCGCCTTGCGGCCGTGTTTCTCGTCGATCAGCATGCCGTAGCCGTCGCGGCCGGCGGCAACCTTCGCCGCCGCCTTGACCGCCAGCACCTTGAAATCCTGGATGCGTGCGGGATCGGCACCGGCCTTCGCCGCCACATCCTCGAGCTGCACGCGGTGGTCGCAGGCGAGCGCCATCATCGAGGGAATGTCGCGCCGGCGCGTCGTTGCCCAATGGATGTGGTTGATCGCCTCGTCCTTGCGCAACGCTAGATGCCTGCTGCCGTTCTTGAGGAAGAACCGCAGCTCCTCGAAGGTCGGATATTCCGGCGCGCAGAGCAGCCGCGACACGGCGAAGGCGCCGCAGGCATTGGCCCAGGTCGCCGCCGTCGCATGGTCTTCGCCGCCCAGCCAGCCGCGCAGAAAGCCCGACATGAAGGCGTCGCCGGCGCCGAGCACATTGTAGATCTCAATCGGAAACCCCTTGCCGACGACGCCGTCCTCGAGATCGTCGCTGATCGGTCCGTCATAGACGATGCAGCCCATCGCGCCGCGCTTCAGGACGATGGTGGCGGACGACAGCGAGCGGATCGTCTTCAAGGCGCTCAGGCAATCATCGGCGCCCGACGCGATCATGATCTCTTCCTCGGTGCCGACGATGAGGTCGCAGTCGGGCAGCACCGTCTTCAGCTGCGCCGAGACCCGGTCCGATTTTACATAGCGCTCGAACCCTTCGGCATGGCCGGCGAGACCCCACAGGTTCGGCCGGTAGTCGATGTCGAACACCACCTTGCCGCCCTTGGCCTTCATGATGCGGATCGCCTTGCGCTGCGCGGCATCGCTGTTAGGCCTGGAAAAATGCGTGCCGGTGACGACGATCGAGCGCGCCGAGGCGATGAAGGCCTCATCGATGTCTTCCGGCGCCAGCGCCATGTCGGCGCAGTCCGAGCGATAGAAGATCATCGGCGAGACGCCTTCGTCCTCGACCGACAGCAGCACCAGTGCGGTTAGCCGCTCCTTGTCGGTCTTGAGCCCGTCGACATTGACGCCTTCACGCGTCAGCTGCTCGCGGATGAAGCGGCCCATCTGCTCGTCGCCGACGCGGGTGAGCAGCGCCGAGCGCAGGCCGAGCCTGGCGGTGCCGACCGAGATGTTGGCCGGGCAGCCGCCGACCGACTTGGCGAAGGAGGTGATGTCCTCCAGCCGCGAGCCGATCTGCTGGCCGTAAAGGTCGACGGAAGCGCGACCGATGGTGATGACGTCGAGCGGCGCGTATTCAGCGTCCACGGCTTCGCTCATTGGAACCTCCCGTCGGCCTTGTTGTGTTGGGGTACACGCGCGAGCGGCAGCGTGGCGCCGGGAATATGAAATAATAATTCCAATCCATAGTCAATATGGAATGAGCATTCCTTCGGTGAAAAGTACCTTTTCGGCGGTGGATCAGGCCTTGCGCTTCCTGCCCGTGTCGCGCCGCTTCTCGCCGACGCCGACGGTCAGTGCCATGGCCAGCGCCATTGTCGCCGACAGTGAGCGGAAGCCGGCGAAATCGGCCTCGGCAACCTCGAACCAGACCTTGGCGAACTGGGCGAGCGGCGAAAACGAGCTGTCGGTGATGGCGACGATCGGCACGCCCTGTTCCGAAATGCTGCGCGCCTCCTCGATCGTGGCGGGCGCGTAGGGCGAGAAGGAGATGGCGATGACGGCATCCGCCGGCGTGGCGAAGCCGATCATCTCGGCATTCAGCCCGGCCGCCGATTCGATCAGCTGGTTGCGGATCTTCAGCTTGCCCAGTGCATAGGCGATGTAGGACGCCACCGGATAGGAGCGCCGCTTGGCCAGCACATAGATGGTTTCCGCCTTTGCCAGCAGGGAAATAGCGTCTTCCAGATGCGCTTCGTCCAGCGTGCGCGAGATGTCGTTGAGCGAGGTTGAGGCGGCGGCGACGAAGCCGTCGAAGATCGCCCGGTGGCCGGCGCCTCCCTCAGCCTTGACGCGCAGCGCCTGCAGCCTTTCGTCATAGGATGAGTTGCGCTCGCGCAGCCGCTCGCGAAACACCTGCTGCAGGCTGGTGAAACCATCGAAGCCAAGCTGCTGGGCAAATCGGATCAGGGTCGAAGGCTGCACGCCCGCCGAAGCGGCGATGCTGGCGGCGGTGCCGAAGGCGATATCGTCGGGATTGTCGAGCGCATGGGCAGCGATCTGGGCGATGCGTTTCGGCAGGCTTTCGCGTCGCTCCAGGATGGTGGTGCGCAGCGTCTCGAAATCGCGAGGTACCCGTTCGTCCATCGTCGCTCTGTCCAGGCTCATGCGTGAAGCGTCCTCTGTGCCTCATCATAGCGAGCCTGCGCAAGAACACCATAAAAAATGAGGCAGACATTCCATTTCAGGAGAAAATGGACTAATTCATCCACGCAGCGCTTCAAGCAGTGGAGAAACGGAAAATGGTCGGCGTCGGTCTCATCGGTACGGGTTTCATGGGCAAGTGTCACGCCATCGCATGGAGTGCCGTCAGCGCTGTCTTTCCCGACGTGGCCAAGCCACGGCTGGTCCATCTCGGCGAGGTCAATGAAGAGCTTGCCCGGCGCAAGGCGGGCGAGTTCGGTTTCGCCAAGGCGTCGGGCGACTGGCGCGCCGTCGTCAACGATCCCGAAGTCGACATCGTCTCGCTGACCACGCCCAACCAGTTCCACCCGGAAATGGCCGTCGCCATCCTCGAAGCAGGCAAGCATCTGTGGTGCGAAAAGCCGATGGCGCCGAGCTTTGCCGAGGCCGAGGCGATGGCGGCCGCGGCGAAAAAGTCCGGCAAGGTCGCGGCCCTCGGCTACAACTACATCCAGAGCCCGGCCATCCGCCATATCGGCGCGCTGCTGGAAGAGAAGATCATCGGCGAGGTCAACCATCTGCGCATCGAGATGGACGAGGACTTCATGGCCGACCCCGAAGCGCTGTTCTTCTGGAAGCACGAAGCAGCTTCCGGCTATGGCGCGCTCGACGATTTCGCCGTGCATCCGCTGTCTCTGGTCTCGGCCCTGTTCGGCCGCGTCGCCAGTGTCATCTGCGACATGGCTAAACCCTATGCCGATCGCAAGCTGGCCAGCGGCGGTCGTCGCGCGGTGGAGACCTACGACATCGCCAGCGTGCTGATGCATCTGGAAAACGGCATTGCCGGCACGCTGCTGGTCAACCGCTCAGCCTGGGGCCGCAAGGGCCGCATCGCCGTCCAGATCTTCGGCTCTAAAGGGTCGATCCTGTTCGACCAGGAACGATCGAACGAATTCCAGCTCTATCTCACATCAGACCGGCCGACCGAACAGGGCTACCGCACCATCCTGGTGGCGCCGCACCACAAGCCCTATGACCTCTTCGTGCCGGCGCCGGGCCATGGCCTCGGCTTCAACGATCTCAAGATCATCGAGTGCCACGAATTGCTGACGCGGCTTGAAGGCAAGCCGGCGCGGCTCATCGAGTTTGCCGAAGGGCTGGAGATCGAGCGCACGGTGCACGCGATGGCGCGCTCGTTCGAGGAAAAGCGCTGGGTGGACGTACGGTGATATAAGCCCGCTCAGACGGCCGTGGCAGCGACGTTCGTCTCCCATCCATTCACCCAGACCTGCCGCAAGCGGTCGCCTTCGCCCTTGAAGCGTAACCCGGTCGCCTGGCAATCCGCGATCCGGTCGCTGCGGAAATTGCGGATCGCCTGGCGCAGCTCGCACCAGGCGACGATGTTGGCGGTTTCGGCGTAGTAGATCAGCGCGATCGGGCGGATGAGGCGCTCGGAGGCGCGGCCCATTTCGTCTCGATAGGAGAGGTCGAGCTTCTCCTCGTCGCGGATGGCGCGTCGCACCAGCGCAAGGTCGATCGCGCCGGTCGAAGGCGCGGCGAACCCCCACGCGTGCAGCGCATTGGCGTCGAATACCTGGCGCAAGGGCGGCGGCACCGCGCCGGCGATCTTGGCGCTGACGCGCTTGGCCGCCTGCTTGAGCTCGCTGTCGCCGGTGCGCTCCAGCAGCGCCAGCGACAGGACGATCGCCTCCATCTCCTCGATCGAGAACATCAGCGGCGGCAGGTCGAAGCCGGGACGCAGGATGTAGCCGATGCCGCGCCCGCCCTCGATCGGCACGCGCATCGCCTGCAGGGCGGCAATGTCGCGATAGATCGAGCGCACCGTCACCTCCAGCCGCTCGGCGATCGTCGCTGCCGTCACCGGCTGCCGCGCCAGCCGCACGATCTGGATGATCTCGAACAGGCGCGACGCCTTGCGCATTTTTCTCGCCCGGTTTCCATCACAACTGACACACCATCGTCAGTTGGGCTGACCTATAGGAGCGCCTATCGAATTGAAAATCAACAGGTTCCGCTGCGGTTTGGCGGATCGAGGCGGCAGGCAACTGACATGGGCTATGCGGAAAATCTCTGGCTTTTCTTTATCCTGCTGTTCGGCATCATCGCCGTTCCGGGCATGGATATGCTCTTCGTGCTTGCCAATGCACTGACCGGCGGCCGCGACCGAGGCCTTGCCGCGACCGGCGGCATCATGGTCGGCGGCATGGTGCACACGCTGAACGGCGCCATCGGCGTCGGCCTGCTGATGCATTTCGTGCCGATCCTGTTCAAGCCGCTGCTGCTTGCCGGCGCCGCCTACATGGCCTTCATAGGCATCACGCTGATGCGCAGTTCCATCATCGTCGGCCAGGAGGGGCCTGCCGGCAGCCGTTCCGCATGGAAGGCGTTTCGCCAGGGATTTGTGACCTGCCTGATCAACCCGAAGGCATACCTGTTCGTGCTTGCCGTCTACCCGCAGTTCCTGAAACCGGACTACGGTCCGATCTGGATGCAGGCGACGGTCATGGGGCTGCTGACCGTGGTGACGCAGGCTGCGATCTATGGCGGGCTGGCTATCACGGCCGGCCGCAGCCGCAACCTTCTGATCGCCAATCCGCGGGCGACCATTTTTGCCGGCCGCGCGGCCGGACTGCTGCTCTTTGCCGTATCGGTGTTCACGGCATGGGAAGGATTAAGGGCGGCGTAATCCCGGTCACCGCCGCCCACTTCCCTATGCCCTGTCAGGCAGCTCCCTGCCGGTTGTCGATCATGGCGCGGCGTGCCGAGCGGCGCCACTCGACGGCGCCGGCAAGGCCGTGCAGCACGGTCTCGGTGGTCGCCCAGTCGATGCAGCCATCGGTGATGCTCTGGCCATAGACCAGCGGCTTGCCCGGCACCACGTCCTGCCGGCCGGCGACGAGATTGCTCTCGATCATCAGGCCGATGATGCGCTCGTCGCCTGCCGCGACCTGGCCGGCGACATCTGCCGCCACCTTGGGCTGGTTCTCGGGCTTCTTGGCCGAGTTGGCGTGGCTGACATCGATCATCAGACGGGGCGCAACGCCGATGCGGGCGAGTTCCACAGCGGCGGCTTCGACGCTCGCCGTGTCATAGTTCGGCTGAACGCCGCCGCGCAGGATAACGTGGCAGTCCTCATTGCCCGTGGTCGTGGCGATGCCGCTGCGCCCGCCCTTGGTCACCGCCATGAAATGATGCGGCTGCGCGGCGGATTTCACCGCCTCGGCGGCTATGCGCAGATTGCCGTCGGTGCCGTTCTTGAAGCCGACCGGGCAGGAGAGGCCCGAGGCCAGTTCGCGGTGGATCTGGCTCTCGGTCGTGCGCGCGCCGATCGCGCCCCAGGCGACGAGGTCGGCAATGTATTGCGGGGTGGTCATGTCGAGGAATTCGGTCGCAGCCGGCAGGCCGAGATTGTTGACGGCCGACAGCACATTGCGTGCCATCCGCAGCCCCTTGTCGATGTTGAAGCTGCCGTCGAGGTGGGGATCGTTGATCAGGCCTTTCCAGCCGACCGTCGTGCGCGGCTTTTCGAAATAGACCCGCATCACGATCTCCAGCCGGTCCGACAGGCTCTCGCGCAGCGCCGCGAGACGGCTGGCGTAATCGACGGCCGCGACCGGATCGTGGATCGAACACGGGCCGACGATGACGAGCAGCCGGTCGTCGGTCCCGTTCAAGATGGCATGGGTTGCATTGCGCGATGCGCTGACGGTGCGCGTCGCCGTCAAAGTGCGCGGTATCTCCCGCATCACCTCGTCCGGTGTGCTCAGTTCTCGGATTTCCTTGACCCGGAGGTCGTCTGTGGTGGTCAACACGGCTTTCTGCTCCTGTCGAGAGCATGATGCCGAAAAGTGTGAAGCGGTTTTCGGACGACATCATGCTCCCCTTTGATTTAGAGGAAACCTGCCGGCTGAAAACAAAAAAGCCGCCAGGTATGGCGGCTGTTCGGATCTTGTTGCTGCAATCTTCAGATCGAGCGCAATCCTCCCGCCGCCAGCGAGCTCCTAAAGTACCAATATGTGACGGTCAGGTTGATCATGAGGCTCATATAGTCGATGCGGAGGCACTTGTCACGTGCCCTGATGCGGAGACAATTCGGGATGGCCGAAGCACCCAAATTTCGTCATCCCTGGGCGGAGCAGGAGCGAAGCTCCGTCGCGGAGACCCTGGGATCCATTCCGTGACTTTGGCCGAATGGTGCAGCGGAGCAGAATTCCGCACCGCAGCAACGCTCAGAAGTCGCGGCATGGATCCTCGGGTCTGCGCCGCGTCGCTACGCTCCTTGCACCGCCCGTGGATGACGAAGTGATGGGCGTTTGAGACTCGCCGGCGTTACTCCGGTGACGCCCCCGCAATGCTTTGATCGTAGTCGACCAGCGACCCGGTCATGACACCGGACTGCGGGCTGACCATGTAGCTGATCAGACGGGCAAGCTGGTCCGGCTTGACCAACTGGCCCATCGGCTGCGTCGCTTCGGCCTTCGCCAGCCAGTCGTCCGGCGCGTCGTGCCACTTCTTCTGCACGATGTCCTCGCCTTCCGTATCCATCCAGCCGGGCAGCACCGCATTGCAGCGGATGCGGTTGTAGCGATAGGCATTGGCGACATTCTTGGTCAGCGTCATCAGCGCGCCCTTGCTGGTCGAATAGGGCGTCAGGAACGACTGGCCGGTATGCGCCGACATCGACAGCACGTTGACGATCGAGCCGGGTGCCTTCTTTTCCAGGAGATGCGCCACCACGCCCTGCATCAGGAAGAACGGGCCGCGCACATTGGTATCGAAAATCGTATCGAACAACTCTTCGGAGGTTTCGACCAGCGAACCGCGCGCCGAAGTGGCGGCGGCGTTGACCAGCGCGTTGACGGTGCCGAAATGCGAGATCGCGGTGGCGACCGCGCGCTTGCAGTCCGCCACTTTTGACACATCGGCGCTGATGAAAATCGCATCGACGCCGGCTTTCTTGAAATGGGCGACAGCCTTGTCGCCCTTCTCCTGCGAGCGGCCGATGAGCGCCAGCGCCCGGCAGCCCTCGTCGGCCAACGCTTCGGCAACGGCAAAGCCGATGCCTTGCGCGCCGCCGGTGACGATGGCGCGTGTCTGTGAATTGCGATCGGCGGATGCGCTCATCGCTTTGCTCCTGGATTGAGTTCCGGTTCTTACTTGTCGAGGCGGACGGTCTTGCCGGTGGTTGCCGACTTTAGCGCGGCGTCCGCCAATCGAAGCGCGATAAGCCCATCGGCGCCGCTGGGTGATGCCTTCTTGCCCGAGGTCGCGGCGGCGATGAAAGAGGCAATCTCGATGGCATAGGCGTCGAGATAGCGGGTCATGAAGAAGTCGTGCAGCGGCGGGCGCGTATAGCCCTTCTCATTGGCCAGTTCGATCGACACCGGCCGCTGGTTCTCGGCAGCCACCATGCCTTTCGAGCCATGCACCTCGATGCGCTGGTCGTAGCCATAGGTGGCGCGGCGCGAGTTGGAGATGACGGCCTGCTTGCCGGACGCGGTCTCGAGAATGACGCTGACCGAGTCGAAATCGCCGGCCTCGCCGATCTTCTTGTCCACAAGCACCGAGGCATGCGCGCTCACGGCAACTGGTTCCTCGCCGAGCAGGAAGCGCGCCATGTCGAAATCATGGATGGTCATGTCGCGGAAAATGCCGCCCGAGCGCTTGATGTAATCGATCGGCGGCGCGCCCGGATCGCGCGAGGTGATGGTGACCATCTCGACGGTGCCGATGGCGCCGTCGTCGATCGCCTTGCGCACAGCGGCGAAATGCGGGTCGAAACGCCGGTTGAAACCGACCATCAGCGTCGCCTTGGCCTTGTCGACCACGGCCAGGCATTTCTCGACGCGCTTGACGTCGAGGTCGATCGGCTTCTCGCAGAAGATCGCCTTGCCGGCCTTGGCGAAGCGCTCGATCAGATCGGCATGGGTGTCGGTCGGCGTGCAGATGATGACGGCGTCAATATCTCCGGCTTTCTCGATGTCCTCGATGCTGCGCACCTCGGCGCCATAGGCGCTGGCCAGTTCGGTGGCCGCCTTCTCGAACGCATCGGCAACCGCAACCAGTTTGGCCTGCGGATTGGAGCCGACGGCACGGGCGTGGACCTTGCCGATGCGGCCGGCACCGAGGAGAGCGAAGCGAACGGTCATGGGTATTTCCTCTGGGGGAATGGGTTGGAGAGAGTTGTCCGCACCTTGCTTTTGGGGAAAGGTGGCAAGGCTATTTTTCGAGCGCGCCAGAAAACAGGATGACCATCCTGTTTTAGGCCGCGAGTTCCGCCTCCCCGGTCTTGGCGCCGGTGATGTAGGAGACGATATCGTTTCCGTCGGTGTTCTCCTTGCGCAGATTGGCGACGATGCGGCCGCGCCGGAACACGACGATGCGGTCGCAGAGATCGAACACCTGGCGCATATTGTGGCTGATCAGGATCAGCGGCTCGCCATTGTCCTTCAGCGTACGCACGATGTTTTCGACCTGCGCGGTCTCCTGCACGCCAAGGGCGGCGGTGGGCTCGTCCATGATGATCAGCTTGGAGGCGAAGGTCGCCGTCCGGGCGATCGCCACGCACTGGCGCTGGCCGCCCGACATGTGGCGGATGGTGTTGGACAGATTGGGGATCTTCACCGCCGTGCGGACCAGCGCCGCCTCGGTTGCCTTGCGCATGTATTTGCGGTCGAGGATCGAGAACGGGCCGAGGTTGAACAAAACCTTCTCGCGGCCGAGGAACAGGTTCGACGGCACGTCGAGATCGTCGGCCAGCGCCAGATTCTGGAACACGGTCTCGATGCCCGCCGTGCGGGCCTCGATCGGCCCGGCAAAGTTCACTTCCTTGCCGTCGAACCAGATCTGGCCGCTGGTGCGCTGCTCGACGCCGGTGATCTGGCGCACGAAGGTCGATTTGCCGGCGCCGTTGTCGCCCATGATGGCGACATGCTCGCCCTTGCGCAGCTCGAAGTTCGCGCCTTCCAGCGCATGCACGCCGCCATAGCGCTTGGTCAGGTTTTCGGTCTTCAGGACGATGTCTGACATGGTCATGCCCTCATTGCCCGCAGGCGTTGGCGCCACTGGTCGAGAACCACCGCACCGACGATGATCACGCCCTTGACCATCTCCTGGTAGTAGGCGTCGAGGCGCAGGAAGGTGAAGCCGGAGATGATGACGCCGAAGATCAGCGAGCCGATCACCGTGCCGATGATCGAGCCGCGGCCGCCCGACAGCGAGACCCCGCCGATGACCGCCATGGCGATGGCGTCGAGTTCGTACATCACGCCCATGCCGGACTGCGCGGTCAGGTTCTTGGAGCTCAGCACCACGGCGGCGAGCGCGGCGAGAATGCCGGCGATGACGTAGACCAGGATCTTGTGATTGGCGATCTTGATGCCGGACATGCGCGCGGCGTCCTCGTTGGAGCCGATCGCGTAACAGTGCTTGCCGTACCTCGTATAGGTCATGATCAGCTGGAACAGGATGGCCAGCGACAGGAAGATGACGACCGGCATCAGGCCTTTGCCGATGCTGGCGAAACTCTCGGTGGGAAACGAGATCGGCTGGCCCTTGGACCACCATTTGGCGATGCCGCGCGCGGTCACCATCATGCCGAGCGTGGCGATGAATGGCGGAATGCGCGTGTAGGCGATCAGCGCGCCATTGACCAGGCCGGCGAAGAGGCCGCAGGCGATCGCCACCAGCAGCGGCACGATGACAGGCAGGTCGGTCCAGCCCTGCGCCAGGAACATCGCCTTGGGATTGGGGTTGCCGTTGACCGTCGCCACCTGGGCGAAGCTCATGGCGATCATGGCGGTCGCGCCGACGATCGAGCCCGAGGACAGGTCGATGCCGCCGGTGATGATGACCTGTGTCACGCCGATGGCGATGATGCCGACGATCGACACCTGCAGGATGATGATCTGCAGGCGCGCTTCGTTGAAGATGCCGCCGACATCGCTGCGTGTGTTGAACAGGAAGCTGTCGCCGAGAAAGATGCGGCCGATCAGTTCGAAGATGACGACGAGAATGACCAGGGCCAGGAAAACATTGAACTCGGCCGGCCATGTGCGCTTCTTCGCATCATAACCGACGCCGCCGACGCCATGAGATGTCTGTGCCACGTATTCTGTCCTCCATCAGCCGCGGTCGCCCTCGCGCCGTGCCGGCGCTGAGGGAGAGAGGGAGCGGCGCTGTCTTGATCGAGAGCGCCGCTCCGTATCGAACCGCTGGCGGCTCAGTTCTTCTTCAGGAACTTGTCGATGTTGGCTGGCGTCACCAGCTGGAAGGGCACGTAGACCTTGTGCTCGACCTTCTCGCCCTTGGAGAGCTTGAGCGCCGCATCGAGAGCGCCGGCGCCCTGGCCGGCCGCGTCCTGGAACACAGTTACGTCGAGGTCGCCCGCCTGCATGGCCGCCAGCGCGTCCTGGGTGGCATCGACGCCGCCGACGACAACCGCCTTCATGTCGATGTTGCCGGCCTTCATCGCCTGGATGGCGCCGATGGCGCTTTCGTCATTGTTGGCGATGACGCCATCGAACGGCTTGCCGGTCGAAAGCCAGTTGGTCATCAGGTTCTGCGCCTCGTCGCGGTTCCAGTTCGACGTCTGCTTGTCGATGATCTTGATGAAGCTGCAATCCGGCGTCGCGATCACATCGTCGATGTCCTTGGTGCGCTGCACGGCGGCCTGGTTGGAAAGCTCGCCCATGATCACATAGACATTGGCTTCCTTCTTGCCGGCTTCCTTGAACAGGCGGCAGACTTCCTTGGTCTCGAGCGTGCCGGAATCGGCTTCGTTCGAGGCGACGAAGGCCTGGTTGTCGGGCAGCGTGTCGACGTTGACCGGCTCGCGGTTGACATAGACCAGCGGGATCTTGGCTGCGGCGGCGGCATCCGACATCGCCTGCGTGGCCGAAGTGTCGACCGGGTTGACGATGATGGCGTCGACGCCCGAAGCGGCGAAGTTCTTGATCTGGTCAAGCTGCTTGGCAACGTCGTTCTGCGCGTCCTCGACCTGCAGCTCGACGCCGCTCATACCCTTGGCCTGCTCGATCATGCCGTTGCGCAGCACGGTCAGGAAGTTGTCGTCGAACTTGGCCATCGACACGCCAACCTTGGCGGCCAGGGCGGATGAACTCATCAGCGCCGCGAAGGCGACGCCTAAAATCAATTTCTTCATTGTGTTTCTCCTCCACATATTGGTGTCCGGTTTCACCGATTTATCCGGAATCCCCGATCTCCCCGGGGAATCTCTCCCTGATGTCGTTTCTATTCCGGGTGACGCTTGCCGTTGGCTGGAACGTCAAACCCTCTGTTTGAAACAGATATTCCGGAACGAAAGAACCAAAATATACAGATGATGAAATATTTATTCCATTTCACATCGGGGCGTCAAGGGCGATTCCGCGGCCTGCGGGCCGATTTACGCATCGCTCTGATGGATTCTATCATTTGCCTCGGCACCTTGCGCGGCGGCTGGCTAGATGTTTTCCGGCAGATAGATGTCGAAGGGCAGAAAGGTCTGGCCCGGAGCGTTGGCGGCGCCGGTTTCGATGGCATGCGCCATCAGGTCGACGAGCTCACGGCATAAAGCGGCGAGCGGGGTCGAGATCACCATGGTGAGGATGTTGTCGGCGAGCGCCGCGCGCGACTCGGCGTTGATCTCGTTGCAGACGACCACCGGCATGGTCGCGGGCTTCGCTGCCCGCAGCGCCGAGACCGCGCCTTCCATGCCACCGCCGGCGACGTAGCAGCCGGCAAGATCCGGATAGCGCGCCAGAAGATCGATCATCGCGTCATGGGTCACCTGGTTGGCTTCCAGATTGACCAGCGTTTCAAGCACGCTGAACTCCGGCGCATGCTCGCGGAAGAAGGAGCGAAAGCCGATCTCGCGCAGCTCATGGCCGTGGAAGCGGTGGCTGCCGACGAAGAGGGCGACCTTGCCGGGCCGCTTGGCTGCCTTGGAGATCATCCATGCGGCGGTGCGCCCGACCTTGCGGTTGTCGAGGCCGATATAGCCCTCCCGGATGCCGGCGGCAAAATCGGACAGCACCGAAAAGACCGGCTGCCCTCTCGCCTTCAAGGTTTCCACGACCGCTGTCAGGGTCGGATGGTCCGGACCGACCACGGCGATGGCCCTCGATTTCGCCGCCAGCCTGCGCATCTGGGAGGCGATCTCGTCGGGAGCCAGGGAGCTGGCGAAATCGATGCTCGCAACGCCGCGGAAGCGCTGCGATTGAGAGATGGCCAGTTCGAGTTCCCGCGCGAAGTCACCGTAGAAGGCATCGTTGCCCCGCAGCAGCAGGAAGCCCAGGCGGTACTCCGGCAACTCCTGGCGCATGCGCTGCTTGATAAGGCCGGCGGCGTGGTAGCCGATGTCGGTAGCGGTCTCGTAGACGCGGCGCGCTGTCTCTTCGCGCACCGGCAGCCGGTTGTTCAGCACGCGGTCGACGGTGGCGACACTGACGCCCGAGATGCGCGCCAGATCGGATATTGTCGGCCGCTTCACCATGCTTGCCTCGTCGGGTTTGCTCGAGCCCTTCGTACATCATCCTGATGGGAAATGATAGAAACTATCTTTATGATGTTGAGTCTATCATCAGTCGGCGTTACTTTGACGCCCGAAGCCAAGGGATTTCATGGCATTCGCTCTGGCGGATGCCTTTGCCGAGGGAGGCAATCATGTCCACTGCGCCGTCCCGGCGTGACTACAGCCTGATCGGCCGCGACGCCAAGCTCGCCGTCGAGACCGGCCTGTCGGCGGCCGAGTGGTATCACACCGACATACCGCGCAAGCAGATGAAGGAGCTGATGCAGCGCTCCGACGGGCCGGCGATCCGCGATACGGCGATCTGGTTCGCCGCCCTGACCGTCAGTGGCGCCGGCGGCGCCTGGCTCTGGGGCACATGGTGGTGCGTGCCGTTCTTCTTCGTCTATGGCGTGCTCTACGGCTCCTCGACGGATTCACGCTGGCACGAATGCGGTCACGGCACCGCCTTCCGCACGCAATGGATGAACGATGCGGTCTATCAGATCGCCTGCTTCATGATCATGCGCAATCCGGTGACCTGGCGCTGGAGCCACACGCGCCACCACACCGACACCATCATCGTCGGCCGCGACCCGGAAATCTCGGTGATGCGGCCGCCGGATCTGGTTCGCGCCATGCTGGGCTTCGTCGGCGTGCTCGACGCCTGGCATGCGATGAGCGATATGCTGCGCAACGCCGCCGGCACCGTCAGCGCCGCCGAAAAGACCTTCATTCCAGAACAGGAACAGCCCAAGGCGATCCGCGTCGCCCGCATCTGGACGGCGATCTATGCCGCCACCGTCGGGCTGGCGCTCTACACCGGTTCGTTCCTGCCGCTGATGCTGGTCGGCCTGCCCAGGCTCTACGGCGCCTGGCACCATGTCATGGTCGGGCTGCTGCAGCATGGCGGCCTGGCCGACAATGTCACCGACCACAGGCTGAACAGCCGCACCGTCTACATGAACCCGATCAGCCGCTTCATCTACTGGAACATGAACTACCATGTCGAGCATCACATGTTTCCGATGGTGCCCTATCATGCGCTGCCGAGGCTGCACGAACTGATCAAGCACGATCTGCCGGAAGCGACACCGTCGATCCTGGCCGGCTACCGCGAGATGATCCCGGTCTTCCTGCGCCAGCTGCGCAACGAGGACTATTTCCTCAAGCGCGAGCTGCCGCCGACCGCACGGCCATATCGCGAGGAATTCCACAACGACACTATCGCCGCCGCGGCGGAATGATCGTGCTTCCATCCGATCCAGACTGTTTATTTAACGCAATTCCGGACGGAAAACCGCTGCGCACTTTTTTGCTTTTGGGAGGACTTGAATGAGCGACTGGGTCGAGGCCTGCGCCACCGGCGACATAGACGAGGAGGATGTGATGCGCTTCGACCATGGCGGCCGCACCTTCGCCATCTATCGCAGCCCCGACGACGAGTTCTTCGCCACCGACGGCCTTTGTACGCATGAAAAGGTGCACCTGGCCGACGGGCTGGTGATGGATGACATCATCGAATGCCCCAAGCACAATGGCCGCTTCAACTACAAGACGGGTGACGCCCGCGGCGCCCCGGTCTGCGTCAACCTGAAAACCTATCCGGTCAAGGTCGATGCCGGCAAAGTCCTGATCCAGATCGGATGACCGATATGGCGGGGGGGATGCTCATCATCGGCGCCGGCGAATGCGGCGGGCGGGCGGCATTGGCGCTGCGCGACCTCGATTATCAGGGGCCGGTGACGCTGGTCGGCGACGAGCCGCATCTGCCCTATGAGCGCCCGCCTCTGTCCAAGGAGGCGATGGCCAGCGATGCGCCCGGGATCAAGGCGATCGCCAGCGACGCAATTCTGGCCGAGAAGTCGATCCGGCATATCCATTCCGTCCAGGCCGTCGCGATCGACCGCGCGGCGCATACTGTGCGCCTGTCGGACGGATCGGTCCTGCCTTACGACAAGCTCCTGCTGGCAACCGGTTCGACGCCGCGCAAGCTGCCGATGCCGGGCCTGGGTCCGCGCTGCGTCTATCTCAGAACCTTCGCTGATGCGCTCGCCATTCGCGCGCATCTCACCCTCGGCAACCGTATCGCCATCATCGGCGGCGGCTTTATCGGCCTCGAACTCGCCGCCGCGGCCCGCAAGCTCGGTGCCGCGGTCACCGTCATCGAGGCGCAGCCTCGCATCCTGATTCGCGGCGTGCCGGCGGAGATCGCGGAAATCATCCATGAGGCGCATGTCGCCGAGGGCGTCGACATCCTGTGCGGCGACGGCATCGCGTCCATCGCCGACGATGGCAACGAGGTGCGCACCACACTTGCCGGCGGCCGGGAAATCGTCGCCGACCTCGCGATCATCGGCATCGGCGCCGTGCCGGTGGCCGGGCTTGCGGCCGAAGCGGGGCTGACGATCGACAATGGAATTGCAGTCGATGCCGAGCTGCGCAGCTGCGATCCCGACATCTTTGCCGCCGGCGATTGCTGCTCGTTTCCGCTCGCCGTCTATGGCGGCCGCCGGGTGCGGCTGGAAGCCTGGCGCAACGCCCAGGAACAGGGCGCGCTGGCGGCCAGGAACATGCTCGGCGCCGGCGAGGCGCATGCGGCGGTGCCGTGGTTCTGGTCGGATCAATATGGTCTGTCGCTGCAGATCGCCGGGCTCTCCGACGAGGGCAAAAACACCGTGCGCCGCGATCTCGGCGACGGCGCCTTCATCCTCTTCCATCTGGCTGAAGACGGCAGGCTGGTCGCGGCCAGCGGCATCGGCCCCGGCAACGCGGTCGCCCGCGACATCAGGCTGGCCGAAATGCTGATCGCCAAGCGGGCCAAGCCGGCGCCGGAAGCGCTGGGATCACCGGATGTGAAGCTGAAGTCGTTGTTGGCCGCCTGAGCCTACGCTCCCCCTTTTTGGGGGCCGCTGCGCAGCTGCGGGATGGGAGTGCGGCACCGCCCCTGACCTTCGGTCCGACCTGCCCTACAAGGGGCAGGTAAAGGCTCTGAACCCCAGCCCTAAAACAGCGCCTTCAGCTCCGGCAGTTTGTCGTTCACCAGCCAACCATAATAATTCTCTTCCGGCAGCTTTTCGGGCTCACCGGCGGCGCGGCGCCTGTCGTTCTCCGCCTTCAACGCATAAGCGCGCTGCTCCGGATTGCCGACATTGTAGAGCGTGGCGGTCAGCCCGGGATTGCCCGAAATGTCGAAGCCGGCAATGCTTTTATAGGCATCGATCGATTTCCTGATCGTCGCGGCGACGTAGGGCAGCGTCAGGTCGGGATCCATGATGGTCTTGTAGACCGAATTGGGATCGCCGACGTCGAGCTTGGGCAGGCCCGAAACCTTGTGCACCAGATCGCTCATCTGCAGGGCGGTCAGCGGATTGAGCTGGCCGAGGCCGAAGGTCTGGCCGGCATAATAAGGCTGGAAGAAGGTGGCGCCGAAGCGGTCGTCGGGAAAGCTGGCCCCGCCGACCGACTTGCCGCGAAACGAACGGTTCCACACCTGTTCGCGGCATTCCCACAGATCGTAGCTGTCGGACATCCCCGCGCATTTCTTGAATTCCGGCCGCTGCACGAAGTCGGTGATGTCCTCGCCGTCATAGGCGAAGGACAGCTTGCTGGAGAGATAGGAGATCGCCTTGACATAGTAGGTCTGCAGCCGGTCATAAGCATCGACATTGTAGGTGTGCTCGCCGACGATGGCGCCGACAATGTGCAGGGGATCGATGCCGTAGGCGGCCGCCGCCTTCCTGATCTTGGCGCGCAGATCGGCGTCGTTCTGCAGCAGGGCATAGACCTTGCGGTACTTCGCCTGGAAGCTGGTGTTGGTCGCCTGCGTGCGCCGGCTGGAGGCGCCGGGAATGTCGGGCTGCACGGCATTGCGATTTCCCGGCGGCACCAATGTCGCTGCCTCGGCGGCGAACAGCGTCGCCGCCAGCGTCAAGCCGAGAATGACCAGGATCAGTTTTTTCATGCACCCGCCGCCCAAGCAATTCCAGGAAAAGTGTGAAACGGTTTTCCGGAATTGCGTCAACCTAGAGATCGAGAATTGCCGCGCAAACTAGGTAAAGCTCTTGGTCGAGTCGAGAGCGCCCCTTCACCCGGCAGGACGAAAGGTGGCCAGATGGTACCATCTGGCCACACATGATTTTGCTTGCCGGAAAATGTTGCCTGGACCGGCGCCGGAACGTTTCGGCGCCGTCGTTTAAAGGATGAACCGCGACAGGTCGGTATTCCTGGACAGATCGCCGACATGCTTTTCGACATAGGCGGCGTCGATAGTGACGCTCGTTCCGTTGCGGTCGGGCGCATCGTAGGAGATTTCGTCCAGCACCCGCTCCATCACCGTCTGCAGGCGCCTGGCGCCTATGTTCTCGACGCTGGCGTTGAGATCGACGGCGATGCCGGCGAGCGAATCGATGGCGTCGTCGGTGAAGGTCAACTCGACGCCCTCGGTCTTCATCAGCGCGATATACTGCTTGATCAGGCTGGCCTCGGTCTCGGTCAGGATGCGCACGAAATCGTCCTTCTCCAGCGCCCGCAGTTCGACGCGGATCGGCAGGCGGCCCTGCAATTCCGGCAACAGGTCGGACGGCTTCGAGACGTGGAAGGCGCCGGAGGCGATGAACAGGATGTGATCCGTCTTCAACGGTCCGTATTTGGTCGCCACCGTGGTGCCTTCGACCAGCGGCAGCAGGTCGCGCTGCACGCCTTCGCGCGAGGGCCCGCCGGAAATGTCCGATCTCGCCGCGATCTTGTCGATCTCGTCGAGGAAGACGATGCCGTCGTTTTCCGCGGCATCGAGCGCCCGGCGCACCACCTCGTCCTGATCGAGCAGCTTGTCGGACTCGTCATTGACCAGCAGGTCGTAGGACTCCTTCACCGTCGTCTTGCGCATCTTGGTTTTCTTGCCGCCCATCGCCTTCGACAGCATGTCGTTGATGTTCAGCACGCCGATATTGGCGCCCGGCATGCCGGGGATTTCAAATCCGGGCATGCCGCCGCTGCCGGTGTCGGCAACCTCGACCTCGATTTCCTTGTCGTCGAGCTCGCCGTCGCGCAGCTTCTTGCGGAAACTGTCGCGGGTGGCCGGGCTCGCCGTCTTGCCGACCAGTGCTTCCAGCACACGTTCCTCGGCGTTGACGTGGGCGCGCGCCTTGACGTCCTCACGCATCTTCTCGCGCACCAGGCCGATGGCGATCTCGACCAGGTCGCGGATGATCTGCTCGACATCGCGGCCGACATAGCCGACTTCGGTGAACTTGGTCGCCTCGACCTTGACGAAGGGCGCACCGGCCAGCCGCGCCAGGCGGCGCGAGATTTCCGTCTTGCCGACGCCGGTCGGCCCGATCATCAGGATGTTCTTGGGCATCACCTCTTCGCGCATCTGGCCTTCCAGCTGCTGGCGGCGCCAGCGGTTGCGCAAGGCAATGGCCACGGCGCGCTTGGCGTCCTTCTGGCCGATGATGAAGCGGTCGAGTTCCGAAACGATTTCGCGGGGAGAAAATGTGCTCATATCACTAAATTCCACTTTGCCACTGCTTGATGGCCTCGAACGGATGCAGCAGCATGATCACGTTGAGTGTCAGATTGTCCCGGATGAGGTAGCCGGTGCCGAGTTCGAAGATGATGGCGAGGCTGACGATCACCCATATAGGTAGCCTTCGCGCCATCACAAATCCCAGCACCATGGCCAGTGTGTCCGACACCGAATTGATGATGCTGTCGCCATAGTAATCGAGCGAAATGGTGCCGGCGCGGTAGCGGTCGATGATGAACGGGCTGTTTTCCAGCAGCTCCCAGCCGCCCTCGATGAAGACGGCGAACGCCAGCCTCAGGCCGATCGGCGAACGCGGGAACAGGAACCGCGCCAGCGCATAGAACAGGAAGCCGTGGATGATGTGTGAGAAGGTGTACCAGTCCGAAATGTGCTGGGAATTCTCCGAACTGTTCACCACGCCATGCCAGAGCTTGACGTAGCCGCAGGTGCAGATCGGCGTCCGCCCCATGCCGTAGAGCGCCCCGGCCTGGAAGATGACCAGGGCAAGCACCAGCAGAAGCCCCATCCGCCAGCTGTCTTCGTAGGCCGAATAGCTGTTTTCCGTGGCCGGTGTCGTCATCGATTCATTCCCCCTCGTTTCGCGTCGCCGTCTCGACCATCACAAAGCCCTGTCACGCCTTCAGCGGCGGCAGCCGGCGGATCACGGCCGCCGGCAAGGTGAGGTTGACCACAATCCGCCGGATACGCTGCCAGCCGGCCCCGAACAGAATAATCAGCGCGCCAACAACGACCAGGATCAAGGCAAAAGGCGGGATGCCCGTCGAATCGGAGGCGGAATTCACCAGATAATAGATGCCCAGCGAGCCGAAGTAAGCCAATGTAGGAACCAGAAGCGAACGGCGGTCTATGGCCAGCGCGACATAGAGGAAGCCAAGGATCAGAATCGTCAGCATGATGGTTGCATTGGCATCCGGCGCGATATGTCCGAATACGACGTTTTGGCCGGTTGCCATGATAAAGAGCGGATGCACCAGCATCGGCGCCGAGACGACATGCAGCCAGAAAGCGCAATCGGACCAGATCTTGCGTCGATCCCTGTCGTAAATGTCAAAAGCGACACCCGTTGCGAACACGATCAGGCCGCAGATCAGCGGCATGTAAAGGGCCGCGCGAAGCAATTCGGGAACGTCCTCGAGGCGCGGCGGCGCAATCGCGCCGGTTGTCACACTGTCATACAGGATTATCGCCGTTTGCAGGAAGGCAAGCAGTGTGAAGGCGATGGCGATAGTCCCGGCAATGATGGGGACGCGAAAGCGCCAGAAATAGATCGCCGCCGCGATTATTCCTCCGCCCAGGAACAGATATCCGGCCCGGGACGCCGTCTGGCGCAACGCCAATAGCTGCCAGATGGTTTCCGGCTTGCGTATGCCGAAGCTGGCCTCCACTTGCAGCGCCAGAGCGGCCAGAATGGCGGCCATGAAAATCAGGGCAAGCACGGACGACGATAGCTTCATCCGGTGCTGACGCGTGACGATTTCGGCGAGCCCCCAGGCGAAAACCGCGAAGATGCCGGCGATCCAGAATGTCTGGCCTGGAAGCAAGGTGGTGAGGACAAAGAAGAAGCCGGCGCTGAGCAGAACGGTTCCCACGGTGACGAACAGATCGTTGCCGCCGCCGACCAGCCGCAGGTTTTCCTCGTCACCCTCGTCACTCTCATCATCGGCGCGCCTGGCCTCGGGGGCGAGAGCGACCGCGCGTTCCATGGCCTCCAACTGATCGCGCAAGGTCTGCGAGATCAAACCTTTCGCGACTGCCTTGTCGAGGGTTTCGGCGCTGATCAATTGGGCTCCTGCGTCGCGTCGCGCGCCATCATCAGGGCTGGCCCGTACTCCGATGTTCTGGTGTCAAAGGCAACAAAGCCGGCCTTTTCGTAGGCGCGGATCGCCCTGACATTGGCGGGATCCGGGTCGATGATGACGCGCGGAACACCTTCCTCGAAAAGCTGTTCGACGAATTGGCGCACGATCGCCGAGCCATGGCCACGCCCGACCAGCTCCGGCACGCCGATCGACACGTCGATGCCGAGCGTGCCGAACGGCTGGTCGGCGTAGGGGTGGTCGTCTTCCAGATGCGGGTCGTAGCTCTGCAGATAGGCGATCGGCTTGCCGTCGAGCTCGACGATCAGCGGCTCGACGGAAATCGAGTCGATATGATCGCTAATCCCGGCGATTTCCGTCTCCGGATCGTCCCACCACTCTGCAACATGCGGCTGGGCAAGCCAGCCGGCGATCATCGGCAGGTCTTTCTCCGTCACCGGCCGAAAATCATAGGTCACCACCTCTTCAGGCGGCATCGAGCGTTTCGACGACGAAATTGTTGTTGGTGTAGACGCAGATGTCGGATGCGATCTGCATCGCCTTGCGGGCGATCTCCTCGGCATCCTTGTCGCTGTCCATCAGCGCGCGGGCCGCGGCCAGCGCGTAATTGCCGCCCGAACCGATGGCCATGACGCCGAATTCGGGTTCGAGCACGTCGCCGGTGCCGGTCAGCGCCAGCGAGACTGACTTGTCTGCCACCAGCATCATCGCTTCCAGCCGGCGCAGATAGCGGTCGGTGCGCCAGTCCTTGGCGAGCTCGACGCAGGCGCGCGTCAGCTGGTCGGGATATTGTTCGAGCTTGGCCTCGAGCCGCTCCAAAAGCGTGAAGGCGTCGGCGGTGGCGCCGGCGAAACCGGCAATCACATTGCCGCCCTTGCCGATGCGGCGCACCTTCTTGGCGTTGCCCTTCATGATGGTCTGGCCAAGGCTGACCTGGCCGTCGCCGGCGATCACCACCTTGTTGCCCTTGCGCACCGTCACGATGGTCGTGGCGTGCATGGTCAGTTCATTGGACATTTCTTGGGCTCCGAGCAGCGCCATCCCGATAAGGCGATTGGCGCGGTACGAGTAACTTTGATCGGCCATATGTATGCATGGGGCCGGTGATTGCAAATCGCTCTCTGGCAAGGCCGATACCGATGCCGGAGGCAACTGGCAATCGCCGGATCATGCTGCTAGAAGGCTTTCGTTTTCAAGCCTGCGAGCGCTTGAAGCCTCTGAGCCGGTCACGATGTGAACCTCTGGACAAGGATAGAGTGATGCCGCCCCGTTCCGCCGAAGCGAGCCGTAAGACCAAGGAAACCGACATCTCCGTGTCGGTCCATGTCGACGGGTCCGGCAAGTCGGATATCGCTACGGGCGTCGGCTTCTTCGATCATATGCTGGACCAGCTGTCGCGCCATTCCCTGATCGACATGACGGTCAGGGCCAAGGGCGACCTGCATATCGACGATCACCACACGGTCGAGGACACCGGCATCGCGCTCGGCCAGGCCTTGACCAAGGCGCTCGGCGAGCGGCGCGGCATCATGCGCTATGCCTCGATCGACCTTGCCATGGACGAGACGCTGACGCGCGCCGCGATCGATGTGTCCGGCCGTCCCTTCCTGGTCTGGAACGTTTCCTTCTCGTCGCCGAAGATCGGCACCTTCGACACCGAACTGGTGCGCGAGTTCTTCCAGGCGCTGGCGCAGAATGCCGGCATTACGCTGCATGTCACCAACCACTATGGCGCCAACAACCATCACATCGCCGAGACCTGCTTCAAGGCGGTGGCGCGCGCGCTGCGCGCTGCTCTCGAACGCGATCCGCGCCAGCCGGATGCGGTTCCCTCCACCAAGGGATCGTTGAAGGGATAAGGCCATGGCCACCTACGTCGTGATGGAACCGCCAGGCCGCAGCGAAAAGGCTGATGCGACGGCCTTTGTCCGCGATGGCTTCACCTGGCTGGGCCTCCTGGTGCCGCCGCTATGGTTCGCCTGGCATCGGCTGTGGATCGAAGCAGCACTTGCCTTCGTCGTCATGGGCCTGCTTTCGATGCTGGGCCAGAAGCTCGGCCTTGGTGTGGCCGGGTCGCTGCTGTCGTTGTTGGTTTCGCTCTATGTCGGCCTGGAAGGGCAAGGCCTGCGCATCGCGGCACTTCGCCGGCGTGGTTGGCACGAGTGGGGCGCGGTCGAAGCCGGTTGGCTCGACGATGCCGACACACGCTATGCACTGGAGGCGGAAGCGCTTGCCGATGAGGTTGTGCCGGCGCCGCGCATGGTCCCCGATGCTGCCCTCGCGCGGCCAGCGCAGCCGGGCATTGCGCTGGGGCTGACCCACATACCGGGAAGAAACTGACATGATTCCGGGAAGAAGCTGAGATGCGGGTTGCGATCATCGACTACGGCTCGGGCAATCTGCGCTCGGCCACCAAGGCTTTCGAGCGCGCCGCGCGCGAAGCCGGCATCGCGGCGCAGATCGACCTGACGGCCGATGCCGAGCGGGTGCGCACGGCCGATCGCATCGTCCTGCCCGGCGTCGGCGCCTATGCCGATTGCGCGGCCGGCCTGCAGGCCGTCGAAGGCATGTGGGAAGCCGTCGAAGATGTCGCGATCGTCAAGGGCCGGCCTTTCCTCGGCATCTGCGTCGGCATGCAACTGATGTCGCAGCGCGGCCTTGAAAAGACAATTACCGAGGGCTTCGGCTGGATATCGGGCGACGTCAAGGAGATCATGCCTTCCGATCCGGCGCTGAAGATCCCGCAGATCGGCTGGAACACCATCGAACTCAAACGCCAGCATCCACTGTTTGCCGGCATTCCCACCGGGACCAACGGGCTGCACGCCTATTTCGTGCACTCCTACCACCTCGATGCGCGCAAGCCGGACGAAGTGCTGGCGGTCGCCGATTATGGCGGCCCGGTGACGGCGGCCGTCGCCCGCGACAATCTCGTCGGCACGCAATTCCACCCGGAAAAGAGCCAGGCGCTGGGCCTCGCCCTGATCACCAATTTCCTGCGCTGGAGGCCCTAGAGCATGATCCCGAAAAGTGGACCCCGGTTTTCTCGGACAAACGGTCCCGTTTGTCCCGAGATCATGCTCAAGCAAAGGGGAAACCGATGAGCAAGAAGGGTTACTGGATGGCGATGGTCGAGGTGACCGATCCGGAAAACTATCCGCTATACATTGCCGCCAACAAAGCGGCTTTCGACAAATATGGCGCAAAATTCCTGACCCGCGGCGGTCAGTCGTCGAGCCCGGAAGGGTCGTCGGGCAATCGCCATGTCATCATCGAGTTCGAGAGCTACGCGGTCGCACTCGCCTGCTTCCATTCGCCCGAATACCAGGCGGCGCTGAAGTTCCGACGTCTCTATTCGACATCGCATTTCGCCATTGTGGAAGGCGCCTGAACGGATGATCCTTTTCCCCGCCATCGATCTCAAGGACGGCCAGTGCGTGCGCCTGAAGCACGGCGACATGGCCACCGCGACCATCTACAACGATGATCCTGCAGCGCAGGCGCGGGCCTTCGAGCAACAGGGCTTCGAATGGCTGCATGTCGTCGACCTCAACGGCGCTTTCCAGGGCCAGAGCGTCAACAGCGCGGCGGTCGGCGCCATCCTCAAGGCGACGAAGAACCCTGTGCAGCTCGGCGGCGGCATCCGCACGCTGGCGCAGATCGAGGACTGGCTCGATCGCGGGCTGGCCCGTGTCATCCTCGGCACGGTGGCGGTGCGTGACCCGGACCTGGTCAGACAGGCCTGCAAGGCGTTTCCGGGCAAGGTCGCCGTCGGCATCGACGCCAAGGGCGGCAAGGTCGCCGTCGAGGGCTGGGCCGAGGCGTCGAGCCTCGGCGTCGTCGAACTGGCGAGGAAATTCGAGGGCGCCGGAGTCGCCGCCATCATCTACACCGATATCGATCGCGACGGCGTTTTGACAGGCATCAACTGGGACGCCACCATCGATCTCGCCGATGCCGTATCGATCCCGGTCATCGCGTCGGGCGGCCTCGCCTCGATCGCCGACATCATGCGCATGACCATGCCCGATGCGCAAAAGCTCGAAGGGGCGATCTCCGGGCGCGCGCTCTATGACGGCCGCATCGATCCGGCCGAGGCCCTGGCGATCCTGCAGGGCAGGGCGGAGACGCGGACGTGAAAATCTCCATCATCCTGGCCTCCTACGACAGCGGTCATTACCATGGCGGCATGGGCCAGGGCCCGGACGCACTGATATCAGGCGGGCTCGTCGACGCGCTGACCATGGCCGGCCATGACGTTACGGTGGAAGACATCGGCAGGGTCGGAGACATCCAGGAGCGCGAGATCGCCACCGGCTTTGCTGTCTGCAACGCGGTTGCGACCGAGGTTCGCCTTGCCCGTGACGCCGGTCGGTTTCCCATCGTCCTTGCGGGAAATTGCCTGACATCAGCCGGTGCGGTCGCCGGCGAGGACGCCGATGCGATCATCTGGGCCGACCAGCATGGCGACCTCAACACGCCCGAGACATCGGCATACGGCTTTCTCGACGGCATGGCGCTGGCGACGGTGCTTGGCCTGTGCTGGAGGCCGATGGCGTCGGCCATTCCCGGCTTCAAGCCGATCGATCCGTCGCGTTGCGTGCTCGTCAACGCGCGCGATCTCGATCCGGACGAGAAGCGGCTGCTGGAGACGCTGCCGATCGTGCGGACGGAATGCGCCGGGGTGGCCCAGGCGACCGAAAGACTGAAGATCGCCGGCGCCAAACGCGTGCACATGCACCTCGATATGGACGTGCATGATCCCCGCGAGTTGCAGGCCAACCGCTATATCACTTCGGGCGGCCCGAGCCCGGAGCAGTTGCGCGACGCCACTTGCGCCATGGCGCTTGCGGTGCCGGTCGTCGGCATCACCGTCTCCGCCTACGATCCGGCTTTCGACGCGCAGGCCGATGTTCCGCCGCTGGTCGGCCAGTTGCTGAACGATCTCATCGCCACGATAGAGGGCCGCTGATGCTGAAAGCCCGTGTCATCCCCTGTCTCGACGTCAAGAACGGCCGTGTCGTCAAGGGCGTCAACTTCGTCGATCTCGTCGACGCCGGCGATCCGGTCGAGGCGGCCAAGGCCTATGACGCGGCCGGCGCCGACGAGCTTTGCTTCCTCGACATCACTGCTTCGTCGGACAATCGCGAGACCATCTTCGACGTCATCGCACGCACCGCCGAACAATGTTTCATGCCGCTGACCGTCGGCGGCGGCGTGCGCCAGGTCGCCGACATCAGGAAGCTGCTCTTGGCCGGCGCGGACAAGGTGTCGATCAACACGGCGGCGGTGAAGAACCCGGACTTCGTTGCCGAGGCTGCCGACAAGTTCGGCAACCAGTGCATTGTCGTCGCCATCGACGCCAAGAAAGTGTCCGCCACCGGTGAGGCCGACCGCTGGGAGATCTTCACCCATGGTGGGCGCGAAAAGACCGGCATCGACGCGGTCGAGTTCGCGCGGAAAATGGTCGATCGCGGCGCCGGCGAGATCCTGCTGACCTCGATGGATCGCGACGGCACCAAGGCCGGCTACGACATCGCGCTGACCCGCGCGATATCAGACGCCGTGCGCGCGCCGGTCATCGCTTCCGGCGGCGTCGGCACGCTCGACCACATGGTCGAAGGCATTCGCGACGGCCATGCCGGTGCGGTGCTGGCCGCGTCCATCTTCCATTTCGGTACCTACACGATAGCGCAGGCCAAGGCGCATATGGCCGCCGCAGGGCTGCCGATGCGGCTGGACTCTGTGAATAATCGGCCCTAAAGCATGATCCCGAAAAGTGGGAACCGGTTTTCGGAAAAGATCATGCCTAAACAAGCAGATAGATGGCGCCATGGCTGAGTTTTCGCTGTCAGGTCTTGAAGAAACCATCAGGGAACGCGCCCATTCCGGCGACCCGGACTCGTGGACGGCAAAACTGTTCGCGCGCGGCATCGACAAGGCGGCGCAGAAACTCGGCGAGGAAGCAGTCGAGACGGTGATTGCCGCCGTCAAGGGCGACAAACAGGCCCTCGTTTCGGAAAGTGCCGATCTTATATATCATTGGCTCGTCGTTCTCGGCCTCTCGGGGGTTTTGCTGAGCGACGTGCTCAAGGAGCTCGAAGGCCGCACCCGGCGTTCGGGCATCGCCGAGAAGGCGTCACGGCCCAAGGGCTGACCGCGAGGAAGGGCAGGTATCTCGATGGATCAGCTCGCGCCGACCGAGAAGTATTCCCCGTTTCGCTTCTTCTCCGCCGAGCAATGGTCGCAATTCCGCGCCGACACGCCGCTGACGCTGAGTGCGGACGAATTCCGCCGCCTGCGGTCGCTCAACGATCCGGTCGATCTCGAAGAGGTCACGCGCATCTATCTGTCGCTGTCGCGGCTGTTGTCGGCTCATGTCGAAGCGAGCCAGCTGCTGTTTCGGCAACGCCAGGCCTTCTTCAACGCGGTCGACGTGGTCAAGACGCCCTTCATCATCGGCATCGCCGGTTCCGTCGCGGTCGGCAAATCGACCACCGCACGCGTGCTGAAGGAGCTTTTGGCGCGCTGGCCGTCGAGCCCCAAGGTCGATCTCATCACCACCGACGGCTTCCTGCTGCCCAACGAGGTCCTGCGCCGCGAGAACCTGATGGAGCGCAAGGGTTTTCCAGACAGTTACGATGTCGGCGCGCTGCTGCGCTTCCTGTCGGGCATCAAGTCGGCGCTGCCCGATGTCCGCGCGCCGGTCTATTCGCACCTCACCTATGACGTCATTCCCGGCGAGTTCGTCACCATCGACCGGCCCGACATATTGATCTTCGAAGGCATCAATGTCCTGCAGCCCGGCAAGCTGCCGCAGGACGGCAAGATCGTGCCTTTCCTGTCGGACTTCTTCGATTTCGCCATCTACATCGATGCCGACGAGAAGCTGATCCACAACTGGTACATTTCCCGCTTCATGCGGCTGCGTGAGACCGCCTTCCGCAATCCGGACTCCTTCTTTCACCGCTACTCGCAGCTGTCGGAGGGTTCGGCGCGCGCCATCGCCGAAGGCCTGTGGACCAACATCAATTTGAAGAATCTGCGCGAGAACATCCTGCCGACGCGGGCCCGCGCCGACTTGATCCTGCGCAAGGGCGCCGACCACCTGATCGAGGAAGTGGCGCTCAGGAAGCTGTGACGGCCGGCTTCGTCACCCGTCGCAATGTCAGATTGATCCGCCCACCGTTTTTCAGCAGCGCCGAGGTCGAGGGATAGATCCGATCGACGCCGTGAAAGCACAGCCGCCCCTCGCCGCCGAGCACCACGACATCACCGCTTTGCAGCCTGAACGACTTGGTGGCGCCATCACGCGTGGTCTGGCCAACCCGGAACAGGCAGTCGTCGCCGAGCGAGACGGAGACGACCGGCGCCGAAAAGTCGGCCTCGTCGCGGTCCTGATGCAGGCCCATCTTCGCATCCGCCGTGTAGAAATTGATCAGGCACGCTTCCGGCGGATGCGGATAGCCCGAGACCTCGCGCCACAGGTCGAGCAGCGCATCCGGAATTGGCGGCCAAGGCGCCCCGGTTAGCGGATGCGCCGGCTGGTAACGATAGCCGTGCTCCTTGTCGGTGACCCAGCCCAGCGGCCCGCAATTGGTCATGCGCACGCTCATCTCCTTGCCGGTGCGCGGCATGGCCGGCACGAACAGCGGCGCCTGCTGCACGATCCGTCTCACCTCGTCGACCAGTTCTTCCTGCACGGTGCGTGACAGGTAGGCCGGCATGTGGCGGACGCCTTTGGGCAGAACGAGCACGGATTCGATCGCCTCTTGGATGGTTCGGAACCGTAAAATGTCACGATCAAATGAAAACGGCGACCCGAAAGCCGCCGCTCTTGTCGAATTGGCAGTCGCCGATCAGGCGAGGTCGGGGATGCGCAGCACCTGGCCCGGATAGATCTTGTCGGGATGGGTCAGCATCGGCTTGTTGGCCTCGAATATGACCGTGTTCTTGACGCCTTGGCCCTTGCCGTAGCTTTTCTCGGCGATCTTCCAGAGATTGTCGCCCTTCTTCACGGTGTAAAAGGTGGGCTCCTTGGCCGGGGCGGCGGCCGTGCCAGGTGCTGGCGCGACCTGTAATTCGTCCGCCTGCACCTTGGAGACGCCGAGCGTGTTGCCGACGGCGATGACCGCCTTCTCGAAGATCGACTGGTCCTTGACCACACCCTTCAGCACCGCCGTATCGCCGTTGACGACGACCTCGACGCCATCGGTGCCGAGCTTGTGCGAATCGAGCTCCTTCTTGAGTGTGTCGGCCGTGGGTGCGGCTTCGTCGTCACCGCCGATGCCCAGTTTCTTGCCGACACTCTTGACGAAATCGAACATGCCCATCGTTGGTCTCCATTGCTGTGGTGGGTGATCGCAGCTTGCCATCTGCAACCCAGAATTGGAAGCCACCCGCGCGTTGCAGCTTCGCGGTGCTTAATCGTTCTCCACCCGGCCGCGCAGCTTCTTGATCGTGCCTCGCCCGGCCTTGCTCTTCAGCCGCCGTTCCACGGCACCCTTTGACGGCCGCGTCTTCTTGCGCGGTGGCGGCGGCGGTTCGGCGGCCTTGGCGACCAGTGCCGTCAGCCGTGCCCGCGCATCCGCCCGGTTCTGTTCCTGGGTGCGGAAGCGGCCCGCTTCGATGACAACGACGCCGTCCTTGGTGGCACGCTGGCCGGCAAGCTTGATCGTCCGCTCGCGCACGCGCTCCGACAGACCCGCTGCGTTGGCGGCGTCGAAGCGCAGTTGCACCGCCGTCGCCACCTTGTTGACGTTCTGGCCGCCGGGACCGGACGAGCGGATGAAATCCTCGTGCAGGTCGCCCGGATGGATCACCGCATCGCCTGATATGATGATGTTGTCGTCGCTCGCCATGCCGCAGTCATGGCGCGGCGGATCGAAAAAGAAAAGGCCCGATCGAACCGGGCCTTTCAACGAAGCTGAACCCCGTAGCGCGATTACTCCGCCGCTTCCTGCATGCGCGGCGCCGCACCCAGCACCACGGCATCGACATGGCTTTCGAATTTCTCGAAATTGACGGCGAACATGCCGACCAGCCTTGCCGCCTGCCGGTCATAGCCGGCCTTGTCGGCCCAGGTGGAGCGCGGGTCGAGAATGGCGCTGTCGACGCCTCGAACCGCCACCGGCACCTCGAAACCGAAATGAGGGTCGGTGCGGAACTCGGCCGTCTTGAGCGAGCCGTCGAGTGCGGCGGCAAGCAAGGCCCGCGTCGCCTTGATCGGCATGCGCTTGCCGGTGCCGTAGGCGCCGCCGGTCCAGCCGGTGTTGACCAGCCAGCAATCGGCGCCGTGGCGGGCAATCAGCTCGCGCAGCAGATTGCCGTATTCCGATGGATGGCGCGGCATGAACGGGGCGCCGAAACAGGTCGAAAACGTCGCTTCGGGCTCGGTCACGCCCTTTTCGGTTCCGGCCACCTTGGCGGTGTAGCCGGAGAGGAAATGATACATCGCCTGCGCCGGGGTCAGCCGCGCGATCGGCGGCATCACGCCGAACGCATCGGCGGTCAGCATGATGATGTTCTTCGGATGGTTGGCGCGGCCGGTCTTGCTGGCGTTGGGGATGAAATCCAGCGGGTAGGCGCAGCGTGTGTTTTCGGTCAGCCTTCCGTCGTTGAAATCCGGCACGCCATCAGCGTCGAGCACGACATTTTCCAGCACCGTGCCGAAGCGCTGCGTGGTGGCGAAGATTTCCGGCTCGGCTTCCGCCGACAGCTTGATCGTCTTGGCGTAGCAGCCGCCTTCGAAATTGAAGATGCCGTGGGGTCCCCAGCCATGCTCGTCGTCGCCGATCAGCGTGCGCGAGGGATCGGCCGAGAGTGTCGTCTTGCCGGTGCCCGACAGGCCGAAGAAGATGGCGGCGTCGCCGGCCATACCCTCGTTGGCCGAGCAATGCATCGGCATCACGCCTTTCGCCGGCAGCAGATAGTTGAGCATGGTGAACACCGACTTCTTCATCTCGCCGGCATAGGAGGTGCCGCCGATCAGCACGACCTTGCGCGTGAGATCCACGGCGATCACCGTTTCGGTGCGGCTGCCGTGGCGGGCGGGATCGGCGCGGAAGGACGGCAGGTCGATGATCGTCATGGCAGGCACGAAATGCTCGAGCTCGGCGGCATCGGGACGAATGAGCAGATTGCGGATGAACAGCGAGTGCCAGGCAAATTCGGTGATCACCCTGGTCGGCAGCTTCAGCTCCGCATCGGCGCCGCCGATCAGGTCCTGGACGTATAGATCCTTGTCCCAGGCATGCGTCTGGAAATCGGCGAGCAGCGTGTCGAACTGGGCTTGTGAAATTGCCTTGTTGTTGTCCCACCAGACATGCGGTTCGGTGTCACTGTTGCGGACGACAAACTTGTCCTTGGGCGAGCGGCCGGTATGCTGGCCTGTCTCGGCGACCAACGCGCCATGTGCGGTCAAGCGGGCCTCGCCGCGCCGGATCGAGTCCTCATAAAGAGCAGCCGCACCGAAATTATAGCGCACCACGCCGGTGGTTTTCAGGCCGATATGATCGATCGCGCAGGCGGAATTGCGTTTGCCGACTTCCGACATCGAGTGTCCCTCTTGGATTTGCCGCATCTTTGCCGGCACCTTCCCGGCACGCCCACTACGCGGGCTGAGATGGTCAGAACCAGAAAAGTCAAATGATATCAAATCATTAATCGATTTAAATATTTTGAAAGTTGTTTAAATCGTTTATATGTGCAAAAAGTTTCGCGGTTGCCCAAAGGATTGGCGATGTACGTTCGTCCAATCCATGTCGAGGTAGGATTGTGGCCGCCGGCATGCCGCGCGTGACAGCGGACAAGGCCTATGCCACATTTTGTACCTAATTTGTCCTGCAAAAGCCCCTTCTCTACGACAGAAGGGACAGCTCATGAGGGAGCCGCTTGAAATGGCAACAATCGCGCTTGTCGATGACGACCGCAACATTCTGACATCGGTGTCGATCGCCCTGGAATCCGAGGGGTATCGCGTCGAGACCTACACGGATGGTGCGTCGGCGCTGGAAGGCCTGGCGGCACGCCCGCCGAACCTTGCCATTCTCGACATCAAGATGCCGCGCATGGACGGCATGGAACTGCTGCGCCGGATGCGCCAGAAGTCCGACCTGCCGGTGATCTTCCTGACCTCCAAGGACGACGAGATCGACGAATTGTTCGGTCTCAAGATGGGCGCCGACGATTTCATCCGCAAACCCTTCTCACAGCGCCTGCTGGTCGAGCGCGTGCGCGCCGTGCTGCGCCGCGCCAGTGCCCGCGAGGCTGCAGCCAAGACGCCAAGCCAGCAGGCCCGCTCTCTCGAGCGCGGCCAGCTCGTCATGGACCAGGAGCGCCACACCTGCACCTGGAAAGGCGAGCCGGTGACGCTCACCGTCACCGAGTTCCTGATCCTGCATTCGCTGGCGCAGCGTCCCGGTGTCGTAAAAAGCCGTGATGCGCTGATGGATTCGGCTTATGATGAACAGGTCTATGTCGACGACCGCACCATCGACAGCCACATCAAGCGGCTGCGCAAGAAGTTCAAGGCCGTCGACGACGACTTCGAGATGATCGAAACCCTTTACGGAGTCGGATACCGGTTCCGCGAAGCATAAGTAGCAGGGCCTGCTATTCGATGGCAGTGGAAGCACAGCGAACAAGACCGGCGGGCGCCTCCAGGCGGCCGTCGCGGATCATGCCGTCCTTCGTCTCGAAGATCACGGTGCCGATGCGCCGCTTCCTTGGCCATCACATCTTTTCCAGCCTGACGCGGCGTATCCTGTTCCTCAACCTTGCCGGCCTCGCCGTGCTGGTGACCGGCATCCTCTATCTCAACACCTTCCGCGACGGGCTGATCGACGCCCGCGTCGAAAGCCTGATGACCCAGGGCGAGATCATCGCCGGCGCCATCGCCGCTTCGGCGACGGTCGAGACGGATTCGATCAGCATCGACCCGGAAAAGCTGCTTGAACTGCAGGCCGGCGAAAGCCTTGGGCCGGGCTCGGACCAGCTCGACAATCTCGACTTTCCGATCAACCCGGAGCGTGTCGCACCGGTGCTTAGAAGGCTGATCTCGCCGACCAGGACCCGCGCCCGCATCTATGACCGCGACGCCAATCTGCTGCTCGATTCGCGCCACCTCTATTCGCGTGGCCAGATCCTGCGCTACGACCTGCCGCCGGTCGAGGAAGAAGAGCCCGATCTGGTCGAGCGCATCCAGAAATTCGTCTTCGACTTCTTCCGCAACACCGAGCTGCCGGTCTATCACGAGCAGCCGGGCGGCAATGGCGCCGCTTTCCCGGAAGTGGTCAAGGCGCTCACCGGCAGCCCTTCGACCATCGTGCGCGTCAGCGAGCAGGGCGAGCAGATCGTTTCGGTGGCGGTGCCGATCCAGCGCTTTCGTGCCGTCCTGGGCGTGCTGATGCTGTCGACCGAAGGCGGCGACATCGACAAGATCGTCGCCGCCGAGCGCAAGGCGATCCTGCGCGTCTTCGGCATCGCGGCCCTTGTCACCGCCATCCTGTCGATGCTGCTCGCCTCGACCATCGCCAATCCGCTGCGCCGGCTGTCGGCGGCGGCGGTGCGAGTGCGGCGCGGCGTCAAGAGCCGTGAGGAGATCCCCGACTTTTCCGACCGCCAGGACGAGATCGGCAATCTGTCGATCGCCATACGCGACATGACCAACGCGCTCTACGCCCGGATCGAGGCGATCGAAAGCTTCGCGGCCGATGTCTCGCACGAGCTGAAAAACCCGCTGACGTCGCTGCGCAGCGCGGTGGAGACCTTGCCGCTGGCCAAGAACGACGATTCGCGCGGCCGGCTGATGGATATCATCCAGCACGATGTCAGGCGGCTGGACCGGCTCATCACCGATATTTCCGACGCATCGCGCCTGGACGCGGAACTCGCGCGTGAAGATGCGGGAACGGTCGATTTGAAGAAATTCATCACCGATCTGGTCGCCGTTTCGCGCGAAGCGACGCGCAACAAGAAGGCGGTCGAGATCGAGTTCAAGGCCGCCAAACTGCCGCAGGGCGTCAAAGGCTATGTCGTCGTCGGCCATGATCTGCGCATCGGCCAGGTCATCACCAATTTGATCGAGAACGCCCGTTCCTTCGTTCCCGAGGATCATGGCCACATCAGCCTGTCGCTGGCGCGTGCCGGCAAGTTCAACATCGTCACCGTCGACGACAATGGCCCCGGCATCCGCGCCGACAACATCGACCGCATCTTCGAACGCTTCTACACGGACCGGCCGGCCGGCGAGGCGTTCGGCCAGAATTCGGGCCTTGGCCTGTCGATATCCAGGCAGATCGTCGAGGCCCATGGCGGCACGCTCACCGCCGAGAACATCCCCGGCACCAAACCCGGCGAGATCAAGGGCGCGCGTTTTGTGGTGACGTTGCCGGCCGAAGGCTGAGAGCATGAATTCCAACCATGCCTGGTCCAGCCGTGCAGCCTGAAAACATTCACGCGACAATGGTTTTGATCGGCGAGCGCGGCATTCTCATCACCGGAGCCTCCGGCTCGGGCAAGACGGCGCTGGCGCTGGCGCTCATAGATCATTGTCGCCAGCGCGGATCGTTCGCGCGGCTCGTCGGTGACGATCAGCTCTTTGTCGAGGCGCATGCCGGGCGGCTTCTGTGCCGCGCTCCCGCCGCCATAGAAGGCCTCGTCGAGGTGCCTGGGCTCGGCCCCCGGCCTCTGCCATTCGAGCCGGCAGGCCTCGTCGACCTGCATGTCCACCTGGTGCCGGCCGATGAAGCGCCGCGCTTCCAGGAGGATGCCGCTAGCAGCATCGTGGGTTGTCTGGTGCCACAGGTCGATGTGGTCGAACGCAATATCCCGGCGGCCTTACCGGTCGTGATGGCGCGGCTGTCGATCGCGCCTTTTCTATGATCCGCTCCGGGTTTTTTGCTGCAATGCGTCAAAATGGCATGCGCCTGCGCAATTTTGGGCTTGTCAACGGGCCGCGCGTCGACAAGATAGCGCTCCCGCCGCCTGGATTGGCTGGCGAGCATAAAATGCGCCTGTGAAGCGGCGATGACGGGAGCCACCAAAGAATGATCGGACTCGTGCTTGTAACGCACGGTCAACTGGCCACCGAGTTCCGACATGCCGTCGAACATGTCGTCGGGCCACAAGACAATTTCGAAACCGTGGCGATCGGTGCCGACGACGATATGGAGCAGCGTCGGCGCGACATTGTCGACGCGGTTGCCCGTGTCGACACCGGGGCGGGCGTCATCGTGCTGACCGACATGTTCGGCGGCACGCCCTCCAATCTTGCCATCTCGGTGATGGAGTCCGGCCGCACCGAGGTGATCGCCGGCATGAATCTGCCGATGCTGATCAAGCTCTCCTCGATCCGCAAGGGCGACAACATGGCGGCCGCCCTTGATGAGGCCCAGGCCGCCGGTCGCAAATACATCAATGTTGCCAGCCAGCTCCTGAGCAGCAAATGACCGCGCTGTCCCCGGAAAAAGATCAGATAGTCCGGGATTTTCCCATCATCAACCAGCGCGGCCTTCATGCGCGCGCTTCGGCGAAGTTCGTCCAGCTGGCCAGCGGCTTCGATGCCTCGGTGCATGTCGAGAAGGATGGCGTCAAGGTTGGCGGCACCTCGATCATGGGCCTGATGATGCTGGCGGCAAGCCCCGGCTATTCGATCCGCGTCACCGCCAGCGGGCCGGAGGCCCAGCAGGTCATCGACGCCCTGGAGCAACTGGTGGCGTCCCGCTTCGGCGAGGAATGCTGATCTGGTAGAGCGCGATATGCGTCCGAGAGACATGCAGGGATAAAGATTTCTTTATATCCCATTGTCGTCCTTGCTCCGATCTGCTAGTCAGGCCGGCAATTCGCGCCCTTGGACGCGCCGACCGGCGCGGGCGTGTCCGCAACAAATTCGCAAGCACAACATTCGCATCGGAGTACTGCCATGACGGGTAGCAAGGACTATGTGGTCGCCGACATCTCGCTTGCCGGCTGGGGCCGCAAGGAACTCGAGATCGCCGAAACCGAAATGCCGGGCCTGATGGCCTGCCGTGAGGAATTCGGCCCCAAGCAGCCGCTCAAGGGTGCGCGCATCACCGGCTCGCTGCACATGACCATCCAGACGGCGGTGCTGATCGAGACGCTGAAGGCGCTTGGCGCCGATATCCGCTGGGCCTCCTGCAACATCTTCTCGACCCAGGACCATGCGGCCGCGGCCATCGCCGAGGCCGGCATCCCGGTGTTTGCCGTCAAGGGCGAGTCGCTGGAGGAGTATTGGGACTACACCGACAAGATCTTCCAGTGGGCCGATGGCGGCCTCTCCAACATGATCCTCGATGATGGCGGCGACGCCACCATGTACATCCTGATCGGCGCCCGCGCCGAGGCCGGCGAGGACGTGCTGTCCAACCCGCAGAGCGAGGAAGAGGAATATTTCTACGCCCAGGTCAAGAAGCGCCTGAAGGCTTCGCCCGGCTTCTTCACCAAGCAGAAGGCGGCGATCCGCGGCGTCACCGAAGAGACGACCACCGGCGTCAACCGCCTCTACCAGCTGCAGAAGAAGGGCCTGCTGCCCTTCCCCGCAATCAACGTCAACGACTCGGTCACCAAGTCGAAGTTCGACAACAAGTATGGCTGCAAGGAATCGCTGGTCGACGGCATCCGCCGCGGCACCGACACGATGATGGCCGGCAAGGTCGCTGTCGTGTGCGGTTATGGCGACGTCGGCAAGGGCTCGTCGGCCTCGCTCAAGGGCGCCGGTGCCCGCGTCAAGGTCACCGAGGTCGATCCGATCTGCGCCCTGCAGGCTGCGATGGACGGTTTTGAAGTCGTCACGCTGGAAGATGCAGCCCCCACCGCCGACATCGTCATCACCACCACCGGCAACAAGGATGTCGTCACCCTCGACCATATGCGCTCGATGAAGGACATGGTCATCGTCGGCAACATCGGCCACTTCGACAATGAGATCCAGGTCGCCGCGCTGCGCAATTTGAAATGGACCAACGTCAAGCCGCAGGTCGATATGATCACCTTCGCGGACGGCAAGCGGATGATCCTTTTGTCGGAAGGACGGCTGCTCAATCTCGGCAACGCCACCGGCCACCCGAGCTTCGTCATGTCGGCATCCTTCACCAACCAGGTGCTGGCGCAGATCGAGCTCTACACCAAGCCCGGCCAGTACGAGAACCAGGTCTATGTCCTGCCCAAGCATCTCGACGAAAAGGTCGCCCGCCTGCATCTCGACAAGCTCGGCGCCCGCCTGACCGAACTGTCGGGTGAACAGGCCGCCTATATCGGCGTCACGCCGCAGGGTCCGTTCAAGCCGGAACACTACCGCTATTAACCAAAGCTAAAATTACTACCAGATATTGAGGCCGGGCGATTGACTTTTCGCCCGGCCTTATTTTTGCGCGCCATCAGCCTTCACGCCGATTCGGCGAGGGGTTATTGTCAGGTGATTCGGCGATGCTTCCAGCCCGAGAGGGTCAAGAGAGGCACGCATCAGGGCGGTCTTGCATTCAGGCGGCGGAGAGGACCAAGACATGCCGGGGCAACACCCGCACAGAGCGGGACGGGCCGTTTCCGGCGGCCATGACGATTCGGGGATTGCTGGCTCCGCCCTGGAAGGGGGGAGCCTGTCCTGGCGCGCCCGCGCGTCGACATTCCTTGCCACCTCCGCGCTCGCGGGGCCCTTGGCCGGCGCCGCCGCGCATGCCGAGACCGCTGTTGCCAGCGTCGCCGGACTGTCGGTGAGTGCCATTGATGTCATGCAGCTTGCAGTGTTCGTCGGCGTGACGGGTGCCGCACTGATATCGGCCATCGTTCTCATCCGCGAAAGAGCCCGCACCTCGGCGGAGAATGTCGAACTCAGGAGCCGCCTCGCCGACATCAACGCGGCGCTCCGCCGTTCCGAGGCGCTGCTCAATCTGCGCGACCAGCGCGTCGTCGTCTGGGCTGCGGAAAACAAGAAGCCCGAGCTCATCGGCACATTGCCCGTCGAAAGCGGCGCTCCCGAGGATAGGGCCGCTTTTCTTGCTTTCGGCCGCTGGCTGATGCCGCGTTCGGCGGCGGCACTCGAACATGCCGTCGCGGGATTGCGCGAAAAGGCCAAACCCTTCGACCTGGTCATCGAATCGCAGGCCGGTGCGCCGCTCGAAGTGCATGGCCGCAAGAGTGCCGCGCATGTGCTCGTGCGTTTCCTCTCGCTCTCGGAGACGCAGCGCAGCCAGGCCAGACTGAAGATCGAGAACCAGCGGCTGGCCGCCGACCACGACACGATGATCGGCCTGCTCGACGCGCTGAACATGCCGGCGTGGCTCCGCGGCGAGGATGGCGGGCTGAAGTGGGTCAACCGCGCCTATGCCGATGCCGTCGAAGCCGAAAATGCCGAAGCCGCGGTTCGGGAGAAGAAAGAGTTCCTCGGCGGCCAGGCGCGCGATGCGATTGCCGCCCAGCACAGGACGCATCCGGTTTTCGAGCAGTCGCTGTCCACCGTGATCGAAGGCGACCGCCGTGTGTTCGCGGTCACCGATTTCGCCGGCAGCGATGGCTCGGCCGGCCTTGCCTGCGACACCAGTGCCATCGAAGCCGTTCGCGGCGAATACGAACGGACGGTGCGAAGCCACGCCGACACGCTCGACCAGCTCAACACGGCGGTCGCCATTTTCGACACCGACGAGAAGCTGCGGTTCTTCAACCAGGCCTTCCAGAAGCTTTGGGGCCTGGAGGCAGGCTTCCTGCACAGCGCTCCAGACAATGCCTTGCTGCTCGACCGGCTGCGCAGCGAAGGCAAGATCGCCGAACAGCCTGAATGGCGCCGCTGGAAGGAAGGCCTGCTCGGTGCCTATCGCGCTGTGGAATCCCAGGAACATTGGTGGCATCTGCCGGATGGCAAGACCATCCGCGTCGTCGCCAATCCGCAGCCCAAGGGCGGCGTCACCTGGGTGTTCGAGAACCTGACCGAGAAGATGGACCTCGAGAGCCGCTACCAGACAGCGGTGCGGGTCCAGGGCGAGACGCTCGACAATCTTGCCGAAGGCGTAGCGGTGTTCGGACCCGACGGCAGGCTCCGGCTGTCGAATCCTGCCTTTGCCACGCTCTGGGGATTGAGCGGCGAAGCGGCCAAGCCCAGCGTCCATGTTTCCACCATCCGCGACCTTTGCGACCGGCAGGCGGCGGACAGCCCCTGGCCCGGCTTTGTTGCCGCCGTCACCGGCTTCGACGACGAGCGCCGCGACCGCCACGGACAGACCGAGCTCAACAACGGCAACGTGTTGAGTTACGCCATGATCCCGCTGCCCAACGGGCAGGTGATGATGACCTTCGTCGACGTCACCGACAGCGTCCATGTCGAGCGGGCGCTGAAGGACAAGAACGAGGCGCTGCAAAAATCCGACCAGCTCAAGAACGAATTCGTCCAGCATGTTTCCTATGAACTGCGCTCGCCGCTGACCAACATCATCGGCTTCACCGAACTCCTGTCACAGCCCACGACCGGTCCGCTGACGCAGAAGCAGCGGGAATATGTCGAGCATGTCAGCTCCTCCTCCGCGGTCCTGCTCACCATCGTCAACGACATACTCGACCTGGCGACGGTGGACGCCGGCATCATGCAGCTCGATATTTCCGAGGTGCAGGTCGATCGCACCATCGCCGCTGCGGCCGAACTGGTGGCCGACCGGCTGGAAGAGCATTCGATCAGGCTCGAGGTTGAAGCAGCCTCGGCGCCGAAGACGTTTCACGGCGATGAGGTCCGCGTCCGCCAGATCCTCTACAATCTGCTCAGCAACGCCGCCAATTACGCCCCGGAAGCCAGCACCATCCGGCTCACTTGCCGCCATCTGGCGGACGGGGTGGAATTCTCGGTCCATGACGACGGTCCCGGTATGCCGCCCGATGTGCTCGATTCGGTGTTCCGCCGTTTCGAGCCGCGCGCCAATGGCGGCCGCCGGCGCGGCGCCGGCCTCGGCCTGTCGATCGTCAAGAGCTTCGTCGAGCTGCATGGCGGCAGCGTTCGCATCGAAACCGGCAAGGACAAGGGCACGACCGTCATCTGCACCTTTCCAGACATGCCGGGCATCCGTGCCGCGGCCGAGTAGCGCGTTCGATGACCGGACTGGTGCTGGAGCGATTACTCGCCGACGAGACCCAGACAGCGCGGCTGGGCGAAGATCTGGCGCTGTCGCTGCGCCCAGGCGACGTGCTTGCCCTGAAGGGCGATCTGGGCGCCGGCAAGTCGACGCTGGCGCGGGCCTTGATCAGGACCTTGGCCGACGATGCCGGCCTCGACGTTCCGAGCCCGACCTTCACGCTGGTGCAGAGCTACGACACCCGCATTCCGGTGCATCATTTCGATCTCTACCGCCTGTCCTCGGCCGACGAGATCGATGAGCTTGGTTTCGACGAAGCCTTGGCGCAAGGTGCTGCTTTGGTCGAATGGCCGGAGCGGGCGGAAGCCCATCTGCCGAAAACCACGGTCCTGATCGAGCTCGTCCAGCATGGCAACGGCCGGCTGGCACGATTGTCGGGGCAGGGACCTGCCTTCGATCGGGCCGCAAGGTCGCTGGCCATGCGCGACTTTCTCGTGAGCGCCGGCTGGGCGCAAGCGCAGCGCCGCCATTTCATTGGCGATGCTTCTGCCCGCTCTTACGAGATCGTTTCGCTGCCGGGCCAAAAGCCGCAAGTGCTGATGAACTCGCCACGGCTGGTGCTCGGCCCGCCGGTCCGCGACGGCAAGCCCTATGCCGAGATCGCCCACACCGCCCAGTCGGTTTCCGCTTTCGTCGCCATCGACCGCGCCTTAAGGGCAGGCGGCGTCAGCGTTCCGGAAATCCATGCCGAGGACCAGGAGCAGGGATTCCTGCTACTCGAGCATCTTGGCTCGGAAGGGTTCCTCGGCAGCGATGGCCAGCCGCTGCCCGAGCGCTGCGCGGCGGCGGCCGAGCTGCTGGCCATGATGCATGGCAGGACCTGGCCGCAGCGCCTGGAAACAGGGCATGGCGGCTTCCACGATGTCCCGCCTTTCGACCGCGAGGCCATGATGATCGAGGCCGATCTGCTGGTCGACTGGTACGTGCCGGCAATAACGGGCAGCCCGGCAAGCGGTGCCTTGCGCGCCGGCTACCACAAGCAATGGGGCGCGCTCCTCGACCGGCTGCACGGCCGCGAATATACGCTGATGCTGCGCGACTTCCATTCGCCCAACATCATCTGGCGCGGCGACCGTTCAGGGCATGATCGGCTGGGCATCGTCGATTTCCAGGATGCGCTGATCGGCCCGTCCGCCTATGACGTCGCCTCGCTGGCCATGGACGCGCGTGTTACGATGTCGCCCGAGATCGAGAGAAAGACGCTGGATGCCTATGTCGCGGCGCGCCACGCAGCCGGTGCTTTCGACGAGGCAAGCTTCCTGGAATCCTACGCCATCATGGCGGCGCAACGAAATTCCAAGATCCTCGGCATCTTCGTCCGCCTCGAAAAGCGCGACGGCAAGCCCTATTATCTAAAACACCTGCCGCGCATTCGCGATTATCTGCGCCGGGCCTTGTCTCATCCGGCGCTGGCAAGCCTGCGCGAGTTCTACGACGCCCACGGTTTGCTGGAGGAGCGAGCGCTGTGACAGCAGGACCGGACACCGCCATCGTACTTGCCGCCGGCCTTGGCAAACGCATGCGGCCGATTACCGACACCATTCCCAAGCCGCTGGTCAGGATTGCCGGCAAGACGTTGCTCGACTGGAGCCTCGACAGCCTGGCTGCCGCCGGTGTCGCGAAGGCCGTGGTCAACGTCCACTATTTTCCCGAACAGATCCTCGCCCATGTCGCCGCGCGCCGCGCGCCAAAAATCGTCATTTCCGATGAGAGCGAACAACTGCTCGATTCCGCCGGCGGCATCGTCAAGGCGCTGCCGGAACTGGGCGAGCGACCCTTCTACATCCTCAATGCCGACACCTTCTGGATCGATGACGGTCCTCTCAATCTCCAGCGCCTCGCCCTTGCATGGGACGCGGCGAAAATGGATATTCTGCTGATGCTGGCGGATCTCCAACAGGCGACCGGACACTGCGGCAGCACCGATTTCCTGGTGGCGCCGGATGGCGGCTTGCGGCGTTCAAAGGGGGATCCGGCGGGGCTGATCTATGCCGGCGCGGCGATCGTCGATCCGCGCCTGTTCAAGGGCGCACCGGCCGGGCCGCACTCGCTCAACGCCTATTTCGATTCCGCCATCGCCGCAGGGCGCCTGTTCGGCATGCCCATGCATGGCCACTGGATCACCGTCGGCACGCCCGATGCCGTACCGCTCGCGGAAGCGGCGGTCGCCGGTGCGCTCATCGAGTCGCAATGAGCGGCTCCAGCCGCGTTTTCTCGATCCCGCCCGGAGCGCCGTTTCTGCCGACGCTTGCCGAGGCGCTGCTTGCCGGCCGTCTTGTTCCGGGGTTTCGATTCGACGGCGACCCGCTCGCTTTGGCCGATGCCACCATCTATGTGCCGACACGCCGTGCCGCGCGTGCCTTGCGGGGTGTCTTCGTCGACAGCCTGGCGGCACGCGGCGGCGGCGGCTCGGCGATCCTGCCGGTCATCCGGCCACTCGGCGAATTCGACGAGGATGAGGCTGCGTTCGAGACCGAGGCAGCGGCGGCCATCGATCTGGCGCCGCCGATTTCGGCAACCGAACGCCTGTTGCTGCTGACGCCGCTGGTGCGCGCCTGGAAACGCCGGCTGCCGGCGCATGTCGCCGCCCTTTTCGCCGAGGAGATCGTCATCCCGGCTTCCACCGCCGACGCGATCTGGCTGGCGCGCGATCTCGCCCGGCTGATGGACGAGATCGAGACGGAAGGCACCGACTGGGCCAAGCTCACCGATCTGGTGACCGGCAATCTTGCCGGATGGTGGCAGGTGACGCTCGAATTCCTCGGCATCGTCACCGAAGCCTGGCCGAAATTCCTCGCGGAAAGCGACCGCTCCAATCCGGCCGCGCATCGCAGCGCGCTGATCCGCGCCGAGGCGGCGCGGCTGCAGCGCAATCCGCCCGCCGGCCCGGTCATCGCCGCAGGCTCGACCGGCTCGATACCAGCGACGGCCGAATTGCTTGCCGCGATCGCGCGCCTGCCCGGCGGCGCCATCGTGCTGCCGGGTCTCGACCGGACGCTGGACGAAGCGTCGTTCCAGGCGATTGCCGCGCCTGGCGCGCGTCCAGCCGTACTCGGCCACCCGCAATATGGCTTGGCCAGGCTGATCGGCAAGATCGGCGTATTGCGCGGCGACGTCGAGGAGATTGGCGTGGCCGAACCGCGACGTGCGCTTCGCGCTGCCCTTGTCGGCGAAGCGCTGCGGCCGGCCGAAACCACCGAACTCTGGGCCGAGACACGTGCCGGTTTCCCGGCGTCCGACATTGCCGGCGCCTTCGCCGAGGTGACCTTGCTCGAAGCCGCCAGCGAACGTGATGAGGCCGTCGCCATCGCCGTCGCGCTCAAGCGCGCGGTCGAACAGCCCGGCCAAAGGGCGGCTCTCGTCACCGGCGACCGCGCGCTGGCGCGGCGCGTCTCGATCGAGCTCCAGCGCTTCGGCGTCGTTGCCGACGATTCCGGTGGCACACCGCTCGCCAACACTCCGGCGGCCAGCCTGCTCAGGCTGGCGCTCGAGGCACTGTTCCGGCCAGGCGATCCGGTTGGCCTGCTGTCGCTGCTCAAGCATCCGCTGCTCGGCCTCGGCCTCGAACGGGCCGATGTGCGCCACGCGGCGGAGCTGATCGAACTGGTGGCGTTGCGCGGCGGCACAGGCCGCCCCGACATCGTTTCGCTACCGGAACTGTTCGAAGCCCGCCTCACCGGCTTGGGCGGCGGCAGCCGGCAGCCCTTCTGGTTTTCCCGGCTGACCGTGCGCTCTATCGAAACTGCGCGGAATTTGCTCGAACGTCTCAAGCAGGCGCTGGCGCCGCTCGCAGCCTTCCGAGGCCGGGATGACGCCGACCTTGCCGCGCTTGTCAGGGCCAGTGTCGTGACACTCGAAAATCTCGGCCGCATCGCCGACGGCGGCCTTGGCGAACTCTATGCCGGTGACGCCGGCGAGAAGCTTGCCGAACTGCTGCGCGGGCTGGTCGCGGCTTCGGCTTCGCTGTCCTTCGCGGCGACCGAGTGGCCCGACATCATGGCGGCGCTGATCGCGCCTGAAACGGTCAAGCCGGCACAAGGCACCGACCGGAACATCGCCATCTGGGGCGCGCTGGAAGCCCGGTTGCAGACGGTCGACACGCTGGTCATCGGCGGGCTCAACGAGGGCGTATGGCCGCGCAAGCCAGAGAGCGACCGCTTCATGTCGCGGCTGATGAAGACCGGCATCGACCTCGAACCGCCCGAGCGGCGTATCGGCCTTGCCGCGCATGATTTCCAGATGGCCATGGGCGCCGGGAAGGTGGTGCTGTCCCGCTCGGCACGTGCCGGCGATGCACCCGCCGTGCCGTCGCGCTGGCTTCAGCGGCTGCTGACCTTCATCGGCAGCGACCAGGCAGCGGAGCTGCGCCGGCGTGGCGACGAGCTGCTCGCCTGGGCGCGCGCGCTGGATGCCGGCCCAAGGCAGGATTTCGCGCCACGGCCGCAGCCGAAGCCGCCGCTGTCGGTGCGCCCGACGCATTTCTCGGTCACCGAGATCGAGACCCTGCGCCGTGACCCCTACGCCGTCTATGCAAGACGCATCCTCGGCCTGATGCCGCTCGATCCGGTTATTCGCGACCCTGGTGCGGCCGAGCGCGGCACGCTGTTTCACGCCATCCTGCACCTGTTCTCAGGCAGCGTCGCCGATCCGCGCGCTCCCGATGCGCTTGCCGGCCTCATCGCCGCCGGCCGCGCCTGCTTTGCCGAAGCCGCCCTTCCGGCCGACGTCGAGGCGGTGTGGTGGCCGCGCTTCGAGAAACTCGCCGCCAACATCATCGAGTGGGAGCGCACGCGCGCTGATGCTGTGACAAGGCGCCATGCCGAGGAGCGCGCCGGAAAGACCGTTGTCGGCCAGTCCGGCGTGACGCTGTCCGGCTACGCCGACCGCGTCGACCTTCTGGCCGGCGGCATGGCCGACATACTGGACTACAAGACCGGCTCCTCGCCGTCCAAGGCGCAGGCGCACACACTGCTTGCGCCGCAACTGGCGCTCGAGGGCGCGCTGCTCAGGCGCGGCGCCTTCAAGGATTTGGGCGTGCGTGAGCCCTCTCAACTGGCTTTCATCAGGCTGAAGCCGAATGGCGAGGTGTTCGAGGAATCCATCCTCGAACACAACCGCCAGCCGCGGACCGCGACCGATCTTGCCGAAGAGGCCTGGGCACGGCTGGAAAAGCTATTGATCCACTATGCGGACCCTGCGACCGGGTATCTGTCGCGCGCGCTGCCGTTCCGCGAAGGCGAGACGGATGGCGACTACGACCATCTTGCCCGCGTGCTCGAATGGTCGGCAGGCGGCGATGCCGGCGACGAGGGAGGGGAGGCATGAAGAAGGCCTATCCCATTCCCAGCGACACCGCGACCAGCCAGGCCCGCGCCGCCGACCCCGGCAATTCCGCCTGGGTGTCGGCCAATGCCGGCTCCGGCAAGACCCATGTGCTGGCGCAGCGCGTAATCCGGCTGCTGCTGCGCGGCACCGATCCGTCGAAGATCCTGTGCCTGACCTATACGCGCGCCGCCGCCGCCAACATGTCGAACCGGGTCTTTTCGACACTGTCGGAGTGGACGACGCTTGGTGACGTGGATCTGGCGGCAAAGGTCGAGGCGCTGGAGGGGCGCCGGCCCGATCTCGAGACCATGCGCCGGGCGCGGCGCCTGTTCGCCGAGGCGCTGGAAACGCCCGGCGGGCTGAAGATCCAGACCATTCACGCCTTCTGCGAATCGGTGCTGCACCAGTTCCCGCTGGAGGCCAACATCCCGGCCCATTTCGAGATGCTCGACGGCCAGATGGAGGCATCGCTGTTTGCCGCGGCGCGCCGCGAGATGATTTCGGGCACGTCCGCCGGTGACAGGGATCTGGCCGAGGCTTTTGCCTCCATTCTCGATCGGGGCGGCGAAGCCGGGCTCGACGCCTTGCTGGGTGAGATTGTGCGCAAGCGCGACGGCTTGCGCCATTTCATCGAGGCGGTCGGGCGCGATGGCACGCATTTCCAGGCCCTGTTCGACGAATTCCATTTCCATCCAGGCCAGACGGCCGAGGGCATAGCCGCTTCGGTATGGCCGTTGCCGGGCTTCCTGCCCGACTATTTTGCCGGCTTCGCCCACGCCGCCGAGGCCACCGACGCCAGATCGGTACTGAACAACATCCTGCCCTATGCGCGGCAGGCTTTTGCCGAGGGCGATCCCATTCGCCGCCTGCAACTGCTCGCGCGAGCCTTCCTCAAGACCGATGGCGACGCTTACGACCCGGCAAAGGCCTTCAAGAAGGCCCTGGTCGACCGGTTGCCGGATCTGGCGGAGCGTTATCTCTCGGCCGCCAACGCCATAGTCGAAACCACCGATCGGCTGGCCCTGTTCCGGATGCTTGAAGGCACGGCTGCCGCGCTGACCATCGCCGACTGGCTGATCGCCCGCTACGAAATGCTCAAGCGCAGCCGCGGCTTCCTCGATTTCAACGACCTGATCACCCGCACCGTCAACCTGCTGGCGCGGCCGGACGCCGGCCCCTGGGTGCAGTACAAGCTCGACCAGGGCATCGACCACATCCTGCTCGACGAGGCGCAGGACACCAGTCCGGACCAATGGGAAGTGGTGAAACGGCTGGCGGAGGAATTCTTTGCCGGCTTTGGCGCACGCGACAGGGTCCATCGCACGGTGTTCGCCGTCGGCGACGAGAAGCAGTCGATCTATTCGTTCCAGGGTGCGGCCCCGGACTCCTTCGCCGACAGCCGGCTGTTGTTTGCCGGACGAGTGCGTGACGCCGAGGCGTCCTTCGCCGACCTCAAGCTGACCTGGTCGTTCCGCTCGACCGACGATGTTCTGACCGCGGTCGACCGCGTCTTCGCCGATCCAGCCGTGCGGCGCGGCATCAGTCATGATCCCGATCCGCTTCGCCACCAGGCGATCCGCACCGACGCGCCGGGCTATGTCGAGGTGTGGCCGTCGGTCGGCGCCGATGTTGTCGATGAGCCCGACGACTGGACGCAAGCCATCGACCATGCCCACGCGCCGGCGGTGCGCGTGGCCGAGAACGTCGCCGCCACCATCGCCGGCTGGATCGGCAGTGGCGAAATCATCGAAGGCCGCGGCAAGCGGCTGCGGCCGGGCGATGTGCTGGTGCTGGTGCGCAAGCGCGATCGCTTCGTCCATGCCCTGACCCGCGCACTCAAACGCCGCGACATTCCGGTTGCCGGCGCCGACCGGTTGAGCCTGCCCGGGCACATCGCGGTCAAGGACCTGATCGCGCTCGGTCACCTCCTCATCCAGCCGCAGGACGATTTGTCGCTTGCCGCCGTGTTGCGCAGCCCGATCTTCGATCTGCCGGAAGAGGCGCTTTTCACGCTCGCCGCGCAGAGGCCGGCCGGCCTGTCATTGATCGCATCGCTGCGACAGCACGCCGGCGAAAGCGAGAGACTGGCGAAGATCGTCGCCCAGGTCGACATCTGGACGAACGAAGCCGCGTTTAAGCCAGTGTTCGAATTCTACGCCGCCCTGCTGGCGCGCGATGGCGTGCGCCGCAAGATGATCGCGCGGCTCGGGCCCGAAGCTGGCGATATTCTCGACGAGTTCCTCAGCTTCTGCCTTGCCGAGGAGCGAACCGGCCTGCCGGGGCTGGAAGCCTTCCTGTCGACACTGGAAAACGCCGGTCCCGAGATCAAGCGCGAGATGGACCAGACCCGCGACGAGGTCCGGGTCATGACCGTGCACGCCGCCAAGGGCTTGGAAGCGCCCGTCGTGTTCCTGGTCGATGGCGGTTCCGCGCCGTTCAGCGACCAGCATTTGCCGCGCCTGATGCCCTTCGATGGCTCCGGCGCGAACTGGGACGGCAAGGGCTATCTCTGGCGCTCGGCCAGCGAGGTCGCCAACGGTTTTTCGAAAGCGGCGGCCTCAAGGGCACGGGAACTCGCCGACGACGAATACCGCCGGCTGCTCTATGTCGGCATGACCCGTGCCGAGGACCGGCTGATCGTCTGCGGCTATCATGGCAAGCGGGCGCCGAACGCCGGCACCTGGCACTCGATCGTCAGCCGCGCGCTGATCGGCGCGTCGGAGAGCGAGCAGCGTGCGCATCCCGCCGGCGGCGAGCCGGTGCACCGTTTCCATGTCACCAAGCTGCCCCCCGTCGCGCCAAGTTCCGCCGATCAGCTACGGCAGGCCGACGCTTTCGCGCCTTTGCCGGCGACGCTGTTCCGGCCCTTGCTGCCCTTCGAGGATCTGCCGCGTCCGTTGTCGCCATCGGGCGCCTCGGCGCTGATCGACGAAGGCAAGCAAGCCGTTGTCGACAAGGCGTCGCCGGTGCTCGACGCCGACGCCGAGCCCGGCTTTGCCGTGCTGCGTGGGCTCGCCCTCCACAAACTGCTGCAGATGCTGCCCGGTATTGCCGAGCCCGAACGTGCGGGAGCGGCAGAACGCTATCTCTTGCGAACCGGTGCGGACTGGCCGCCATCAGAGCGTGAAAAGGCCCTGGCGTCGGTCACATCGATCCTTGCCGATCCCGGCTTCGGTCAGCTGTTTGCGCCATCGTCGCGTGCCGAGGTTGCGATCATGGGCAGCCTGGAGGTCAAGGGCAAGAAGCGCTCGATTTCCGGCAAGATCGACCGGCTGGCGGTAACGCCGGACACGGTATCGATTGTCGACTACAAGACCAACCGGCCGGCGCCCGCCAGTCTGGCCGAGGTGCCGCCGGCCTATGTCCTGCAGTTGGCGCTCTACCGCGCGCTGTTGCAGCCGCTCTATCCCGGCCGCACGGTCAAGGCGGCCTTGCTGTTCACCGAGGCGCCGCGGCTGATCGAACTGCCTGCCAGCGCCTTGGACGACGCCCTTGCTCGACTCACGGGAGCGTGACACAACACCTGCTTGAAGAAGGGCGCGATCACCACCACATTTGGTGGGACAAAAACTTTCAAAAGGATTTTTCCATATGGCAACCGTGAAGGTCGACAAGAGCAACTTCCAGGCTGACGTGCTTGACGCCAACGTACCGGTCGTCGTCGATTTCTGGGCGGAATGGTGCGGTCCCTGCAAGATGATTGCGCCGGCGCTCGAAGATATCGCCACCGAACTTGGCGCCAAGGTCAAGATCGCCAAGCTCAACATCGACGAGAATCCGGAGCTTGCCGCCCAGTTCGGCGTGCGCTCGATCCCGACGCTGATGATCTTCAAGGGCGGCGAAATGGCCGACATGAAGGTCGGTGCCGCGCCGAAGACCGCGCTGTCGCACTGGATCAATGGCAACCTCGCCTGACCCATCTGAAATTCCTGATATCAAGCCCGGCCTCGCGCCGGGCTTTTTGTTGGCGTCATCGGTGCGTGGCTCTGGCCCTCGCGTCCGGGCACTCCATGTCATCTGCTCGAGGCAGACAGGAGAACCCCATGACCGGATCCGCCAAGGCCACCGTCTTCATCGACAACGAGCGTGTCATCGTCACCGAATACCGCTTCGCGCCGGGCGAGAACACCGGCTGGCATCGCCACGGCCACGACTATGTCGTCGTGCCGCTGATGGACGGCAAGGTGAAGCTGTTGACCAAGGACGGCGAATCCTTTGCCGAGATGAAGAAGGGCGCGCCCTATTTCCGCAAGGAGGGCGTAGAGCACGACGTCATCAACGCCAATGAAGGCGAATACGCCTTTATCGAGATAGAGCTGAAGTAACGTCGCCTATCAATGCGCTGGAAATCCACCGCGTGATGGCACGCCATCAACTGCCACCTTGATGGCAGCAGTGGATCGGCCTATATCCGTTCTAAAAGGGAGTTCGAAATGGCCGAACCACAACTCTCAGTCCGAAGCGCAAAAGCACGCGACCTGGCTCATAGACTTGCTCGTCGTGAAAATCGTTCGATAGCCGATGTGGTCGAACGTGCGCTCGAATCCTACGAAATTCGTGAAGCTGGCCGTGAACCTGCTTCCACCTTCTATGCCAGCTTGACTGCAAACCATGGCGCCGACATCGATCTGGAAAAGATCATTCGCGAAGGCCGCCAGGTTCATTCGGGACTTGAGCTTTGATTTTCGTCGATACCAACGTGATTTCGGAGAGTCTGAAGAAGGCGCCGGACCAAGCTGTCCTGGCATGGCTTGTCCGCAATGACGCTGAACTGGCCCTTCCCACAGTGACGATTGCTGAAATCGCCTTCGGCATCCAAAAAATACGGCCTGATGAGCGTGCCGATCGGCTGGAGCAGGGACTTTCCCGGTGGCGCCATCGATTTGCCGGCCGGATTTTTGGACTGACTGAAGATGCTGCCTTGGCTTACGGCGAGATCATGGGTGCCGCGACACGCCAAGGTGCCGGCATGTCAGCCCCCGATGGCATGATTGCGGCGATAGCGCGCGTGAACGGTGGCCGGCTGGCAACGCGCAATCTCAGCGACTTTGGCACCACCAGCCTTGATCTGATCTCACCGTGGGATTTCTGAAGGTCGAAAGCCAAGGTTCGGCCTCAGCCGCCGCAGCCACCCAAGGCATGAATAGTCGCCTGCTTCAGGTCGGCGGGGTGCCGTTCTCGGCCAGCACCGCTCCGGTCAGATACAACGAACCGCTGATCAGGATGCGTGGCGACGGGCCGTCCCAGGTGTCGCGCAGCAGCATCAGCGCGCTGGCGACGGAACTCACCGGCTCGGCGGTCAGCCCGGCTTCCGTTGCGCGGATCGCCAGTTCGTCGTTCGGCACGCCGGCCTCGCTGAGGCTCACCGGCACCGTGTAGACATGCCGGGCGAGGCCCTTGAAGGCACGGAAATAGCCGCTCTGGTCCTTGGTGTTGATCATGCCCGAGATGAGGAACAGCGGACGCGGGTTCTTCTCTTCCTGCTCGGCCAGCGCTTCGGCAACCACCACGCCGGCACCGGGATTGTGGCCGCCGTCGAGCCAGATATCGGCGCCCTTGGGTGCCAGTTCGGCCAGCCGGCCCTGCACGAGCTTCTGCATGCGGCCGGGCCAGGCGACATTGATCATCGCCTTTTCGGCGGCGCGATGGCTGATCTCGAAACCGGCCGCTTTGACCGCGGCGATCGCCGCCGCCGCATTGGCGAACTGGTGGCGGCCGGGCAGCCTGGGCGGCGGCAGGTCCATCAAGCCGTCTTCGTCCTGGTAGACCATGCGGCCGTTTTCCTCGAAGGCAAGGAAGTCCTGGCCGTAGACGAAGGTGGGGCATTCAAGCCGCTCGGCGGTTTCGATCAGCACCTGCAGAGCCGTCTCGCTTTCCTGCGCGCCGATGACCACCGGACAGCCGGGCTTGATGATGCCGGCCTTTTCGGCTGCGATCAGTTCGACACGGTCGCCGAGATAGGCCTCGTGGTCGAGCGACACCGGCATGATCACCGACACGGCCGGCTCCTTGATGACATTGGTCGCGTCGAAGCGGCCGCCGAGCCCGACTTCGATGATCGCAGCGTCGGCCTGGTGTTCGGAAAACAACAGGAAGGTGACGGCGGTGAGGATCTCGAAGACGGTGATCTTCTCGCCTTCATTGGCCCTGGCGGCACGGGCAATGGCATCGGCGAAAACCCTGTCCTCGACCAGCCTGCCGCCGCCATCGGCGGCCAGCCGGTAACGCTCATGCCAGTTGACCAGATGCGGCGAGGTGTGGACATGGACGCGGTAGTCCGCAGCCTCGAGCAGGGCGCGTGAAAAGGCTGCGCACGAACCTTTGCCGTTGGTGCCGGCGATGTGGATGACCGGGGGCAGCCGGTCCTGCGGATTGTCAAGCCGCTCCAGCAGCCGCGAAATGCGGTCGAGCGAAAGGTCGAAGCCTTTCGGATGAAGCGCCATCAGGGCTTCGATTTCGCGGTCGGCGGCAAGCGTCGTCATGGTGGAATCCTAGCGCATGAGCCTGAAAACCAGAATCGGTTTCGGATGGCCATGGCAATCAAAGGCTACAGCGCGCCGAAGCCCTCGTGCAATCGCGGTCGCGGCGCTTCGTGTCGCTTCAGGCTTGCGGCCGAGCTTCCGCGGCAACCACCGCCGGCGGCAGGATTTCCGGCTCCAGCGTTTTTTGCTCTTCCGGCAGCTTGAGCAGCATCTTGAGCAGGCGCGCGATCGTTTCACGCATTTCCAGCCTGGATACGACCATGTCGACCATGCCGTGCTCCATCAGATATTCGGAGCGCTGGAAGCCATCGGGCAGTTTCTCGCGGATCGTCTGTTCGATGACGCGCGGTCCGGCAAAGCCGATCAGCGCGCCGGGCTCGGCGATGTGCACGTCGCCCAGCATGGCGTAGGAGGCGGTCACGCCGCCCGTGGTCGGGTTGGTCAAAACGACGATGTAGGGCAGGCCGGCTTCCTTCAGCCGGTCGACACCGACCGTTGTCCGAGGCAATTGCATCAGGGACAAAATACCTTCCTGCATGCGGGCGCCGCCGGAAGCAGCAAACAGGATCAGCGGCCGCTTGCGCTGCAGGGCCACTTCGAAACCGTGCACGATGGCGTCGCCGGCGGCCATGCCGAGCGAACCGCCCATGAAGGCGAAGTCCTGCACCGTGACCACAACCGGAAGACCCTCGACGGTGCCCAGCGCATTGATGATCGCGTCCTCAAGGCCGGTCTTGGCCTTGGCGTCCTTCAACCGGTCGACATAGCGCTTCTCGTCGCGGAATTTCAGCGGATCCTGCATGACCTTGGGGTTGTCCAGGGTCTCGTATTTGCCGCCATCGAAGAAGAATTTCAGCCGCTCCTTGGCCGAGATCTTCATGTGATGACCGGACGAGGGAATGACGAACTGGTTCGATTCCAGGTCCTTGTGGAACACCATCTCGCCGGTCTCCGGATCCTTGATCCAGAGATTCTCGGGCATGTCGGTGCGCCGGCCGAGCATCGAATTGATCTTCGGGCGAACGTAATTGGTGATCCAGTTCATCGCTTCGGCTCCTGTCCTGACGAAGAGTTGCTAATGCATGTCGCCCAAAAGTGGGAACCGGTTCTGGGATAACGGCATGCACAAGACCTGACGTAGGGAAACTATTCGGCAGCAGCAAGGCGGGCCGAGCGCACGCCTTGCGCTAGGCCGCTGACCAGCGTGGCGACGGCCTCGGCCGGATCGGCGGTCTTCTCGCCCTTCGGCCCCAGCACATTGGCCACCGCATTGACGATCGCGGTGCCGACGACGACGCCGTCGGCATTGGCGCCGATCACCCGGGCCTGCTCGGCGGTCTTGACGCCGAAGCCGACGCAGACCGGCAGGTCGGTGTGGCCCTTGATGCGCTTGACCGCCGCCGCCACCTTGCCGGTGTCGGCCAGTGCCGAGCCGGTGATGCCGGTCATCGACACGTAATAGACGAAGCCCGACGTGTTCTGCAGCACCTTGGGCAGGCGTTTGTCGTCGGTGGTCGGCGTCGCCAGCCGGATGAAGTTGATGCCGGCTTTCAATGCCGGAATGCACAGTTCCTCATCCATCTCCGGGGGCAGGTCGACGACGATCAGCCCGTCGATGCCGCTGGCGATCGCGTCCTTGAGGAAGCGGTCGACGCCATAGATGTAGATCGGATTGTAGTAGCCCATCAGCACGATCGGCGTTTCATTGTCGCCAGCGCGGAAGTCGGCCGCCATCTTCAGCGTCTTGGCCAGCGTCTGGCCGCCTTTCAGCGCCCGCAAGCCCGCCGCCTGGATCGCCGGGCCGTCGGCCATCGGATCGGAGAACGGCATGCCGAGCTCGATAATATCGGAACCTGCGCCCGGCAACGCCTTCATGATCGACAAAGAGGTATCGTAGTCGGGGTCGCCGCCCATGAAATAGGTGACGAGCGCCGGGCGGCCTTCGGTCCTGAGCTTCGCCATGCGGCGGTCGATGCGGGTGGCCATGATCAGATCTCCATGCCCAGCATGCTGGCCACCGTGTGCACGTCCTTGTCGCCACGGCCGGACAGGTTGACGATGACGATCTGATCCTTGTCCATGGCAGGCACGATCTTCACCGCATGCGCGATGGCGTGCGCCGATTCCAGCGCCGGGATGATGCCTTCGACGCGCGTCGTCAGCTTGAAAGCCTCCAGCGCCTCGTCATCGAGGATCGGCACGTATTCGACCCGGCCTGAATCGCGCAGCCAGGAATGCTCCGGCCCAACGCCGGGATAGTCGAGGCCGGCCGAGATCGAATGGCCGTCCATGATCTGGCCGTCGGAATTCTGCAGGAGATAGGTGCGGTTGCCATGCAGCACGCCCGGCGCGCCGGCATTCATCGAGGCGCAATGCTCGATGCCGTCGAGACCGCGACCGCCGGCTTCGATGCCGATGATGCGGACCTCCTTGTCGTCGAGGAAGGGATGGAACAGGCCGATGGCGTTCGAACCACCGCCGACAGCGGCGATGATGGTGTCGGGCAGCCGGCCTTCCTGCTCGAGGATCTGTGCCCGCGCCTCGATGCCGATCACCGACTGGAAGTCGCGCACCAGCTCCGGATAGGGATGCGGGCCGGCGGCGGTGCCGATCAGGTAATAGGTGTCCTCGACATTGGTGACCCAGTCGCGCAACGCCTCGTTCATGGCGTCCTTCAGCGTGCCGTGGCCGGCGGTCACCGGGCGCACTTCGGCGCCGAGCAGCTTCATGCGGAAGACGTTCGGGCTTTGCCGGGCAACGTCTGTGGCGCCCATGTAGACGACGCAGGGAAAGCCGAAGCGGGCCGCAACCGTGGCCGAGGCCACGCCGTGCTGGCCGGCGCCGGTCTCGGCGATGATGCGCTTCTTGCCCATGCGCTTGGCCAGCAGGATCTGGCCGAGGCAGTTGTTGATCTTGTGCGAACCGGTGTGGTTCAAATCCTCCCGCTTGAAGTAGACCTTCGCGCCGCCCGCGAGGCCCCTGGCCGAGGAAACCTCACGAAGATGCTTCGTGAGGCCTTCGGCGAAATAAAGCTTCGACGGCCGTCCGGCATAGTGGGTCGACAGGTCAGTCAGCTCAGCCCTGAAATCCGCATCGTTCTTGACCTCGTTCCAGTGCCGCTCCAGATCGAGGATCAGCGGCATCAGCGTTTCGGCAACGAAACGACCGCCGAAAATGCCGAACATGCCCTGTTCGTCGGGCCCGGTGCGGAAGGAATTGGGTGTCGCCGGCTTGTTCATCGCCGATCTCCTGGCATCTTGACTATGAGGCATGTCCTTGTCGGAAAACCGGTTCCCACTTTTCCGGGACATGCTCTGGTTTGAGGCACCACTAGGCTGCGCGGGTGTTCCGCGCGGCCCTGACGGCCCGGAAAAACTGTTCGATCAGCGCCGGATCCTTGACGCCCGGCGCGCTTTCCACGCCTGAAGAAATGTCGATCCCAGGCGGGTTGGCAAGCCGAAGGGCATCGCCGATATTGGCGGCGTTGAGCCCACCGGAAAGCATGTAATCGACGCCGCCGTCAAGGCCGGCGAGAATGCGCCAGTCGAAGGCAACACCATTGCCGCCCGGCAGTTCGGAGCCTTTCGGCGGCTTGGCGTCGAACAGGAACCGGTCGGCTATGCCGATGAATGGCTTCATTCGTTCGAGATCGGCGGCCTCGCTGAGCGGCAGCGCCTTCATCACCGGCAGGCCATAGCGGGCTTTGACCTCGGCGACGCGCTCGGGCGTTTCCGCGCCGTGCAGCTGCAGCATGTCGGGCTGCATTTTGGCAACGATTTCATCCAGGAAGGCGTCGCCGGCATCGACGGTGACGGCAACCGCCATCGCCTTGCCGCGCGCGGCCTCGCGCAGACGGCCAGCCTCGGCAGGTTCGACATAGCGCGGGCTTTTGGCGAAGAAGATAAACCCGACATGGCTGGCGCCGCCGGCCAGCGCCGCGGCCATTGCCGCGTCGGTCTTCAAGCCGCAGATTTTGATGTCGAGTGCCATGGCGCGGGAATTGGCATGAAAAGCGATAAGAGTCGAGAAAAAGCATGCTGTTTGCCGGCACGGCCAAAGGCGCTACCTATGGATGGACAGGACGCAAGGCGGGAGCACGATCATGGCCGACAGAACCGTAGCCGAACTCAGGCAGAAGATTGCGCAGGCGCGCGAGGTCATCGCGCACCTGATCGACAAGGCCGCCTTCAATGGCGCCGAGGCGCACCGCGCGCTCGACTATTTCGGCGGCGATGAGTTCGACGGCAATTTCCTGCCGTGGCCGCATCATGGCGATGAGGGGTTGCGGCCCGAAGACTTGAACGCCGCCAACGACGATTGAGCGATCTACTCGAACATGATCGCTTGCAGCGCACCGCCATTGCGCTTCAGCCAGTCCTTGCAGCGATCGGTGTCGGGGCAGAGCTTTTCGCACAGTTTCCAGAATTTCGGGCCGTGGTTCATCTCCTTGAGATGCGCCACTTCATGCGCGACGAGATAGTTGATGACCGGCGACGGCGCCATCATGATGCGCCAGGAAAAGGACAGATTGCCTTCGGAGGTGCATGACCCCCAGCGGCTTGACGTGTCCTTGAAGCGGATCGCCTTGGCGCGCTTGCCAAGCGCCTCGGTGTGCTTGGCCACCAGCTTCTCGATTTCCTTCTTGGCCTCGCGCTTGAGGAAATCGGCGAGGCGGCGCGGCAGATGTATGCGGTCGCCATGCACGATCAAGAGCGGACCACGTTCGTCGCGCGACACGGTGACGGTGCCGCGCTTTGACGGTTCATGGACGATGCGGTGCGGCACGCCGCGCACCGGGATCCTGATGCCGGGCCGCACCTGCGGCCGCGTCGGCACCTTGGCCAGTCGCTGCTCCAGCCAGTCCTGATGCCGCTCGAGGAACCTGTCCACTTCGCCGCGGCGCAGGCCTGGCGGCACGGTGATGCGCAGACCCTGGCCGCCTGAATCGATACGCAGCGTCATTCGGCGCGCCCTGGCGCTCTCGACGATCTTGAGCGGCAGCGTGCGGCCGGCGACGCAATATTCGCGCTCCACGACAGGCGTGGGCTTGGGCTTTGCCAGATTGCGAAAGAAGCCGAGAGTCATGGGGGGACGATACGCGATTCGAGAAAAACGACTAGAACAAAAAAGAAACGGCGCCGCTCGCGCGACGCCGTTTTTTCACGATGTGACCAGTCGCCGGATCTCAGTCGTCAAGCAGGTTCGAACCCTTGCCACGCTTGGTGGTCGTCGTTCCGGTGCTCGGATCGGTCTTCGTCGGCGCCGTCGACTTGTTGCGGTTGGCCATGAAGCGGTCGAACTCGTCCTGGTCCTTGGCGCGGCGCAATTCGCGGGCGTATTCGTCGAACTGGGTCAGCATCTCGTCGAGCTTGCGGCGCTCTTCGTTCAGCCGCTCAAGTTCCTTTTCGCGCCAGTCGTCGAAAGCGACGTTGCCGGTGCGGGCGGAACCATTGCCCCAGCGCGCGGCCTTGTCGGAACCGCGGCGGCAACCGGCGAAGATGCCGTCGGTCGCGCGGTTGACGTCACGCTTGAAGCCATCGAGGCGGTCGCCCCAGATGATGTAGGCGAGCATGGCGAAGCCGAGTGGCCAGAACACCATGAAACCCACAACCATCAACGCGATGGTTGCCGGCGTCCAGGCCGGACGGATCAATGCGGATGTGTTCATTTTCTCCCATTCCTTCGGTTGGAGACAGCCAAACCCGGCTGCGTGGAATCGAAATGGGAAGAGAAAAACGGCGATTCAAGACAATGTCCGCCAAATCCGGACAAGCATCTGAAATGTTTATCGCTTTTTGATCATATCGAGGAAAAGCACGACCAGCCCGGCAATCAGGCCCCAGAATGCGGCGCCAACGCCGAACAGCGTCAGACCCGACGCGGTGACGACAAAGGTGACGGTGGCAGCCATGCGATCCGCCTCTTCCTTCAGCGCGATAGAAAGCGCGTTGGCGAGCGACGCCATCAGCGCCAGGCCCGCCACCAGTACGATCAGGCTCTGTGGCAGCACCGCGAAGATCGCCACCAGCGAAGCGCCGAAAATCGCAAAGATGAGATAGGCGAGCGCATAGAACGGCCCGGTCTTCCAGCGCTCGGCGGGGTCGGGGTGGACGTCCGGCCCGGTGCAGATCGCCGCCGAGATCGCCGCCAGATTGGTGGTCGAGCCGCCGAACGGCGCCGACAGCAGCGAAAACAGGCCGGTGACGCCGATCAGCGGGCCGGGCTCCGGATGGTAGCCGGCGGCGCGCAGCACGGCGAGGCCGGACAGGTTCTGCGAAGCCATGGTGACGAGATAGAGCGGCAGTGCCAGCCCGATCACCGCCTTGGCGGTGAAATCAGGCGCAATCAGCGTCAGCGTCGACAGTTCCGGTGTCGGCAGGCCGCCGACACGGCCGGTGAGGAAAGCGGCGAGGCCACCGCCGATCAGCACCGCCAGCACCGACAGCGCCGGGTTGAACAGGCGGATGACGAAGAAGGCTGCAATCAGCGGCAGGATCAGCCACGGGTCGATGGGAATGGTCTTCACCGCATTGAGCGCGAAGGTGACGACGATACCGGCCAGCATGCCCGAGGCGACGGAAGGCGGTATTCTCGAGATCAGCTTCGTCAGGGGCCGAAACAGCCCGGTGGCGATCAGAAGGACGCCGGTGACGATGAAGGCGGCGACGGCCTCACCCATCGAAAAGCCGCTCGATGCCGCGATCAGCGCCAGGCCCGGCGTCGACCAGGCGGTGATGACTGGCATTTTCGTGCGCCATGACAGCCACAGGCTCTCGATCGCCATGGCCAGGCAGATCGTCGTCACCCAGCTTGCCGTCTCGATCTGCGTCGCGCCGACTGCGTTGGCGGCGGCGATGACGATGGCCAGCGTGCCGCCGAAGCCGACGATCGCCGCGACGAAGGCGGATATCGGAATGGAAAGGCGCATCAGTTTCCCCTCTGCGCCATCGCATCGACGGCCCGCACCAGCATGTCGAGATCCTGCGGTCGCGACAGGCGATGGTCGCCGTCAGGGATCAGCGACAGGGTCACGTCGTCGGCGGGCAGCAGGCTGACCAGCTTCAGTGCATGGCTTGCCGGCACATCCGCATCGGCCAGGCCCTGCAGGATATGCACCGGGCAATGGGTGTCGATCGGGCCTGTCATTGTCAGGTTGTCGCGCCCGTCCTCGATCAGGGCGCGGGTGTAGATGTAGGGTTCCGTGGAATAGTCCGACGGCTCTTCGAAGAAACCTTTTTTGGCGAGATCGCGCTTCTGCGCCTTGGTCAGCACCGGTTCGATCAGTTCAGCGGTAAAATCCGGTGCCGGCGCCAGCAGCACCAGGCCGGCGACGTTGCTGTCATCAGCCTCGCGCAATTCCTGCACCATGCGCAGCGCGATCCAGGCGCCCATCGAGGAGCCGACCAGGATCTGTTTGCCCTTGGTGAAATGCCGGAACACGGCAAGGCTTTGTGCAAGCCATGTCGAAATCGTGCCGTCGGCAAAGGCGCCGCCGGATTCGCCATGGCCGGAATAATCGTGGCGCAGAAAGGCGCGGCCTTCTTTTGCCGCCCAGTCCGACAGCGTCTGCGCCTTCGCGCCCAGCATGTCCGACTTGTAGCCGCCGAGCCAGACGATGCCGGGCGCAGAGCCAGCAGTATGGCGCACCGCGATGCGCGATCCATCGACATCCATAAAGACGGGGGGCGTTGCGGTCATGGCTTTTTCCTCAGGCCCTCTTCTGGCGCGGGATTCTTGTGGCACGGTCGGTGGCGTGGCGAAAAGTGCTCACTATGTTCTTTGTTTGGTGCAGGACAGCGATCAGGGTGATTTTCTGTCAATGCTGTGCTATTGACTCCGCCCGCGCGCTCACCACATTGGCGCGTCCATGCATCAACACTGACAAATCCTGAACGAAACGGCCAAGGAGACCACGACCATTCGCAGACCTTTCAAAGCAGCGGCGCCGACCAAGGATGGCCCGCGCTCCAACCGTGACATCCGGGTTCCCCGGGTCCAGCTTATCGACGCCGAAGGCCAGAACCGCGGCGATGTTTCCATCAACGACGCATTGCTGCTGGCCGAAGAGGCCGGGCTCGATCTCGTCGAGATATCGCCCAACGCGGTGCCCCCCGTCGTCAAGATCCTTGATCTCGGCAAGTTGAAATACGCCAACCAGAAGAAGGCGGCCGAGGCGCGCAAGAACCAGAAGGTCATCGAGATCAAGGAGATCAAGATGCGCCCGAACATCGACAGCCATGACTACGAGACCAAGATGAAGGCGGTTCGCCGCTTCTTCGAGGAAGGCGACAAGGTCAAGCTGACGCTGCGCTTCCGTGGCCGCGAGATGGCGCATATGGAACTCGGCATGCAGCTTCTGAACAAGGTCCGCGAGGAAGTGGCGACGATTGCCAAGGTCGAAGCGGAACCGAAGCTCGAAGGCCGCCAGATGATGATGGTGCTGTCGCCGCGCTAAGATCTGCATCGGCGCGTATCTAGGATCACGATGACGTCAGGCTTGGCCATCGCGCTTAAATCCGCCTGAATCACATCGCAAGGCGTCCCGGCGATCGGCGGGACGCCTTCTTCTTGTTCAGACGCTGCGATCGCCGGCAAAATTCCTGACGATCGGATTCACTATGGTCGATGAAGTCAAGGTTTCGGACGTGGACTTCAAACGCGGGCTGGGCAATTACCAGCATATGCGCCGCATAGTGCTTGCCGTTCTCGTGGTCGTGCTGTTTGCAGCATTGCTATTTGGCCAATCGACGTTTCCGCCCGACACAGCCGTGCACGAGACGATCGAAATGTTCGGCGTGCTGCTGATTTTCCTCGGCATCGTGGGCCGCCTTTGGGCGACACTCTACATAGGCGGGCGCAAATCGTCCGAGGTGGTGACTGGCGGGCCTTACTCGATCACCCGCAACCCGCTCTATGTGTTCTCGACCGTAGCCGCAGCCGGTGTCGGCGCGCAGATCGGTTCGTTCTCCGGTATCATCCTCTTCGGGCTTTTGTGCGCGGGGGCGTTCCATATCGTCATCCTGCGCGAGGAGAAGTTCCTCAAGGAAGCGCTCGGCGCGCCGTATCAGGCCTATCTGGCGCGGGTGCCGCGCTTCTTCCCGAAACTGTCGCTCTACCAGGAGGGCGATACCGGAAACTTCAAGCCGCGCCTGCTGTTGACCACGCTGCTCGACGGCCTGGTGTTTCTGATCGCGCTGCCGGCCTTCGAATTGATCGACGGCGCCCAGCTGTCAGGCATGTTGCCGGTCTGGTTCACGCTGCCCTGACGAGGACACAGCGCCGCATCTCCACAGGTGTTGCGCGCGGGCCGTCTTTGACGTATAGCACCGCCGTTCAAGAAAACCGCCCGGCAGGGCATGCCGTGGCGGTTTCATTTGCTTTTCGGGCTTTGGTCGGCCTGAAGCGAACAAGAAGCGCGATAGTGCGCCAACAATACGGAGTAGCAAAATGCCCAAGATGAAGACCAAATCGGCCGCCAAGAAGCGGTTCAAGATCACAGGTACGGGTAAAGTCCTGTCGGCTGCGGCCGGCAAGCGTCACGGCATGATCAAGCGTTCCAACAAGTTCATTCGAAATGCCCGCGGCACGATGGTTCTGGCTGAACCGGATGGCAAGAAGGTCATCAAGAATTTTCTGCCGAACGGCCTCTAAGGCATTCGGTCCGGACACGCATTTGTTTTACGCAATTCCGAACGGAAAACCGCAAGGCACTTTTCCTGGAATTGCTTTTAAGGAGATCATGACATGGCACGCGTAAAAAGAGGCGTCACTTCGCACGCCAAGCACAAGAAGGTCCTGAAAGCCGCGAAAGGCTTCTACGGCCGCCGCAAGAACACCATCCGCATCGCCAAGCAGGCGGTGGAAAAGTCGCTGCAATACGCTTACCGCGACCGCAAGAACCGCAAGCGCTCCTTCCGCGCGCTGTGGATCCAGCGCATCAACGCCGCGACCCACGAGCATGGCCTGACCTATGGCCGCTTCATCGACGGCCTCAACAAGTCGGGCATCGAGATCGATCGCAAGATCCTGTCGGACATGGCCATCCACGAGCCGCAGGCTTTCGCGGCCCTGGTCGCCAAGGCCAAGGTGGCGCTCGAATATCTGAAGAACACCACGCCGAACGCTTTTGAAAGCGCTGTCGCCTAAGACCAGCGCTTCCCAAGCATTCGCAATTCTGATTTGGGGAACCCGCGCTGGCACGGCTGGCGCGGGTTTTTCTTTTGCCTGATCCTTGGAGTGATTTCACTTTAGGAGTGACTTTCACTTTGAGGCCGACCTCCCAACGCAGCGAGTTTGACCGTGAACGACGCAACCACTGGCCTGGATACGCTTGAAAACTCACTTCTGGCCGAGATCGCCTCGGCCGCCGATGAGCCGGCCATCGAGGCCGTGCGCATCGCTGCTTTCGGTAAGAAGGGCAGCGTGTCCGAGATGCTGAAGACACTTGGCGCCATGACCGCCGAGGAGCGCCAGATCAAAGGCCCGGCCATCAACGGCCTCAAGAACCGCGTCACCGACGCGCTGACTGCCCGCAAGGCTGAGCTCAAGGATGTGGCGATCACCGCCCGCCTCGCCGCCGAAAAGGTCGACGTGACGTTGCCGGTGCGGCAGTCGCCGGCCGAGCGCGGCCGTATCCATCCGATCAGCCAAGTCATCGACGAGATTGCCGCGATCTTCGGCGATCTCGGTTTCTCCATCGCGGAAGGTCCCGATATCGAGACCGACTATTACAATTTCACCGCGCTGAATTTTCCCGAAGGCCACCCGGCGCGCGAGATGCACGACACCTTCTTCTTCCAGCCGGACGAGAAGGGCGAGCGCAAGCTTTTGCGCACGCACACTTCGCCGGTGCAGATCCGCACCATGGAAACGAAGAAGCCGCCGATCCGCATCGTCATTCCTGGCAAGACGTACCGGCAGGATTCGGACGCCACCCACTCGCCGATGTTCCATCAGGTCGAGGGGCTGGTGATCGACAAGACAGCCAACGTCGCCAACATGAAGTGGGTGCTGGAGGAGTTCTGCAAGGCCTTCTTCGAGGTGCCGCAGGTTAAGATGCGCTTCCGGCCGTCCTTCTTCCCGTTCACCGAGCCAAGCCTCGAGGTGGACATCCAGTGCGATCGCTCGCGGCCCGGCGAGGTGCGCTTCGGCGAAGGCTCCGACTGGATGGAGATCCTCGGCTGCGGCATGGTGCATCCCAATGTGCTGCGCCATGGCGGTCTCGATCCGGACGAATATCAGGGCTTTGCCTGGGGCATGGGCATAGACCGCATCGCCATGCTGAAATACGGCATGCCGGACCTGCGCGCCTTCTTCGATGCAGACGTGCGCTGGCTGTCGCACTACGGCTTCCGGCCGCTCGACATGCCGACTTTGTTCGGAGGCCTGAGCGCATGACAGCGCCCTATGCCGGCGGCTGCCGCTGCGGCGCCGTGCGGTTCGAGGCCTCTGCCGAACCGCATCACGTCAGCTACTGCCATTGCGGCGATTGCCGGCGGGCCAGCGGCGCGCCGGTGTCGGCCTTTGTCGGCTTCCTGGTCGATCAGGTCGCGTTCACCGGCAAGGCGCTGAAGATGTATGAGAACGGCCCGGTGACGCGCTCTTTCTGCGGCACCTGCGGCTCACCCATCGCCTATGTCGACGAGCGGCTGGAAGAAGACATCTACTTCATGCTCGGCGCCATGGACATGCCGGCCGATTTCCAGCCGACGCTGCATGCCTATATCGGCGAGCAGCTTGCCTTCCTGCATATGTCCGACGACCTGCCGAGACATCTGAAATCAAGCGTCAAAAGACCAGACGGAACAGTCCCATGAAATTCACCCTCTCCTGGCTCAAGGACCACCTCGAGACCGACGCCACGCTCGACGAGATCGTCGAGCGGCTGACTTCGATCGGTCTCGAAGTCGAGCATGTCGACGACAAGTCGAGCCTGAAACCATTCGTCATCGCCAGGGTGCTGACGGCGGTTCAGCATCCCGATGCCGACCGGCTGCGCGTGCTGACCGTCGACACCGGCGACGGCAAGCCTCCGGTGCAGGTCGTTTGCGGCGCGCCAAACGCTCGCGCGGGCCTGATCGGCGCCTTTGCCGCGCCCGGCACCTATGTGCCCGGCATCGACGTAACGCTGACGGTCGGCAAGATCAGGGGCGTCGAAAGCCACGGCATGATGTGTTCCGAGCGCGAGCTGGAGCTGTCCGACGAACACAATGGCATCATCGACCTGCCTGAGGATGCGCCGGTCGGCACCAGCTTCGCCGCCTATGCGCACATCGACGATCCGGTCATCGAGATCAACTTGACGCCGAACCGGCCGGATGCCACCAGCGTCTACGGCATCGCCAGGGATCTGGCGGCGAGCGGGCTTGGCCGCCTCGTCGGCGGCGCCATCATGCCGCATGTCGGCAATGGCATGTGTCCGATCAAGGTGACGATCGAAGCGCCGGAGCTTTGCCCCGGCTTCGCGCTCAACTTGGTCAAGGGCGTCAAGAATGGACCCTCGCCAAAATGGCTGCAGCAGCGGCTGATCGCCATTGGGCTGAGACCCATCAGCGCACTGGTCGACATCACCAACTACGTCACCTTCGACCGCGGCCGCCCGCTGCATGTGTTCGACGCCAGCAAGGTTGCCGGCAATCTCGTCGTGCGCCGCGCGCGCGATGGTGAAAAGGTGCAGGCGCTCGACGGCCGCGAATACACGCTGACGCCGGAAATGTGCGTCATCGCAGATGACAACGGCGTCGAGTCGATCGCCGGCGTCATGGGCGGCGAGCATTCGGGCTGCGACGAGAACACCTCAGATGTGCTGATCGAATCCGCCCTTTGGGATCCGATCACCACGGCGCGCACCGGCCGCACGCTCGGCATCATTACCGACGCGCGCTACCGTTTCGAGCGCGGCGTCGACCCCGAATTCATGGTTCCGGGCGTCGAACTGGCGACGAAACTGGTGCTCGATTTCTGCGGCGGCACGCCGACCGAAATGGAGGTCGTCGGTTATGCCGGTCACACGCCGAAGATCGTTTCCTTCCCGCTTTCGGAAGTGAAGCGGCTGACCGGCATCGAGGTTCCCAGCGCGGAAAGCCTCGACATCCTGTCGCGCCTCGGCTTCAAGCCGGAGGGCTCGGGCGATGTCGTCGATGTCGCCGTGCCGTCCTGGCGCCCCGACGTCGATGGCAAGGCAGACCTGGTCGAGGAGGTCATGCGCATCCACGGTGTCGACAACATCGCGCCGCAGCCGCTCGGTGCGCATGACGCGGTCAATGCAAAGATCCTCACCACGCTGCAGGTCCGTACCCGCACGGCCAAGCGCGCGCTTGCCGTGCGCGGCATGATGGAAGCCGTTACCTGGTCGTTCATTCCGGCCAAGCATGCCGAGCTGTTCGGCGGCGGCCAGACCGCGCTGAAGCTTGCCAACCCGATCGCCGCCGATATGTCCGACATGCGGCCCTCGCTGCTGCCGGGGCTGATCGCGGCTGCCCAGCGCAATGCCGACAAGGGTATTGGCGACGTGGCGCTGTTCGAAGTGTCGGGTACCTATGAGGGCGACGGCGCCGACCAGCAGCGGCGCGTCGCCGCCGGCGTGCGCCGCGGCACCGCCAAGCTCGACGGTTCCGGCCGCAACTGGGCCGGCAATTCCGGTCCAGTCGGCGTGTTCGACGCCAAGGCCGATGCGATCGCCGCACTTGAAGCCTGCGGTGCGCCTGTCGACCGGCTGCAGATCGAGGCCCGCGGCCCGGCCTGGTATCATCCCGGCCGTTCCGGCACGATCAAGCTCGGCCCGAAAACCGTACTCGGCACTTTCGGTGAATTCCATCCGAAGACGCTGGAGGGCCTCGATGTTTCCGGCCCGCTGTGCGGCTTCGAGGTCTTCGTCGATGGCGTGCCTGAACCGAAGGCCAAGCCGACGAAAACCAAGCCGAAACTGGAACTGTCGCCCTTCCAGGCGGTCAAGCGCGATTTCGCTTTCGTCGTCGACAAGTCGGTCGAGGCCGGCACGCTGGTGCGCGCAGCGCTCGCCGCCGACAAGAAGCTCATCACCGCCGTCTCGGTCTTCGATATTTTCGAAGGCGCTTCGCTGGGCGAGGGCAAAAAATCGATTGCCATCGAAGTGTCGATCCAGCCGGTCGAAAAGACGCTCACCGACGAGGATTTCGAGGCACTGGCCAAGCGCATCATCGAGAATGTCGGCAAGCAGACCGGGGGCGTTCTGCGGGGCTAAAAAACTTGCGAGCAGATGGCGAATCGCCCTCCAAAGGGCGATGGACCATCTGCGGTATTCCGGCCTTCCCCTTGAAGAACAGCGCGCGGCGTTTCTCGCCATCGTGTCTGCCGACCCGCTGTTATGCGACGCGGTGGCGCGGGCTCGCACGCTCGACCTGCCGGACTGGCTGGTGGTATCCGGCGCTCTCTACAACAGCATCTGGAACCACCTGACCGGCAAACCGTCGGGCTACGGCATCAGGGATGTTGATCTTTTCTACTTCGATGACAGCGACCTGTCCTATGAGGCCGAGGACGCGGTGATCCGCCGGGCGGAGAAGCATTTCGAGGGGCTGGCGTTGCCGGTCGAGGTGCGCAACCAGGCGCGGGTGCATCTGTGGTATCCGCAGAAGTTCGGACGGCCGTGCCCGCGCTATTCGAGCGCCAGCGAATCCGTCAGCCATTTTGCCTCGAAGACGCACGCCGTCGGGGTTCGATACGACGCTGACGGGCAGCTCGAGATCGTGGCACCGTTTGGTCTTGACGACATTTTCTCGTTTCGCATCACGCCGAACCGGGTGATGGACAATCAGCGCACGCATGAGGCGAAGGGTAAGCGTGCAAGGGAGAACTGGCCGGAGATTAGTGTCGAGCCTTGGTAAAAATGTCGGCAGGGCAGAGGGGGGCGCTTCACGTCAGCGTCCCCATCTTCTGCACCGCGCTGCGTACGAAAAAGGGGCGCGCGGCGCCCCTTCCGATTACTCACCAGTTTTCAACCATTCACCAGCGTCAGCTCCTTCTCCGCATAGCGCCTACCGACCACCTTGTCGGGCGACAGCGCGTCACCAATCGCCTGCACCTCGACCGCGCTCAGCGCGATCCCGGCAGCCGCCGCATTCTGCTCCAGATGGCGTATCCTTCTTGCGCCGGGGATCGGCACGATGAAATCGCCCTGGTGCAGCACCCAGGCCAGCGCCAGTTGGGCCGAAGTTACCCCCTTTTCAGCTGCCAGCTTTTCCAGCGTCGCGATGACAGCGGCGTTGGCGGCCATGGCATCGGCCTGGAAGCGCGGCAGGCCGCGGCGCCAGTCGTCATCGCTCAAGGCCTCTGGCTTGGCGATCGTGCCGGTCAGCAAGCCCCGGCCGAGCGGGCTGTAGGGAACAAAACCGATGCCGAGCTCGCGGCAGACGGCGAACACCTCGTCTTCCGGGTCGCGGCTCCACAGCGAATATTCGCTCTGCACGGCGGCAATTGGATGCACGGCATGGGCCCGGCGGATGGTCGCCGCACTCGCCTCCGACAGGCCGAGCGCGCGCACCTTGCCCTCGCGCACCAGCTCGGCCATGGCACCGACCGTGTCCTCGATCGGCACGTTGGGGTCGACACGGTGCTGGTAGTAGAGGTCGATCACATCCGTGCCGAGCCGCTTCAGCGACGCCTCGGCGACCGCCTTGACGTGCTCGGGGCGGCTGTCGACGCCGGCCATGCGGTCGAGGCCTGTACCTTCCTCCAAAATCCTGAAGCCGAATTTTGTCGCGATCGTCACCTTGTCACGCGCGGACTTCAGCGCTTTGCCGAGCAGGATCTCGTTCTCGAACGGGCCATAGACCTCCGCCGTGTCGAAGAAATTGACGCCGATATCGATGGCGCGGTGCAGCGTGGCGATTGCGTCGGCTTCCGCCTGGCCGCCATAGGCGAAGCTCATGCCCATGCAGCCGAGGCCGACGGGATAGACGTTCAATTCAGTTCCTAGCTTGCGGGTTTGCATAACGCGTCTCCTTGTTGCGATGCGGCAGAAATAGCGCCTTGCCTTGTGTTCGATAATCGGCTCTCATTTGCACGGGCTGTTCTAAAAGATAGATCAATGAATCGCGCGCATCTTTCCCAACTGGCCGTGCTGGCAACCGTTGCCCAATGCGGCAGCTTTCGCGGCGCGGCCAGGGAATTGGCCATCGCGCCTTCGGCGGTCAGCCATGCGGTGTCCAGCCTAGAGGCGCGGCTTGGCGTTCGGCTGCTGGCGCGCAGCACACGCAGCGTCGCGCCGACCGAAGAAGGTGCGCAGTTGCTGGAACGGCTGCGACCGGCGCTGTCGGAGATCGATCTGGCGCTGGAGACGGCAATCGAGACACGCGACCGGCCGGCCGGCAATCTGCGCCTGACCGTGCCGCGCACCGCAGCCCATTTGGCGCTGACGCCACGGCTGGGCGCCTTTGCGTCGGCCTATCCCGATATCGTGCTGGAGATCGTCATCGAGGACCGTTTCACCGACGTGGTGGAAGGGGGCTTCGATGCTGGCGTCAGGCTAGGCGAGAGCCTGCAGCGCGACATGATCGCGGTGCGCATCGGGCCGGACCTTCGCGGCGCGGTGGTCGGCGCCCCGGTCTATTTCGAGGTCAACCCCAAGCCGCGTCACCCGCGCGACCTGGCTGACCACCGCTGCATCCGCTTCCGCTTCTCCAGCGGCATCCTCTACCGCTGGGAGTTCGAGAGAGGCCGCGAGGCGATCGAGATGGCGGTGGAGGGACCGCTGATCCTCGACGAGGACCATTTGATCGCCCAGGCGGCGGTCGACGGCGCTGGGCTCGCCTTCGTCTTTGAGGATTATGTCCGCGCGCCGCTCGCCGACGGCAGGCTGATCCGTGTGCTGGAGGACTGGTGCCCCTCCTTCGACGGCTTCTTCGTCTACTATCCGAGCCGCCGGCAGATGCGCCCGGCGCTCCGGGCGTTTGTCGATTTCTTCAAGGTGAGTGGATAGAGCGGGCTCGCCCCTCCCCTTGTGGCCCTCCGGAGGGAGAGGAAGGGAGCCAGGCTCGGCGAACTCGCGCCTTTCATCACCCTCCGGAGGGCCCTGATGGGAGTCCGAAGGACGGGCGAGATCGGCGGCTCGCCCCGGTAGGTCGGCTGAGGGACGGGGTGGGTAGCGCCCTACGAGACCCCCACCCCGCTTCGCAAAATCCGCTTCGCGGCATTTGCTGCGCGACCCTCCCCACAAGGGGGAGGGTGAAGCGCGCTGGAAGAAAGCCGAACCAACATTCGTTCACTCCCCATGCAAACATCGATCACCAACAGCGCCACCCGCTATGGCTGGGGCGCGATCCTTCTCCACTGGCTGATTGCGCTCATTTTCATCGGCCAGTTCGGGCTCGGCTTCGTCATGGTGCGGTTGACCAGCCAGCGCACCGCCTTCGAGCTGATCCAACTGCACAAATCTTTCGGCTTCCTGCTGCTCGGGCTTGTGTTGCTGCGCATCGCCTGGCGCCTTGGCAATGCAACGCCGGCGCTGCCGCGCTCGGTCGGAACCCTGGAGCGTCGGGCAGCACCGTTGGCCCATCTTGCGCTCTACGCGTTTCAGCTTGCCTTGCCCTTGTCCGGCTGGGCGCTGGTGTCGGTCTCGATGCTGGAGATCCCCAGCCTGCCGTTCAACCTGTTCGTCATGCCCAACCTGCCGTTGGCCGAATCGGATGGTGCCGAGAGCTTCTGGGCGGCGGCACATTGGTATCTCGCCTATGCCGGCATGACGCTTGTGACTCTCCACGTCGCGGCGGCGCTGCGGCATCATTTCCAGCTCAGGGATGGCGTGCTCACACGCATGGTCACGCCTTCGTCAGATTCGGAATAGAGCGAGCGGTTCATTCGTTCATGGAGTGAGGGCGCGCAAGAAATGCGCTGCCTCCAACAAGGAACATCCCCATGTACACGCGCATCCTCGGATTTGCGGCGGTCGCCGCTTGCCTTGCCATGCCTGTTTCTGCGGCCGTCGCGCTGGGTGACGCCGCCGGCAGCTATTCGATCAGCCCGGCCAGCTCCAGCATCCGCTTCTCCATCGGCAAGGTCGGCGGCGGCGGCCTCAATGGCACCTTCGCCCGCTTCAAGGGCTCGATCCGCATCGACAACAGCGATGTCGGGCGCTCAGCTGTCAATTTCACCATTTTTCCCGAAAGCGTCGGCACCGGCCAGGGCCGTATCGATGCCTTCCTGCGCTCCGACGCGGTGTTTGATGCCGCCAACAGCCCGGAAATCCAGTTCCGCTCTACCAGCGTGACCCGAACCAGCGACACCACGGCTCTCGTCAGCGGCCGGCTGACGGCGCGCGGCAAGACGTTCCCGGAAAAATTCACGGCCGAGCTCGGCGGTCTCAAGGCCGGCATGATCAAATTCCATGTCACCGGCAAGGTGCTGAGGTCGCGCTACGGCATGGATGTCGGCACGCCGATCTATTCCAACATCGTCGACTTCGACATGACGCTGACCGGCAAAAGGGGCTGACCTCGTCATTGGCTTTTCCGGCGATTTCGGGCAAACCTCGTCGCCTGTAATCGTGATGGAGAAACCTGATGTTCCGATGGGGTGTGTTGTCGACGGCCAAGATCGGCCGCGAGCATTTGTTGCCGGCGATGGTCGAGGCGGAGAATGGCGTGCTGTCGGCGATCGCCAGCCGCGACCTGTCGAAGGCCAAGGCGCTGGCCGACCGCTTCGGTGCACGCCATGCCTTCGGCTCCTATGAGGAACTGCTCGCCTCGAAAGAAGTAGACGGCGTCTACATCCCGCTGCCGACCTCGCAGCATGTCGAGTGGTCGGCCAAGGCCATCGAAGCCGGCAAGCATGTGCTGGTCGAAAAGCCGCTGGCGCTCGACGCCAAGGACATCCTGCCGCTGATCAAGCTGCGCGACCAGAAAAAGGTGCTGGTCTGCGAAGCCTTCATGGTCATCTACCACCCGCAATGGATCAAGGTGCGCGAGCTCATCGCCAGCGGCGCCATCGGCCGGCTGCGCCATGTGCAGGGCGCGTTCTCCTACTACAACGTCGACCCCAGCAACATGCGCAACCAGCTCGACCTCGGCGGCGGCGCGCTGCCCGACATCGGCGTTTACCCGACCGTGTCGACGCGCTTTTCCACCGGCAAGGAGCCGCTGCGCGTGCAGGCGACGATCGAGCGCGACAAGACATTCGGCACCGACATCTACTCCTCGATCCGTGCCGATTTCGGTGACTTCGAGCTGTCGTTCTATCTGTCGACGCAGATGGCGGCGCGCCAGGTGATGGTGTTCCACGGCGAGAAGGGTTTCATCGAGTTGTTCTCGCCTTTCAATGCCGGGCTCTACGACCACCACCGCGTCGAACTGCACAACCAGAACCACACCGAGGCGCAGGTTTTCCGCTTTCCCGGCACGCAGCAGTACCGGCTGGAGGTCGAGACCTTCGCGCGTGCAGCACAGGGCGGCAAGGAGCGCGTCTTCACGCTGGAGGAATCGGTGCTCAACCAGAAAGTCATCGACGCCATCTTCCGCGCCGGCGGCAAAGAAGGCTGGGAGACCGTCTGAATTCCTTGCATTGAAATAGCCGGCTAATTCTGGGAGGAAAAATGGCTGACGATGCGGACGTGATCATTGTCGGCGCCGGCCTTGCAGGGCTGGTTGCCGCCGCCGAGCTTGCCGAGGCCGGCAAGAAAATCATCATCGTCGACCAGGAGCCGGAGCAGTCGCTCGGCGGCCAGGCATTCTGGTCGTTCGGCGGCCTTTTCCTCGTCGATTCGCCCGAGCAGCGGCGCATGCGCATCCGCGATTCGCATGACCTGGCGCTGGAAGACTGGCTGGGCACCGCGGCTTTCGATCGGCCCGAGGATTTCTGGCCGCGCAAATGGGCGGAAGCCTATGTCGGCTTTGCCGCCGGCGAAAAACGCTCCTGGCTGATACAGCGCGGCCTGAAATTCTTTCCCGTGGTCGGCTGGGCCGAGCGAGGCGGCGGCAATGCCATCGGCCACGGCAATTCGGTGCCGCGCTTCCACATCACCTGGGGCACGGGCCCCGGCGTTCTCGAACCTTTCGTACAGCGCGTGCGCGAGGCGCAGAAGCGCGGACTGATCAGTTTCAAATTCCGCCATCGGGTCGATGAATTGACCCGCACGGGTGCGACTGTCGACGGGGTGCGCGGCGACATCCTGCAACCGAGCACCGCCGAGCGCGGCCACAAGAGTTCGCGCGAAATATCAGGAGATTTCGAGCTTCGCGCGCAAGCCGTGATCGTCGCTTCCGGCGGCATCGGCGCCAACCATCAGCTTGTACGGGAAAACTGGCCGCAGCGGCTGGGCGCGGCGCCCAAGCGCATGATCACCGGCGTGCCCGACCACGTCGACGGCCGCATGCTGGCGATCACGGAACGGGCCGGCGGCTCGATCATCAACCGCGACCGCATGTGGCACTATGTCGAGGGCATCAAGAACTGGGCGCCGATCTGGACCGACCATGCGATACGCATCCTGCCCGGCCCATCATCGCTGTGGCTCGATGCGCGCGGCAAGCGCCTGCCGGTGCCGCTCTATCCCGGCTTCGACACTCTGGGCACGCTCTCCCACATCATGAGCACCGGCTTCGACTACTCCTGGTTCATCCTGACCAAGAAGATCATCCAGAAGGAGTTCGCGCTGTCGGGCTCCGAGCAGAACCCCGATCTGACCGGCAAGAGCTGGCGCCAGGTGCTCGGCCGCGCCACATCGGGCATTCCGGGCCCCGTCAAGGCGTTCATGGAAAAGGGCGAGGACTTCATCGTCGAGGCCGATTTGCCGGCGCTGGTCGCGCGCATGAACGCGCTGGCCGGCGGCGAGGCGCTGCTTGAGGTGGCTCAAGTCGAGCGCGAGATCCACGCCCGCGATAGGCAGCTCGACAACCTGTTCTCCAAGGATATGCAGATCACCGCTCTGCGCGGCGCGCGCGCCTATCTCGGCGACCGGCTGATCCGCACGGCCAAGCCGCACAAGATGCTCGATCCGGCAAATGGCCCGCTGATCGCGGTGCGGCTTAACATCCTGACCCGCAAGACGCTGGGCGGCCTGCAGACCGATCTCGACAGCCGCGTGCTGGGGGCAGATGGCCAGCCGGTAGCCGGGCTCTATGCCGTCGGCGAAGCCGCCGGTTTCGGCGGCGGCGGCGTGCATGGCTATGCGGCGCTCGAAGGCACCTTCCTCGGCGGCTGCATCTTTTCCGGCCGCAGCGCCGGCCGGGCAGCGGCTGCCTCGGTGGCGTGAAGGGGCGTCACTTGGTCCTCAGAGTTTGGCCGCGATCACCAGCGCCAGTCGCCCTGTCCAAGCGCGGTCACCGCACCGACGATCCGGGTGAAGCTGGTGCGGGCGCGGCCAACCGTGTGCCGGGCTCTGAGATAGCCGTGCACCAATCCCGGCTCCTCGAACCACGTCGCGTGGCCACCTGCCGTGATGATCAGGTCGCGATAGGTCTCGCCATCCGATGACAGCGGGTCGCATTCGGCGGTGATCAGCACTGTCTCCGGCAAGTTGGAGAAATCGGTGTCGGCAAGCGGGGCCAGCGTCGCATCGCCGCTACGGTCTTGCCCTCCAGTGCGAATGTGCTTGTAGAATTCGAGATCGCGCACGGTCAGCATCGGCGCTTCGGCGTGCTTGACATAGGAGCCTTTCGAGCGGTTTCCGCCGAGGCCGGGATAGATCAGCACCTGGCCGACCGGCCTTTTCGAATGGCCGCGCGTGGCGTGACTGACGGCGGCGCAGAGATTGCCGCCGGCGCTGTCGCCGCAGAGCACGATAGGATGATCGCGATTGGCGGCGGCCCATTCGAAGGCGCTCATGGCATCGTCAAAGGCGGCTGGATGCAAATGTTCCGGCGCCAGCCGGTAATCTACGGAGACCACCTCATAGCCTGTGCGCGAGCACAGCTCCGCGCAAACATCGTCATGGCTGTCCAGCCCACCAAGGATGAAGCCACCGCCATGGACATAGAGCACCGTCACGCCTGCCTGAAGTGGGCTTCGGTAGATACGGATCGGGATATCGTGCGTCGGCGTTGCAATGGCGGAGGTTTCGACAGCGACGCCCTCGGGGTAGCCGGCAAAGAATTCCCGGCACATGCGGTCGTAAATCTCGCGCTGCTGCACGATCGTGTAGTCGATCGTATCGGGCGGGTAATAGGAATTGGTGCGCTCGATGAAGGCCCAGGTCTCGGCGTCGATGAGCTTGATGTAGTCGGTCATGGGTGCTGGAGAGGCGGCCAAGGCTGAGCCTGGGCGCCCCCCTCTGTCCTGCCGGACATCTCCCCCTCAAGGGGGGAGATCGGATGTTGCGAAGGCTTTCGCCAACCTTCGGCGTCGCAAGAAGAGTGCAGAGATCGAAGCTGCCAATCTCCCCCCTTGAGGGGGAGATGTCCGGCAGGACAGAGGGGGATAAGCGCCGTCATTTCGGCAACAATCCTCACTTCCCCTTCCACACCGGCTCCCGCTTCTCCGCAAAAGCGCGAAAACCCTCCATATTGTCCTCGGAGCCATAGAGCGCATCGACCGTCGGCAATTGCCGGCGGGTCACCTTGTTCATGGCGTCCTGGAAGGTCAGCGCCTCGGCCACGCGCGCCGTCTCCTTGATCGCGGCAAACACCAGCGGTGGGCCGCCTGCGAGCAGCCGGGCGATCTCCCAGACGCGATCTTCCAGCTTTTCCTTGGGCAGCACTTCGTTGACCAAGCCCCAGCGATGCGCTTCAGCGACATCCATCCAGCGGCCGGTGAGCAGAAGGTCCATGGCGACATGGTAGGGGATGCGCTTCGGCAGCTTGATCGTCGCCGCGTCGGCCAGCGTGCCGGCTCGGATCTCGGGCAGCGCGAAGGAGGAATGATCGGAGGCGTAGATGAGGTCGCAGGACAGCGCCAGCTCGAAGCCGCCGCCGACCGCCATGCCGTTGACGCACGCGATGATCGGCTTGTTGAGGTCGCGCAGCTCCTGCAGGCCGGCAAAGCCGCCGACGCCATAGTCGCCGTCGACCGCATCGCCGCCGGCAGCTGCTTTGAGGTCCCAGCCCGCGCAGAAGAACTTGTCGCCAGCGGTCTTGACGATGGCGACGCGCAATTCCGGATCGTCTCGGAACGCCTTGAAGGTCTCGCCCATCAGCCGCGAGGTCTTCAGGTCGATGGCGTTGGCCTTGGGCCGGTCGAGGGTGACTTCGAGGATGGTGCCCTCGCGGCGGGTCGAAATGACGTCAGACATTCTTGTTCTCTCCCAGCACCAGCAGCGCGTCGGCGATCCAGGCGCCCTTGCCCTCTGCACAGACGATCAGCGGGTTGATGTCGAGTTCTTCGATCTCACCGGCATTCTGCTGCACGAAGGCGGCAATGCCAGAGATAGCATCGATGGCAGCCGCGACATCGGCCTTCGGCCGGCCGCGATAGCCTTCGAGCAACGGGAACAGTTTCAGGCCGCGCAGCGCCGCCTCGATATCGTCGCGGGTCGCCGGCAGCATCAGCGTGACGCTGTCGCGCAACAGCTCGACCAGCACGCCACCAGTGCCGAGCGTCATCACCGCGCCGAACATCGGATCGCGGGTGAAGCCGACGATGAGTTCGGCAACACCGTCGCGCACCATGCGCTCGACATAGAGCCCGGTGCCGAGCGGCAACAGGTTATGCGCTGCGGTGCTGACGGATTCGGCATCCCTGAGATTGAGCCTGACAGCGCCAACTTCGGATTTGTGGGTGACGCCGAGCGCCTTCAACGCGACGGGAAAGCCGAGCGCCATGGACGAAATCACCGCTTCGACGGCATTGGCGGCGCGCTCGCCCTTCGGCACCGGCAGGCCGGCTTTGATCAGCCGTGACTTCGCCTCGGCTTCGTCGGGCGTGACGTGGTCCCCGCCAGAGGCGCCGGAGGCCGACGTGTCGATCGGCTGCGCCTGCGGTTCAGCCCAAGCCCAGCCGATGAAGGCTGCTGCGCCGGCTGCATCCATCGCTTCCGAAATGCCGAACAACGGCACCATGCCGCGCGCCATCAGTTCGGCGGTGTATTCCTCCGGCAGGTTCTCCGGCAGCGAGGAGACGATCGCACCATGCGCCTTGTTGGTCTTGAGCGCCGATTCGAAAGCGCGCAACGTCGCCCACCAGTCGGTGACCGAGCAGCGGTCGGGTCGCGGAAAATCGAGCACCAGCATGTTGAGGTCGAAACCGCCCGACACCATGGCGGTGAAGGTGGCGGTCATCGCCGGCTCGTTGTTCCAGATGAAGGTGTGATAGTCCAAGGGATTGGCGACCGCGACCAGCGGCCCGAGCGTCGATTTGACATGGGCGCGGTGGCTGTCGGTCAGCACAGGGAAATTGACCCAGCGGCCTTCGGCGCTGTCGGCCATGACGGAGGCCTCGCCGCCGGAGCAGCTCATCGACGACAGCCTATAGCCGGGCAAAGGTCCGGTGATGTGCAGCAGCTTCAGCGCCTCGATGAAGGCAGGGATCGAATCGACGCGCGCAATGCCGAGCCGCCGCAGGAACGCACCCGAGGCCGCGTCCGAGCCGGCGAGCGACGCGGTATGCGAGACAGTCGCTTGCCTGGCCTGTTCGGAACGGCCGACCTTCATGGCGATGATCGGCTTCTTCAGCTCGCGGGCTCGTGCCGCCAGCCGTTCGAAGCCGGCTACCGAATCGAAGGCCTCGATGTGCAGGCCGAGCGACGTGACCCGCTCATCCTCGATCAGGCCGAGCGCCATTTCGGACAGGCCGGTCTGCGCCTGGTTGCCGGCGGTCATCAGGAAGGCGATCGGCAGGCCGCGCTTCTGCATGGTCATGTTGATGGCGATGTTGGAGGACTGGGTGATGATGGCGACGCCCTTGCCGCCCTCGGCCAGTCTTATGCCGCCATGCTGGTCGGGCCACAGCAGCGCGCCGTCGGCATAATTGATCAGGCCGTAGCAATTCGGCCCGATGATCGGCATCTGGCCCGCCGCCGCGACCAGCTCGGCCTGCAGCCGCTCGCCATCATCGTCATAGGCCTCGGTTTCGAGGAAGCCGGCGGCAAAGCAGACGGCGCCGCCGGCGCCGCGTTCGGCCAGCGCCTTGATCACCTCGATGGTCAAATGCCGGTTGACGCCGACAAAGGCAGCATCCGGCGCGCCGGGCAGGTCAGCCACCGAACGATAGGCCTTGCGACCGGCAACCTCGTCCTTGGTCGGATGCACCGGCCAGATCTCGCCGGCAAAACCCATCTTGATCGATTGCGCGACGACGGCTGCAGCCTGCGCACCGCCGAAGACGGCGATCGATTTAGGCCGCAGGAGACGCTCCAGTTTATGCATATGTTATGCCCCGAACGGGCGCAGCAGCGCCCTTGAAATGATGTGGCGCTGGATCTCGGATGTGCCTTCCCAGATGCGCTCGACGCGCGCGTCGCGCCAGATGCGCTCCAGCGGCAGATCGTCCATCAGCCCCATGCCGCCATGGATCTGGATCGCTTCATCGGCAACGTATGCGAGCATTTCGGTGGCCTTCAGCTTGGCCATGGCCATGTCCTGGTCGGTGACGGTGCCCTGATCGTACTTCCAGCCGGCTTCGAACACCATCAGGTCGGCGGCCTTGAGTTCGGTCGCCATGTCGGCAAGCTTGAACGATACGCCCTGGAACTTGCCGATCTGCTGGCCGAACTGCTGGCGTTGCGCGGCGTATTCGACGGCATGGCCAAGCGCACGCTCGGCGCGGCCGAGGCAGGTGGCGCCGACCTGCAGCCGGGTGGCGCCGAGCCAGGAATTGGCGACGTCGAACCCCTTATGGACTTCGCCCAACACCTGGGCGGCGGGAAGCCGGCAATCGTCGAATTCGAGGATGGCGTTGGTGTAGCCGCGATGCGAGACGTTGCGGTAGCCGTCACGGACGGTGAAGCCTTTGGTGCCCTTATCGACGAAGAAGGCGGTGATCTTCTTGCGTTTGCCGCGCGGCGAATCCTCTTCGCCTGAGGCCATGAAAACGATGGCAAAGTCGGCGAGGTCGGCGTGGGAGATAAAATGCTTGGTGCCGTTCAGCACCCAGTCGTCACCGTCCTGCACGGCGGTTGCCTTCATGCCACGCAAATCGGAGCCGGCGCCCGGCTCGGTCATGGCCAGGCAGTCCCATTTCTCACCACGGATGCAGGGGAACAGATATTTCTCGCGCTGCTCGGGCGTGCCGGCCAGGAGGATGTTGGAGGGGCGCGACACGCAGGTCCAGTGCAGCGCGTAATTGGCGCGGCCGAGTTCCTTCTCGTAGAGCAGCCAGGTCACCGTATCGAGGCCCGCTCCGCCGACATCGGCCGGCATGTTGGCGGCATAGAGCCCGGCCTCGATCGCCTTTACCTTGATCTCCTCGATCAGGTCGCGGCGCAGCACGCCGGTGCGCTCGACCTCGCGCTCATGCGGGTAAAGCTCGTTCTCGACGAACGCGCGCGTCGTCTCGACGATGAGCTTCTGTTCCTCCGACAGCCCGAAATCCATGCTCTCAGCCTTTCTTCTTGCCGGTCTTTTTCTTCGGCTTTTCGGCTTTCTTGACCGGTTTCAAGGCTTTGGCCTTCTCGGCCGCCTTGGAGGCCATGGGCTTCTTCGCCGCCAGCTTGGCCAGCTGCCTGGTATAGTCCTTATGCAGCGCGCCGGCGCCCCAGCCCTTGCCTTTGTTTTGTTTCGACAGCGCATCCATGATGGCGACCAGATTGTCGTCGCGGATCTTTTCCAGCTCGCGGATCGACAGCCCATGCGCCTGTTCGTCCGACTGCGTGGCGATCAGGTCGACCAGTTCGTCGTTGAACTCAGGCACGTCCATCAGCTTGGTCCATGGCCATTTCAGGCACGGCCCGAACTGCGCCATGAAGTGGCGCATGCCGGCCTCGCCGCCGGCGACGCGATAGACCTGGAACATGCCCATCTGCGCCCAGCGCAGGCCGAAGCCGTAGCGCATGATGTCGTCGAGTTCCTCGACCGTGCAGATGCCGTCCTTGATCAGCCACAGCGCCTCGCGCCATGCCGCTTCGAGCAGGCGGTCACCGACGAAGGCCTCGATCTCCTTGCGGATGACGACAGGCTTCATGCCGATCGAGGCATACATCTCCTTGGCGACCTCGATCGCCTCGGGGAAGGTCTGCTCGCCACCGACGATCTCCACCAGCGGCAGGAGATAGACCGGGTTGAACGGATGGCCGACGACCAGCCGCTCCGGATGCTTCTTCATCGCCACCTGCATGTCGGTCGGCTTGATACCGGAAGTCGAGGAGCCGACAATCGCGTTGGCCGGCGCGTGAGCGTCGATCTCGGCCAGCACGCGGTGTTTCAGGTCGAGCCGCTCCGGCACGCTCTCCTGGATGAAATCGGCATCGGCGACCGCTTCGGCGATGGTCTTGGCGAAGGTCAGCTTGCCCTCTTTCGGCAGGCCGCCGGGCACCATCTGCTTGTAGGCGCGGCGCGCGCCCTTCATCACTTCGCCGACCTTGCGCGACGCCTCGGGATCGGGATCGAAGATCGACACGTCGATGCCGTTGAGCAGCAGGCGCGCCACCCAGCCGGCGCCGATCACACCGCCACCGATGGCGGCTGCCTTGTTGATGATGCTCATGCTGAAGCTCCGGTTCTTGTCGCGGCGGTTGCGGGATCGATGAGGGGCACGCGCTCGCCGGCTCGGATCACCGAGGGATCGTAGGCCTTGCGGGCAAAGACTTCGAGCACGAAGGGCCGGAAGAATTCCATCGACAGCGTGTCATAGTCGGGGTCGAAGCTGGGCTGGTCCCAGCGTTCGCAAAACTGGTCGCAATCGTCGAAATAAGCATGGCCGGCAAAGCGGTCGCGGGCGTGGCGGTTGCCGCCGAGATGATGGGCATAATAGAGCCGCTGGAAGTCGCCATGCTTTTCCACCACCCAAGTGCATTGCTCGCGCACGAAAGGTTTCAGGATCGAAGCGGCATATTCGTCGTGATTGTAAGGCGCATAGATGTCGCCGATGTCGTGCAGCAGCGCGCAAGCGATCCAGTCGGTGTCTGCGCCGTCGCGCCAGGCACGTGTCGCTGCCTGCAGCGAATGGCCGAGCCGGGTGATCTTGTAGCCGGAAAGACCCGCGTCGAGCTGCACCAGCGCGTCGAGCAGCCGCTCGCCGGTCCTGGCCGCATAGTCGATTTCATGCGCGGTCAGGAACTCGTAGTCGTCCCGGTCGCCATCCTTCATCGCGGTGAATTTTACGGTAGTCATGCCGACCCTCCCGACGAATAATTATGCCGCGATCGGCGCCCGCTTGGTGAGGTTGAGCTTCTGCCGTACCTCTTCCGGTCCAAGGATTCTGGCGCCGAGATTGGTGACGATGCTGGCGGCGCGCTCGACCAGCTGTGCATTGGTGGCCAGCACGCCCTTGTCGAGCCACAGATTGTCCTCCAGCCCGACGCGGACATTGCCGCCGGCCAGCACCGCCGCCGCGGCATAAGCCATCTGGTTGCGGCCGATGGCGAAGGCCGACCAGTTCCAGGTCGACGGCACATTGTTGACCATGGCCATGAAGGTGTTGAGATCATCAGGCGCACCCCACGGCACGCCCATGCAAAGCTGCACCAGCGCATCCGGGTTGAGCACCTTTTCCTCGACCAGTTGCTTGGCGAACCACAGATGGCCGGTGTCGAAAGCCTCGATCTCCGGCTTGACGCCGAGCGCCGTCATCATGCCGCCCATGGCGCGCAGCATGCCGGGCGTGTTGGTCATGACATAGTCGGCCTCGGCGAAATTCATGGTGCCGCAGTCGAGTGTGCAGATTTCCGGCAGGCATTGGCGCACATGTTCCATGCGGTTGGTGGCACCGCCCATGTCGGTGCCTTTTTCGTTGAGCGGCAGCGGCGCTTCCGGCGATCCGAACACCATGTCGCCGCCCATGCCGGCGGTCAGGTTCAGGATGACGTCGACTTCTGCCGCGCGGATGCGCTCGGTCACTTCGCGGTAGAGATGTACGTCGCGCCTCGGCCTACCGGTCTCGGGATCGCGCACATGGAAATGCACGATGGCGGCGCCCGCCTTGGCCGCATCGATGGCGGAATCCGCGATCTGCTTGGGCGAGCGCGGCACATGCGGGCTGCGGTCCTGCGACCCGCCGGACCCGGTCACGGCACAGGTAATGAAGACCTCACGGTTCATCGCAAGCGGCATGGAACTCTCCTCCGAAAGAAATAGACCTCAACAATGCCCGACTTGCCGGAAACTGTTTTGCGTTTTACGAAGCTTCCATGACGAAAAGCGAAAAACCAACGATCTTTCGCGCCGAGCGCTCGCCGCTTAGGGTGACGCTGCTGGTATTTTCCGGTTCGTCGATCATGTGCGTCGCATCCGCCGTCGATCCACTGCGCGCGGCCAACCGCATCTCCGGCGAGACCCTGTTCGATTTCAAGCTGGTCTCGGTGACCGGCGAGGCTCCAGTCACCACTTGCGGCCTGCCGGTGGCGGTCGGCGGCCGCTTCGATGCGGGCGAGTCGACCGACGTTCTTGTCGTCGTCGCCGGCTTCGGCACCCAGAACTATGCAACCTCGGCTCTGTTGTCCGGCCTGCGCCGGGCCGCACGGACAGCACGCGCTTGCGGCGGTGTCGAAGCCGGCACCTGGCTGGTGGCGCGCGCCGGCCTGCTGGAAGGACGCAGCGCCACCACCCACTGGGAGGACATGGAGGATTTTTCCTCGGCATTCCCCGGCGTCGATGTCCGCCCTGACCGCTATGTTATCGACGGGCCGGTGTTCACCTCGGGCGGCGCGTCGCCGACCTTCGACCTGATGCTGCATCTCATCCGCACGAGGCTCGGCATGGCCGTCGCGCTCGATGTCGCCAGCGTCTTCATCTACGACCAGGCGCGCGCCGCCACCGACGCACAGCCGCTGGTCTCGCTCGGCCGGCTCGATGGCTATGATCCGCGGCTGGCGCAAGCGATCCGGCTGATGGAAGCGCATGTCGACCAGCCGCTGACCATTGAAGCGGTGGCCAAGCGCGCCGGCGTGACGGCACGGACGCTGGAGAGCATCTTTCGCAAATCGATCGGCGAGACACCGGGCGCCTATTATCTCAGGCTGCGCCTGGGCGCCGCGCGCCGGCTGGTGGTCGATACAAGGATCGCCATGGCCGATATTGCCGGGCGGACCGGATTCTCATCCGCCGCGGCGTTTTCAAGAGCGTTTTCAAGGGCTTTCGGCGAAGCGCCGGTCAGGCTGCGCCGGGGCTGACTATGATAGAATCAGGCAGCGTTCTGACGGTCGCTGCCGCCGTCGATCTGCGAGCGCATTTGCTTGGCAAGATGGGTCTCGAAACGGCTGGCCACAGCGCGATCCCATTCGTTCGAGCGGCGCGTGCCGTCCTTCGGATGCGGCATTGCCATCAGCCGGTCGATGATCGATCCAGCCTCGCCAGGTGAGAGCAGGGCGTCGATTTCACGTTCGTTCTGCATATCGGTTCGCCTCCTTCTTCCTCTCCCGCCACGAGCCACTCTTATACGAGATTCGTGACGGCAGTTTGAAGGCAAGAGCGAGGTCATTGAAGGGCGTCGAAGGGCAAAACCATGTCGCTGGACCGGGCCATGCGCAAAGCTGTTCCTGCGCCCAGGCAGGTCAGGTCAACGAGAAATCTATTGTTGGATTGCGCAATTCCCAAGGCAAAGCGCTGTACGCTTTTCCCGGGGAAACCGGTACCCACTTTTCCTGGAATTGCTCAAAGCCGCTTTTCGAACAGCACCGTGGTGAAGCCACTGTCCCATTCGTCATCGGGATAGCGGCTTTTCTCGATATAGCCGACCGCTTTGTAGAGTGCTTGTGCGGGCAGGTTGAACGTGTCGGTCTCCAGCCGCGCCTGCGCCAATCCGGCCGCACTGACCGCCTGTTCGGCATGGGAAAGCAGCTTGCGGCCGACACCTTGGCCTTGACGGGATGCCATCACGTGCAGGGCCTCGATGAAATCCGCGCGCCAATGGATCAAGCCGGCGACCTCGCCATCGATCTCGGCAATGGCGAATTCAGGCCAGCTCTGGTCGACATAGCGCCCGCCAATATCCGTCTCGACATAGCGTTGCGCGGCTGCTTCGGTGATGTTCGGCAGCCAGGTGCCTTCGAAGGTTTCCTGCAGCACCTGCTTCAGCGCCGGAATATCGCTCGCCTGCGCAGGGCGCACGATGATTCGATCCTCTGCCATTTCCGTCTCCTGCCAATGCATGTCGCCCAAAGTGCACAGCGGTTTGGGACGACGACATGCCGCCGCACGGGCCCTCTTTCGGTGACACGTGTAGCGTCCTGGTCCCACGCAGGCTGCCGAAGATCTGTGCGATCCTCGGCAGCTTGTCGCGAAGTGGGCTGACTAGCAGATGGCGATGGCGGCGGCTTTCAGCCAGTGGCGCCGGATGTCGGTCCAAAGATGAAGCGGCGCTCGCCCTACACGTAGCGGTTGACGATGTTTTCCAGCAGTTCCTGGCGGCCGGACCTCGGCTGCGGCTCGATCTTCTTCTTGACGACACGCTCGGCGATATCCTCAAGCGTGCGCTTGCCGGCAAGCATCGCCTTGCCCTCGGCCGTGTTCCAGCCGGCATAGCGTTCGGCCAGCGGCGCCGACAGTGCCTTGTCCTCGACCATGCGCGCCGCGGCTTTCAGGCCGCGAGCGCAAGAGTCCATGCCGCCGATATGGCCGATCAGCAGGTCCTGCGGATCGAGCGACTGGCGGCGCAGCTTGGCGTCGAAATTGGTGCCGCCGGTCTTGAAGCCGCCAGCCTGCAGGACTTGGTAGTAGGCCAGTGCCATTTCCGGCACGTTGTTGGGGAACTGGTCGGTGTCCCAGCCCGACTGGTAGTCGTTGCGGTTCATATCGATCGAACCGAAAATGCCGAGCGCATTGGCCAGAGCCAGTTCGTGCTCGAAGGAATGGCCGGCCAGGATGGCGTGGCCCTGCTCGATATTGACCTTGACCTCCTTCTCCAGCCCGAAGCGCTTGAGGAAGCCGTAGACCGTGGCGACATCGTAATCGTACTGATGCTTGGTTGGCTCCTGCGGCTTCGGCTCGATCAGGATCGTGCCCTTGAAGCCGATCTTGTGCTTGTAGTCGACGACCATGCTGAGGAACCGGCCGGCCTGTTCCTGCTCGCGCGCAAGGTCGGTGTTGAGCAGGGTCTCATAGCCTTCGCGCCCGCCCCACAGCACGTAGTTTTCGCCCTTCAACCGCTTGGTGACGTCGATACAGCTTTTTACCGTCGCCGCCGCATAGGCAAAGACATCCGGATCGGGATTGGTGGCCGCGCCCGACATGAAGCGGCGGTTGGAGAACAGATTGGCGGTGCCCCAAAGCAGCTTGACGCCGGTCTGCTTCATCTTGCCCGCGAAGTAGTCGGCGATCTCATCGAGGCGCGCCGCACTCTCGGAAAAATCCTTGCCTTCCGGCCGTACATCGGCGTCGTGGAAGCAGAAGTAGGGCGCGCCGAGCAACGAGAACATCTCGAAGGCGACGTCTGCTTTCAGTTTTGCCAGCTCCATCGTGTCGACGCCGCCGGCCTTGGGAAACCACGGCCGGTCGAAAGTCTGGCCGCCGAACGGATCGCCACCCGGCCAGGCAAAGGAGTGCCAGTAGGCAACGGCGAAGCGCAGATGATCTTCCAGCCGCTTGCCGGCGACGACCTCATCGGGATTGTAGAACCTATAGGCCAGCGGATTGGTCGAATCCGGCCCTTCATATTTGATCTTCTGGATGTCGCCGAAAAATCCACTGCTCATGATTTCTGTCCTCTCACAAAGTTCTGACGCCATTACCTCAGGCGTAATTGGTTTCACGCCGGCGCTGGTTGAAAAGGGTCATGTCAAAGCCACCAAACGAAGGAGACAGACCATGACCGACCTCACCAAGATCGCTGAAAACTACATCACCGCCTGGAACGAAAGCGATGCCGGCCGCCGGGCCGAATTGCTCAAGGCGACCTTCACGGAAGACGTCAGCTACCGCGATCCGCTCATGCAGGGTGATGGCCATGAAGGCGTCGCGGCTCTGATCGACGGCGTGCAGCAGCGCTTTGCCGGTTTCCGGTTCTCGCTGAAGGGTACGCCGGACGGTTTTGCCGACAAGATCCGCTTCTCGTGGAATCTCGGACCTGAGGGGACGCCTTCGGTGATCGAAGGTACCGACATCGGAATCATCGAGAACGGCCGCCTCAAGAGCGTCACCGGTTTTCTCGACAAGGTGCCGGCGCAGTGAGCCGGACAGCCGCGGCGTGGGCGAAAGATCGCTCACGCCGTGGCGACCCTGATTGCCGGATAAAGCGCCCGGTAGCGCTGATAGGCATCGGCATAGGCGCCGCCGAGCGCCGCATCCGGTTCGATAGTTGCGTCCGTCCTCGGGGCCGTACAGATTTCGAGCGGATCGGCACCCGTCGCCGCGATCAGGCCGAGCCGCGCGGCACCAAAGGCGGCGCCGAAGTCGCCGTCGGCAGGAATGTCGACAGGCAGTTGAAGCGCGGTGGCAATCGCCTTCAACCAGTAGCGTGAGCGCGAACCGCCGCCGATCGCCGTCACCCGCGTCAAGGCTGTGCCGGCCGTGGCCAGCGCTTCGAGGCTGTCGCGAAAGGCAAAGGCTACACCCTCCAGCACGGCCTGGGTCAGCACGGCACGGCTCGATTGATGCGCCAGTCCGGTGAACGCGCCGCGAATGGCGGAATCATTGTAGGGCGTGCGCTCACCCGAGAGGTATGGCAGGAAGGACACGCCGCTCGGCGCCTTCAATGTGTCGCCGAGCTCAGTGGTCAACTCGCCGGCGCTCTTCCCGGTGATTTCCGACAGCCAGTTGAGCGAATCGGTTGCCGACAGGATGACCCCCATCTGGTGCCAGGTGTTCGGAAGCGCGTGGCAGAAGGTGTGAACCGCGCTAGCCGGGTTGGGCAGGTAGGAAGCGTTGGCGGCAAACAGCACACCCGACGTGCCGAGCGAAACAAAAGCGTGGCCGGCGCCAACCGTGCCCATGCCGCAGGCCGAGGCCGCGTTGTCGCCGGCGCCACCGGCGATCGGAATGCCGGCCTGGACGCCCCACTTCGATGCCAATTCGCTGCGCAATGCGCCTGCCTTCTGCGTACCCTCGACCAGCGACGGCATCTGCTTTTCATCGAGCGATGTCGCCGCGAGCAAATCCGCACTCCAGCGCCGCTTGCCGACATCGAGCCAGGACGTGCCGGCAGAATCCGACATTTCCGAAATGTGCTCGCCCGAAAGCCAGAGCCGCAGGAAATCCTTGGGCAGCAGCACTTTTGCGACCTTGGCGAAGACAGCGGGCTCGTTTTTCTTCACCCAGGCCAGTTTCGGCGCGGTGAAACCGGGAAAGACGATGTTGCCGGTCAGGGCGCGGAAACGCGGATCGGCATCGAGGACGGCGGCCTCGGCATGGCTGCGCGTGTCGTTCCACAGGATGCAGGGGCGCAGCACCTTGTCGGCGGCGTCAAGCAGCGTGGCGCCATGCATCTGGCCGGACAGGCCAATGCCCTTGACTGCCGCGAGTTCATGCGGATGGGAGGATTTGAGCTCGGCGATTGCGTCTTCGCAGGCCCGGATCCAGTGCTCGGGATTCTGTTCCGACCAGCCGGGGTGCGGCCGTGAAACATCAAGCGAACCATGGCCGGAACCGATGACGGTTTGCCCGGCATCGATCAGCAGCGCCTTGACGCCCGACGTCCCGAGATCGAGGCCCAGATACATGTCTTCCTCCCACGCCAGTTAATTTTTTCGGGTCTCGAAAAAATCTGGCTTGGCCAGTTTTTAAAACAAGATCCGCTTCGGGTCAATTCTCCGACAAATCGGCGGCGCGTCGCACAAACAGCGCTGACAGCGGACTGTCGGGCCGCGCCATCGAACGCTCCGCCGTGAGCGCCTTGGCCAGCGCACCCTCACCGGCGCGCAAGGCCGCCTCGATCAGCGTCAGGTCGATGACGTCGCGCTGGGCGTGGCTGCCACCGAAACGATGTGCGATCGCGCGGATCGGCCGGATCAGGCGCGCGGTCTCGGCGTAGCTGCCCTCACCGAATGCCTTGATGGCGAGCGTCAGCGGATGGCCGACATCCCGCGTGAAAGCCGCATTGTCGTCGCTGCCACGCATGGCCTCGCGCTGAGCCTCGAGCAAGGCGAGGGCCGGCGCATCTAACCCGGCACCCACGAAGGCCATCATCGCGTGGGCGTCGTTGAAGGCATAAAGACCCGCTCCCGCCTTGCCCCAGTTGGCGGCGAGTGCCGCCCAGCGGTCGCCGACATCGACGCCGCCGAGGTGGAGCCGCCACAGGATTGCCGAGGCATCGACCATGTTGAGCGCCATCGTCGATTGCACGCTGTAGATAGGGCCGTCATAGAGGGCCAGCACCGCGTCGGTCTCGCCGAGATCATAGTGGAACAGCGCCAGGTGCCACCAATTGTGGACCTGCAGGAAGCTCTCCCGTGTCCACGCTTCCGGATTGGCGCGCATCCAGGCAATGCCATCCCTTTGCCGGCTTTGCATCTCCATGACATGGGCGACGGCGTGCTGCGCCCAGCCGTCGCGCGGCTCGATGTCGACTGCCTCGCGGCCAAGCTGCTCGGCCCTGACATAGTCACCCATTTCCTCCAGCCCGAAAGCCTGCATGCCGAGCATGGCGTGGTAGCCGGGCATGCCGCTTTGCCACGAAGGCAGGGCACGAGCGATGCGGTCGCGCAGCATGCGGGCATTGCCGGTGAAGAAATCGATCTGGTGGCCGACCTGCAGCGCCAGCCCGTCGCGCGGGGTCTCGATGGTGATGTCCTCGAGAACGCGGCTGGCCTCATGCCAGCGCCCGCTGGCGAGATGGCCAAGGGCCGAGACATGCGCCCGCTCGCGCGTGGTCGCGGCAAGCGGCAGTGCGGCCTCGTGGCAAGCCTTGGCCACGGCCGTCGCCTCCCGCTCGGTGGCGAGGCCGAACAGATATCCCTTGAAGACATGGGCCATGACGAAGCCGGGATCTTCCGCGATGGCGCGGTCGACGGAAGCTACGGGATCGCCGATGAAGCACTGCAGTTCACGCACTGCCTGGCTGTAAGGCGTGAATCCCGCCTCCGTCGCGCCCGAAAGTGCCAGGCCGAATGCGTCCCTGATTGCCATGCGATGTCCTTTATCGACCCGTGACAGGCCCTTGATCCTTCGGCCCAAAGCGATCCTAAAGCATAGGCCACGGACACGCCAACCGTGCGCTACGCCAGACCTTTCAGTAGTCTTTGCAGTTTAGCAACCATGCGGGGCAGATTAGGCTTTGTAAAATTGAATGAATTGTGTCTTCATTGCGGCGGCTGGCGGGGGCTGGAAATCGCGAATCGAGAGGGGACGCGATGCGGCATGTGAAGAACTCGCTTCCGAACAGTCGTTCGGCGGATGCGCAGGTGACAATTGCTTCGCAACGGCGAAAGCCGCATCCGTTACATCCGTGGCTTATTAGCATCCTCTCAACTACAGCTTTTGCGTTGCTGCCCAACTCCGCCGCGTTTGCCGCATGCGTGCTGGCTCCATCCGCCGGAAACACCGTCTACACCTGTGACAGCGGCGACTCAGCCGGCAGCCTCACCGATCTCGACGGCGACAACACGCTGAATTTTCCCGCCGGCGGCACCGGGCAGATATCAGGCAATGTGACCTTTGGCGTCGGCACGGACCGGCATCGACATGCAGTCAGGCACCATAACCGGCACCGTCGATCAGGGTGGCGGCACGGATTTCTTCAAAATTGGCGCGGGCACCGTCACCGGCAATGTCCAGCAGGGCGCCGGCATCGACGACTTCAACATGAGCGGCGGCCAGATCGGCTCGCTCAACCAGGGCGACGGCCTCGACACCTTCACCATGACCGGCGGACGCATCGTCGATTTCTTCGACGATGGCGACCACGCCGTGATGACCGGTGGCCGCATCGGCCGGGTCAACATGAAGCTCGATCAGAACTATTTCAACATGTCAGGCGGCACCATCGACCGCAACCTCGTCACTGGCTTCGACAAGGACACGATCATCCTGTCGGGCGGCACCATCGGCGGCAACATCAGCGTCAGCGGCGGCAATGACAGCGTCACGGTCACCGGCGGCACGGTCGGTGGCGATATACTGATGAGCTTTGGCGCCGACAATTTCGTCTGGAACGGTGGCGGCATCATCTATGGTTCCGTCGATCTCGGCGGCGATAACGACACCGCCAGGCTCAGCAACCTCACCAACGCCAATCTCGGTGCCACGGATGCCATATCAGGTGGTGCCGGCACCGATGCGCTGACCCTGGACAACGTCAAACTGGATGGCGTCAGCCGGCTCCAGAACTGGGAAAGCATCGACGCCACCAATGACACCCAGCTGACGATGGACAGCAATCTGGTGCTCGGCGACAGCGGCACCGGCACGGGTTCGCTCAGTGTCGATGCCGCAAGCACGCTCTACGGCGGCGGCTTCAATGCGGCGATCCAGGCGTTTACGGCAGGCCAGCTGGCGCAGGTCACCAATGCCGGGCGCATCGACCTGACCAATGGCAGCACCGGCGCCACCGACAGCCTGACGATTTCGGGCAATTATGTCGGCCTGGGTGGCCTGCTGCTTATCCAGACCGAGCTCGGTGACGATTCCTCCGCATCCGACAAGTTGGTCCTGTCGAGCGGAACGGCTTCCGGTTCGACCGGCATCTCCGTGGTCAATCTCGGCGGCGCGGGGGCTGCGACCACGCAGGACGGCATCATGGTCATCCAGGCAATCAACGGCGCCACCTCGGGCGCCACGACATTCGCGCTCGACGCCCCGGTCGCCGCCGGGGCCTTTGAATATTATCTGTTCAAGGGCGGCGTCAGCGCCGGCAGCGAGGAGAACTGGTACCTGCGCTCGACGCTGAACACGCCGGCCCCGCCGGCCGCAGCCCCGCCGGCGCTGGAGCCTGCTCCGCCGCCGGCACCTGAGCCGCCGGCGGCCGAACCGCCGCCGCCGCCGCCCATCGACCCTGCGCCGCCGCCTCCGCCGGAATCCACCCCCGGCGATCCCGATCCGGTTGATCCGGCGCCGCCGGTCGTGCCGACCGATCCGCCGCCCGCGACACCACCGGCACCACCACCGGCACCAGTGGCGGATCCGCCCCCGCCACCGCCGGTGGTGCCAACTGAGGTGCCCGACCTGCCGACACCGGCGGCGGGCGAGGAAATCCTGCTCTATCGCATCGAGGTTCCGGTCTATTCGGCCTTGCCGCCGGTCGCCGAACATCTGGCGATGACGACGCTCGGCACATTCCACGAACGGCGCGGCGAGCAGAGCCTGTTGTCGAACACCGAGCTGTCGCCGGTCTGGGGCCGCATCTTCGGTCAGGACAGCAAGATGGCCTATTCAGGAACGGTATCGCCGTCCTTTGACGGCACCCTGTTCGGCCTCCAGGCGGGCTTCGATCTGTTCGGCCGCGAAACCGCGTCGGGCCAGACCGATCGCGCCGGCCTGTTCGTCGCCTATGCCAGCATGAATGGCGACGTGCGCGGCCAGGCGCTGGGCAGGGACAATCTGTCCGTCGGCAGCATGGATATCAACGGCACCAGTATCGGCGGCTACTGGACCCGGATCGGTCAGGGTGGCTGGTACCTGGACGGCGTCCTCATGGCCACCTTCTTCGGCGGCAACGCAACATCGTCGCGCGACATTGGCATCGACGTCGGCGGGACCGGCGTCACCGCTTCGCTGGAAGGCGGCTATCCCATCGCGCTGGCGCAAGGCTGGACGCTTGAACCGCAGGCGCAACTGGTCTGGCAGCAATTGTCGCTCGACGATGCGTCGGACCGCTTTGCTTCGGTTTCCTTCGATACGGACGGCAGCGTGACCGGCCGGCTCGGCGCACGGCTGCAAGGCGAAACAGCGATCAATGGCATGGCGCTGCAGCCGTATCTCAAGGCCAACATCTGGCACGATTTCGGCGGCACCAGCCATGTCAATTTCGACACCACCGACATCTCGACCGAGGGCAGATCGACCTCGTTCGAGTTCGGCGGCGGCGTGATTGCCAAGGTGACGGACAAGGTCAGCATCTTCGCCACCGGCGACTACACCACCAATCTCGGTGGCGACAAGCGTCGGATCCTCGAAGGCAATCTGGGCTTCAGCGTCAAATGGTAAGGCCGGTCAAAAAGACAGCTTAATTGCTGGAACGCATCGCCACCGTGGCGATGCCGGCGCCGACCAGCAGCGTACCGCCGGTGCGGTTGAAGATGCGGATCGCCTTGGGATTGCGCACCACGTTGCGTGCGCGTGCCGCGATCAGCGCATAGCCGAAGGCATTGGCGAAGGCGAGCGCCAGGAAGGTCGTCTCGAAGATCAGCATCTGCGTCCAGAAATCGGCGTGCCGGTCGAGGAACTGCGGCAGGAAGGCAACGAAGAACGTGATGCTTTTCGGGTTGAGCGCGGTGACCAGCCAGGCGTGCGCCATCATCTTGGCCGAGGAGACCGCGTCGGTGCGCGGTTCGGCCTTCAACGCGCCGCCGGCGCGAAACAGTTTCACGCCAAGATAGATCAGATAACCGGCGCCGATCAGCTTCAGGATGGTGAAGACGGTCGCCGAGGCCGCCAGCAGCGCGCCGATACCCAGCATCGACAACGTCATCGCAGTGAAATCCCCCAACGCCACGCCGACGGCCATCGGCAGAGCGGTACGCCAGCCCTGGCCCAGCGCATAGGACACGACCAGCAGGATGGTCGGACCTGGAATGATGAGAAGGATCGTCGATGCGGCAGCGAAGGCGGCCCAGTTTTCGAAGGACATGCTCGTCTCCTTTGAGCTTAAAGAAGAGGATAAATCCTTAGGCCCGGGAGAATGTAAAGAGGCGATTTCCCTAACTGCGCCAGCGGCAGATCGGTGTCAGTTCGCGCCGCTCAGCGTGCTCACTATATCGGCCAGGCTGACATTGGCACCGAGAACGGTTGCCGCCGCGACAATGGCAGCGGCAAAAAGCTTGATGTCGGTTTTTAAGGTCTTGCACATGGAGGCCCCTCGCTGATGGTTCGAGGAGTAGGAGACGCCGGCGCCGGGAATATGACTCGACCGAGGTCTTTTTGTGCAGCAGCCTTCGTTCAAGTTCAGGCAAGAAGGTCGAACATCGCCAAGGCCATGCGCAAATGCAGGCTGTGCAAGGTCTTCACGCTTTATCAACCATGAATGAGGAAAATGCCTGCTATCCGGCCGGACCGTGCTTCCCGCCGACAGCGTAGGGTCTGGGTATATGCGTGAGTTGCCGCAAGGTCTGACGCCGCCGCGAAATGGCGACGCAATCGAAACCGATCATCATCTTTCCCGCCGCGCCATCCTGTCCGGGGCAGGGGCGCTTGCGCTGCTGAGCGCCGCCGGTTGCTCGACCTCGGGCGGCGGCCTGCCGGCGCTCGAGCTCGACGACGTCACCACGGGTTCCGTGCGGCCGATCCGGCCAAGCATCAGCGTCGACAAGAACGTCACCAGTCCCGGGGTCATGTATGCCGGGCTGACCGACGGCGGCTTCAACGTTCCGGAAGTGCCATATCTGAAGGTCAAGCCGGAATTCCGCCGCCAGATCGTCGTCGACACGACAGGCGAGGCGCCCGGCACCATCGTCGTCCATCTCAAGGAGCGCATGCTCTATTTGGTCCAGCCGGGCGGCGATGCCATCCGTTATGGCGTCGGCATCGGCAAGGACGGTTTCCGCTGGTCCGGCCGCGCCAACATCCAGTACGGCAGGGAATGGCCGACCTGGACGCCGCCGCCGGAGATGATCGCCCGCAAGCCTGAACTGGTGAAATGGCAGGCCGGACAGCCCGGCGGCCTCACCAATCCGCTCGGCGCGCGTGCCCTCTACATCTACCAGGACGGCAAGGACACCGGCTATCGCATCCACGGTTCGCCCGAATGGTGGAGCATCGGGCAAGCGATGTCGTCGGGCTGCGTGCGCCTGATCAACCAGGACATCATCGACCTCTACAGCCGCGTCTCCAAGAAAAATCCGGTCGTCGTCGTCTGACGCTTATGCGGCGTGTTGGCGCCGCTCGAAACTCCCGTTGCGCGATGCGACAAGACAGGCCAAGGTGCCTTGAAAACCATCGCGCCGGGAGAAATCAAGCATGGCTGGAACGTTTGTCATCGCGCAGGGCGGCGGCCCAACCGCCGTCATCAACCAGACGGTTGTCGGGGCGACGCTGGAGATCCGCAAGCGGCATCCCGGTGCCAAGGTGCTGGGCTCGATCCATGGCGTGCGCGGCATCCGTGACGGCAATTATGTCGACCTTTCCGCCATTCCGGAAGACCGCCTGCGGCTGATTGCCGGCACGCCGAGCGCCGCCCTCGGCTCGACGCGCGACAAGCCCGACGCCGCCTATTGCGATGTCATCCTCAACGGCCTGAAGAAGGCCGGCGCCGACGCCTTCATCTATATCGGCGGCAACGACACGTCGGGTACCCAGCAGATCCTGACCGACGCCGCCGGCGGCTCAATTGCCTTTGTTCATGCGCCAAAAACCATCGACAATGATCTCGAGGAAAACGACCACACGCCGGGCTTTATTTCGGCGGCCGAGTTCGTCGCCGGCGCCTTCCTGTCCGTCGATCTCGATTTTCGCGCGCTGCCCGGCATCTATGTCGGCATCGTCATGGGCCGGCATGCGGGCTTCCTGACCGCGGCTGCCGCTGCCTGGCAGCTCGACCCCGACAGCGGCCCTCATCTCGTCTACGTGCCCGAGCGGCCGTTCTCGGCCGCTGGCTTCATCGACGACGTGCGTGCCACGCTCGATCGCCACAAGCGCTGCATCGTCGCCGTTTCGGAAGGCGTCAGCACCGCCGACGGCAAGGCATTGGTCGAAAGCCTGGTGCCGCCGGACAAGCTTGAGCGCGACGCGCATGGCAACGTCAAGCTGTCGGGCAGCGACCTGCCGGCCGCACTCGAGCGCGCGTTGGCGGAAGGCCTGCCCGGCAAGCGTGCCCGCGTCGACGCGCTCGGCTACATGCCGCGCGGCTATATCGGCGCCATCAGCGCGGTCGACGCGCAGGAGGCTTTCGATGCCGGCGCTTTCGCGGTCACCGTCGCCGAACAGGGCGGCGGCTCGGTGGCGCTGCAATATGACGGCACCAGAACGGTGCTGAAGAAAGTGCCGCTCAAGAACGTCGCCGGCAAGACCCGCCACATGCCTGACGATTTCATGAAGCCCGACGTCAATCAGCTGTCGGATGCCGGCATGGCCTATCTCAAGCGGCTGGTGCCGGAAAAGTACAAGGTCGGGAAGCCCTTCGTCTGATGCCGGGCTCACACCTGATGCCCGGCTCACTTCGTATGCCGGACTCACACTTGATGCCGAGCTGGTTCAGCAGGAGCGTGGTCGACGGCAAGACGACGATGCTGACCGAGCCCTTCGTGCATGCCTATGTTCGGGCCAATATCTGGCATCTGCGCGGTCGCGATGCCGACCTGCTCGTCGACACCGGTATGGGCATCTGTCCGCTGGCGCCGCAGATCGAGACGCCGCAGGGCAAGCCGTTGCTGGTCGTTGCCACCCACATCCATCTCGACCACGTCGGCTCGCTGCATGAATTCCCGTTGCGGGCCGGGCCAAGAATGAGCGCGGCTCGGTTCGAGACCATGGATGAGGCCGCGACTTACGCCTACATGTTCCACGACCTCGAGGGTGCCGTCTCGAAACTGCCGGCGTCCGGATGGAAGTCGGCCGACTACAGGATCCCGCCCGCGCCGTTGACGCGAACCCTGGACGAGGGCGATGTCGTCGATCTTGGCGACCGGCAATTTCGCGTGCTGCATTTGCCGGGCCATTCACCGGATTCGATCGCGCTGTTCGACGAGGCCGACGGACTGTTCTTCAGCGGCGATGCCATCTACGACGCCATGCTGATAGACGACCTGCCGGATTCCGACCGGGCCGCCTATATCAGTACGATGCGGCGCCTGCTCGACCTGCCGATCCGTATCGGTCATGGAGGACACGGACCGAGCTTCGACGGCAAGCGCATGCGCGAGATTGCTACGGCCTATCTCGGACGAATCGCCGGTGGCTGAGGCTCCAGCGAGGCAGCAAGGCGCGACCCGACGACTTTGTGACCCTGCCGCCGTGCGGATATTAAATCTTCGTAAGGTCGCCCGAAAACCCTAAATCGGGCCAATCCGCGCCCTAGATGCAAGGCCGTCGATCCGGTTGGCTGCCATGTAGGCGAGACGGGCAATTGCAACCTCGACACGCCGATGACCGATTTCCCGCATGGGAGGCCACGGCGCTGGATCAACTCTCGCCCGGACAAACGACCATGTCAGATATCCTTCGTAGGCATCGCGTCGCGGCCTTGCTGGGCGCTGCGCTGATCATATCCCCCTTCGTCATGTCTTTCGCCCAAAGCGCGGGCAACACCGTTCCGACGACCCAGACACCTGTTGCCGGCATCACTGCGCCCAATGGCTCGTTCGCACCCATCGTTGCCGCCGACAAGCCGGCGGTGGTGACGGTCACCACGGTCATGAAGGCACAGCCTGAAACGATGAGCGATGCCTCTCCTTTCGACGGCGGCTCGCCTTTCGACGACTATTTCCGCCAGTTCTTCGGTGACCAGGGCATGCCGACGCCCAAGACGCCGCCGCAACAGCAACCGCAGCGCGCCGAGGCGCTGGGTTCCGGCTTCATCGTCGCCTCCGACGGCACCATCGTCACCAACAATCACGTCATCGATGGGGCCTCTTCGATCAAGGTGACGCTCGACGACGGCACCGAACTTCCGGCCAAGCTCATCGGCCGCGATGCCAAGAACGATCTCGCCGTGCTGAAGATCAAGTCGGACAAACCCCTGCCGACCGTCAAATGGGGCGATTCCGACAAGCTTATGCCAGGCGACCAGGTGCTGGCCTTCGGCAACCCGTTCGGCATCGGCACCACCGTCACGGCAGGTATCGTCTCGGCGCGCGGCCGTGACCTGCATAGCGGGCCGTTCGACGATTTCATCCAGATCGACGCGCCGATCAACCACGGCAATTCCGGCGGCCCGCTGGTGGATGTCGCGGGCAATGTCGTCGGCATCAACACGGCGATCTATTCGCCCAATGGCGGCAGCGTCGGCGTCGGCTTTGCCATTCCGTCGGACCAGGCCCAGAAGGTGGTGGCCAAGCTGATGAAGGGCGGCTCCATCCAGTACGGCTATCTCGGCGTTCAGATCCAGGAGGTGACACCGGATGTCGCGAGCGCCATCGGGCTCGACCATCCCGGCGGCGCGCTGGTTTCAGAGGTCAATGACGGCTCGCCGGCGGCCAAGGCCGGCATCGAGACGGGCGACGTCATCACCAGCTTTGCCGGGCAGGACGTGAAGGACCCCAAGGACCTGTCGCGGGCGGTCGCCGATGTCGCGCCGGGCGCCATGGAAACGGTCGACGTCTGGCGCAAAGGCAAGCCGATGCGGATTTCCGTCGATGTCGGCCAGAACAGCGCCGATGCGAAGACCGCGTCGCTGGATGACGGGTCCGACACGCCCAGCGCCGGGCGCGCTCCGGCGATAGGGCTCGGCTTGATGGATATAACGCCCGACATTCGCCAGCAGATGAACCTAGCCGGCAAGCAGCACGGCGCGGTGGTTGCCAGCGTCAATCCCGACAAAGCCGCCGCCGCTTCCGGAATACAGGCCGGCGACATCATCGTTGCCGTCAATCAGGTGCCGGTTAAGAACGCCAGGCAGGTAACCCAGGCAATCGCGCAAGCCGGCAAGTCTGGCCGCAAGTCGGTGCTGTTGCTGGTCGAGCGTGGCGACGCTCAGATCTACATCGCGGTGCCTTTTGCCAATGGCTGAGTAATGGCCTTGACGTGAACGGGACCGGCAGGGTTCGTCGGCGACGATCCCCTCCGGCCTCCGGCCGTCAAGATTTTGGTTGCCCGCCACGACATCTTCGAGAACATTGCATCAGGCTGATGTCGGCCCGATGCAGGAGATTGCCGCGATGGTCACCCGAGGTTTCTCTTCAGGACGGCGCCCGCCAACCGATGACGATGCCCGCATCCCGCCCGGCCAATATCTGGAACAGGGTTTTCCGGTGCTGTCGGCCGGTCCGACGCCGCGCGTGCGCACCGAGGATTGGTTTTTCACGCTGAAACATGGGCCACGGCCGATCAAGAAATGGAACTGGGCCGAGTTCAACGCGCTGCCGCTGACCAAGATGACGCGCGATATCCATTGCGTGACCGCATGGACCAAGTTCGACACGCCGTGGCAGGGCGTGCTGGTCGACGATATCCTTGCCGACGCGGGTGTGGAGCCGCCGACCGGCTTCACGCTGGCGCACGCGTTCGACGGTTACACCACCAATGTGCCGGTCAAGGATCTCACCGCCGGCAAGGCCATGGTCGCGCTGCTCTACGAAGGCAAGCCGATCACGCCGGATCATGGCGGCCCGGCAAGGCTGCTGGTGCCGCATCTCTATTTCTGGAAGTCGGCCAAATGGCTGAACGGCCTGCAATTCACCTCGCGCGACGAGCCCGGTTTCTGGGAATTGCGCGGCTACCATATCTATGGCGACCCATGGCGCGAGCAACGCTACACGAACGATCCATGAGCGATACGGCGGCAGTGCAGTCGCCCTGGCAAACAGCCGGCATCGTCCGCATCGAAAAGCGCACGCCGCGTGTCACCAGCTTCTTTTTTCAGCCGTCTCGGCCCTTCGCCTATCGCGCCGGGCAGCATGTCGACGTCAGGCTGACGGCGCCGGACGGCTATCAGGCGCGCCGCTCCTATTCCATCGCCTCCGCGCCCGAAACGAATGGCGCAATCGAACTGGCGATCGAAAAACTCGACGATGGCGAGGTTTCGCCCTTCTTCCACGAGGTCGCGGCAATTGGCGACGAAATCGAACTGCGCGGGCCGCTTGGCGGGCATTTCGTCTGGCCGAAGGATGAGAGTGGGCCGCTTGTGATGGTCGGCGGCGGTTCGGGCGTCGTGCCCTTGATGTCGATGATCCGCCACCGCGCCGCACGGAATTCAGCGGTGCCCGTCGTCCTGGTCTTTTCGGTCCGGGTCTGGGACGAAGTGATCTTTCGTGACGAGCTGATCGCCCTCGACGAGCGTCAGGACGGCTTCGAGCTGGTGCTGACACTGACCCGCGAAGCCGCACGCCGCCCGGCCGACTATGCGCGGCGGGTGGACGTCGCGATGATGGCGCAAGCCATGGCGCGGCTGCCCGAGCCGCCCGGTCTCGCCTTCGTCTGCGGCTCCAATGCCTTCGTTTCCGCGGCAGCCCAGGCGCTGATCGATGCCGGCGTTGCAGCCGAAATCATCCGCACCGAACGCTACGGAGTTTGAGCGGACGCCGCCTTGCGAGAAAGGTTCGTCGGATTCGCCTTCAGCCGATCGGCAAGAAACCCGCCGACAGCAACTGGAAAGGCAAGGCGCCATAGGCGGCCACCGTGGCCGCGTCGTTCCACTCGCGAAACTGTCGCGATGGTCGCGCCTCGAGCGTCAAGGCAACTCGCGCGCCGTCGAGCGTCACCTTGCCGCGAAAATGCAGCACGCGTTCCCTGCCGGATCGGCTGATAGCCACGGCACGCAGGCGAGCGATATGCTCGCCACCGTCATTGATCTCCATTTCGATGCGGCGCCGGACCGGCGGAACGCCGATCCTGACGGTGATGTCGAGCATCATGTCGCCGGTCGTTTGCGGACAGGCGATGGCCTGCGAAAACACCAGAGGCTCCGATGCGGCTTGCGGCTTGCCCGCGGCCGGTCTCCCGCGCCAGGGTTTGGCGGGCGGCTCCTGCTGCAACCGGCCCTTCTTCCGCTTCAGGCGCAACTGCTTGGCAAGGCCGCGCGACAGCCAGACCAGGCCGCCGAAATCCGTGCGCGGCTTGGCTTGCAGAACCGACGACCAACGCGACAGGCCAGCCCGGTCGGCCATCTCGAAGATTCTGGCCATTGTCCGTTCCGGCACCGGAATGCCGATCTCGAACGCCAGATAGGATAACGCCACCGCCGCTGGAACCGCCAGGCCGCGTCTTCCGACGATGTCGAGGAACATCCCCCAATCGACGTCTTCGGCATGGATGGCGACCGCGCAGTCGACAAGCCAGTCGCTGTGGGTGTGGGCGTCGAGGCCGCCATGGGCGATGGCCAGTGCCATGCGATCGGCCGGCGATGGCACGAAGACCGCGACGCCGCTGAATTGTGCCGGGACCGCCCGTTGCCAGATCGCCAGGTCGTCTTCCGCGCTCGTCTGCGACCCATCATAGCCGAGCTGGTGCAGGTCGATGTCGCCGAAACGGCCCTTGAAGAAGTTCATCGACCGCAGCGACGCCAACCGGGTTCGCAGATATTGCGCGCTGACGCCCGAGGCGATCTGCCAGTCGCGGTCGCGCAAGATGTCGAAGACGGCAGCCATGTCGCGCGGGCGCACCAGTATGTCGATGTCATGCGCCACCCGACCACGCTGCGCCGACGCGTTCAAGGCAATGCGGCTGGCGCCCTTGATCAGCATGATGTCGGCGCCGCCGTCGGCCATCGCCTTCAGCGTCGGCTCGGCCTCGCGCATCGCCATGCGCGACTTCGTCCACAGCATCTTCTGCAGGCCGACGAGGCGCGGGTGCGCGGTATGCCCGGCCAGTTTTCTGCCGAACCTGTCGGAGATGGCGGCGAGCAGACGATGTTCTCGAAACGAGACGAGGTCGATGTCGTTCTCGTCGAGCCAGCGCGCGGCGCAGGCAGCGGCTGCGTCCTCATCGGAGAGCAGCGCCGCCTTCAGCAACAGGTCCAACTGGCCGGTGGGCCACGACCAGCCATAGTCCGGGAAGCGGCGGCTGATGCGGCGAACAGGCCTGGCGTTCAACTGGAGCCCGCCTTGTTCTGGGCCCGCCGCTGCATGGCGAGCCTTGCGACCTGGATATAGCCCCGGTCGCGTGCCGGATCGCGGCCGTAGGAAAGGCTGCCCGGACGGATGCGGCGCAATGCAAGCACGTCGTCGAGCATGGCAAGTACAAAGCCTGCCTCACGAACCCGGGCGATCCAGTCGATCATCTCGCCGCGACCGCCTGGTGGGTCGATGATGGGACCGACGCTCTGCACCACCTCCTGGCGGATCATCATCGTCGTGCGCGACCAGCCCGCTCCACTGGCCGCATCGGGCAAATCGGGGCTGTCGCCGCGAAACGTCCGCCAGTGCGTAAAGACGCCCGCTGTCCCGGGATGACGGCCGAGATAGGCCAGTTGCTGTTCGATCTTGTCCGGCAGCCACAAATCGTCGGCATCGAGCGTCGCGATGAGCGGCGTCGAGAGTGCCGCAATGCCACGGGTCGTTGCGCTGCCGGGTCCGGCATTGTCCTGTCGCAGCACCGTCACCGGCAGGTTCATCGCATCGATCACCGCGGCCGTATCGTCGGTCGAACCGTCATCGACCACGACGATGGCCTCCGCTTTTGCCGTCTGGGCCAGAACGGAGTTCAGGGCAGCGCCTATGGTGGCGGCCGCGTTGAAAGCCGGAATGACGACGCCGTAGCCTGCCATCAAAGGAACCGCCACTGCGCGAGATCCTTGAAGTCGAAGATCCCCTCCACCCGGCGCAAGCTGGGATCGGCCTTGCGACGCTTCATCGACTTGTGAATGGCGCGCATGAACTCGCGAAAGGGCACATCGGCTTCCTTGGTCATGTTGCCGGGATGACGCCTGTAATAGAGAGCCACCGTATCGGGCATAACGTATTTTGCCTGGCTCTCAAAGATACGCAACAGATAGTCGGTGTCCTCGGCCTGTTTGAAATCCTCGTCGAAACCACCGGTGCGCTCGATGAGGTCTCGCGCGAAGATCCCGGCGGACAGGTGGATCCCTCGCACGGTGATGGAGTGGCTGTCGGCGGCCGGTTCCAGTGTCTCGCCATCTATCTTGTCGACCAGCGTCATGCGCGAATAGGTCAGCTCGAGGCCAGGATCCTCTTCGAAGCAGGCGAGATCCGCCTTGAAGCGGCCTATCGGGGAGATGTCGTCCGAATCGAGAAACGACACCAGACGCGTCTGCGGCAGCAACTGCTTCAGCCCGGCATTGCGCGCCTTGGTGACCCCGCCATTGATCTGCTGGAAAAGACGAATGCATGGGGCCTCGTCGATCAACGACCGTACGACGGCTGCCGAGCCATCGGTCGACCCGTCGTCGATGACGATGATGTCGAGATCGATGTCTTCGCGCTGCCTGAGCAACGAGCGCAGCGCCAGGCCAACGAATTGTTCGCGATTGTAGACCGGCATGATGACGCTCAGCCTCATCGGCGTCTCCAGCAGCGTTGCGGGCTTGGCTGATCCGAGCCGATTGTCTCGAGCATCATGGCATCCGCCAATCGGCGGGACTCTTCAATTCGAAGATGCCCTGGACCTCTCGCCGTGACGGATCGGCCTTGCGCCGCCGCATCGACTTGTGGATTGCACGCAAGTGGTTGCGGACCCTGCCGCTATGTTCCTTGGTGACATTTCCGGCGTGGCGTCGGTAGTAGATCGCGACGGTGTTCGGCAATTCGTAGCGCGGACCGGTTTCGAAGACTCGCAACAGATAATCCGTGTCCTCGGACTGCTCAAAGTCCTCGTCGAAATGGCCGATGCGATCGACAAGCGTTCGACTGAAGAGAGCGGTGCTCAGCGAAATTCCGCGAAGCGTCATGGTACAGCAGTCCGCCTCCGGCTCGAGCTTCTCGTCGTCGATCCGGTCGACCAGCGTCATCAGCGAATAGGTTAGCTCAAGCCCGGAGGTAGCCTCGAAGCGGGCGAGATCGGCCTTGAACCGTCCGGCCAGCGAGATGTCGTCAGAATCCAGGAATGACACGAACTCCGCATCCGGCGGCAGTTGCCGCAGCCCGGCGTTGCGCGCCCTGGCCACGCCCATGTTCGATTGCTGGAAGAGTCGGATGCAGGGGTTTTCGCCCATCATCGAGCGTACGGCCTCAGCAGAGCCGTCGGTCGAACCGTCGTCGATGACGATGATGTCGAGATCGGCGGCGTCCCGCTGCCGCACCAGCGAGCGCAATGCCGAAACGACATAGCGTTCACGGTTATAGACGGGCATTATCACGCTCAGTTTCACGAAGCGCCCCGCACAAGAAAGTCCGCAATCGTGCCGGCTATCTCCTGTGGCTGCGTCCCCAGCGACAGACGATAGCATGGCAGCAGGCGGGTCAGGTCGCTGAAGAAGCGAAAGCCGCTCTCCCGCTCGCCCGGCATCTGCGCTATGCCGGACGGCGCCAAGGCAATCATGGCATCCCTCCGCGACACCGGCACGATCGAACTTGCCCCGCCTCCGCCGATATGTGGCACCAGCAGCGCAACGATGTCCAGGGTTTCAGGCACCGGCCGGGGCGCGATGTCATGAATGTGAAAAGCATATTTGCCTTGCCAGTTGAGCGGGCTATGAGCTGGCAGCCGGTGATCCAGCCCAAGTCGCGCGAATCCCTGGGGATCCTGCTTGAGTGTTGAAAACAACGGGCGGGCAGTCACGCCGTTGGAGAGGTCGACCAGCACATAATCGTCGCCGACGCTGTCCAGCCCGTGGAGGAGGCCGGCGGCGACGGTCCCGGATTTCCCGGCGCCGCCCGCGCCGGCCAGCAGTACGCCCCTGCCTTTGGTGCCGAGCGTCCCCGCATGGGCCAGCCGCATGCCACGTGCCGCATATTCCCAATGGAGGAAGGGGCGCAGCGGCGCTCCCGGCTCCCACGGTGGAAAGGCATCGGCCGAGGCCATCAATTGCACGCCAACGCGACGTTGCGGATCATAGAACTGCCAGAAATCCAGGTCGTGGAAATGGTTGCCGCGCAATCCGGCTTCCGCCAGCCTGGTGGCGAAGCCATGCTGCGTGAAGGGTCCTTGGCCCCATCTGGCCGGTGCCGCGATGCCGTCAATGCCGGGATGTGCGACGAAGATGCGGCAGATGTCGGCAGGCGCTCGGTTGTCCGCAGCCGTGACAAAGCCATGAGCGAAGGCATCCGCCAACGCGCCGGCACTCACATGAGCGGTCAACTCCAGATGCGGCAAACCCACCTTGCAGGTCAGTGGATAATGCGCGGCGCTGCTCTGCGCTTGCGCCAGGACATGACGTGCGTAGTCAGTCAGGTTTTCGAGAGTGACGTTCGGCATGGTCTGCCTGTTCCGGAGCCGTCCGGCAACGAGAGCCTGGCGCGCCTCAGTTGGCCTGCTTCACTGCGGGCCAGCCGAGGGGCTCCTCGACCTCGTGGATGGGATCGACGACAATGAGGTCGGCAAGGTCGTCATGGATGTCGACCTTGAGGGGCTCGCCGGCAGCGGCGAGCTGAGCCAGCAATTCGCTGGGAACCGGTCTTGCCACGCCATCGGTTGCGGCCGCCAGCAAACCGAATTCGAGCAATTGTGAAACAAAGCCGTCAATCGCGGCGGCATCGAGGGCGCCAATCCCGGTCGCGGCGCCGACCAGTTCGGAGGCAGGCACGCCGGACGACAGTGCATCCCAAAGCCTGCTGCCTGAATCAGAGAAGCCGAAATATTTACCGGTGGTCAGGTCGAGAACGACGGCTTCGCCATCGAAGGATTCAAAGACGATATCCTTGCTGGCAATGGCATATACGCCGGATTGTCGCATGTTTGCTCCCCGCCGAAGCAGGCCGCGGAGATGATCTTCGGGCCCTACGGTCAACCCCACCGTTGCAGGCGTCTAACCATTTGCAGGGTTTTTGGCAAGATGGCGTAGGCCCGGCCGAGCGCAGCTGCAGGCCGCGCGGGCATGGACAGCCTCTGACCGTGCCTGCCGGTCACGCCTCGATTTCAAGCGCCGAAAGCGGCTTCGAGCAACAGGCGAGGATAAAGCCGTCTTCGATTTCGTGATCGAGGATGCCGCCATTGTGGCTCATCTCGACGTCGCCCGCGACCTTCCTCACCTTGCAGGTGCCGCACAGGCCGAACTCGCAGGCGGCGGGAATCCGCACCCCCGAGGCGCGTGCCGTCTGCAGCACGGTCTGGCCGGCGACGCATTCGGCATCGACATCGGAATGCGAGAACCGGATCGGTGTCACGGCCTCCACGGTGGCAGCGGCGCCGTCTTCCGCCGGCGGCGAGAACGGCGCCGGGATCTCCTCCACGGCAGGCGCGGCAAAGCTTTCCTGATGGTATTTCGCCATGTCGAAGCCGGCTGCGTCCAGCATGCCGCGCACGGCGCGCATGAAAGGATCGGGGCCGCAGCAGAAAATCTCGCGCTCGCGGAAATCGGGCGCCAGCAATGGCAGCCGGATCGCGTCGATGCGGCCCATATGGCCGAACCAGCCCTCGCGGCTCGACCGCTCCTCGATCATGAAGCCGAGCGACAGCCCAGGCATGCGGCTGCCGAGCAGTTCGAGCTCCTTGCGGAAAATGATCTCTTCCGGGCGGCGCGCGCAGTTGACGAAGCCGACATCGGTCCATGGCGCGCAGTCGTTCAGCCAGCGCAGCATCGACATCATCGGCGTCACGCCGGAACCGGCCGAAATGAACAGGTATTTGGCGGCCGGGTGGCTGTGCAGCGAGAAGTCGCCGGTCGGCCCATAGGCCTTGACGTGCGAACCGGGCGTCAGATGGTCGAACATCCAGCGCGTACCGGTGCTGCCCGCCTGCGCCTTGACCGTCACCGCGATCGAGAACGGCCGCGACGGCGAGGACGACAGCGTGTAGGTGCGCATCAGCGGCCCGTCCGATGTCGGCAGTTCCAGAGTCACGAACTGCCCCGGTTTGTAGCGGAACCAGGTCTGGTTGTCGGAGCGGAAGGTGAAGGTCTTCACGTCAGGCGCTTCGTCGCTGACGCCGATCACTTCCAGCACCTGCAGCCTGTCGTTCCAGGGCGTCATCTGGTCGAGATGGCGATAGAGGCCAAGGTCCGTCATCGCATTCATCCTCTTGTCCCCTGGGCTAGGCGACGCTGCGCAGGGCCGGCCGGCCGCCTTCGGCAAGGCGCGGCCCGATGAACGACGCGTACCACTCGACGAACTGGATCACGCCGCCCTCATGCAGCTCCGAATAGGGGCCTGGTTCATAGGCCGGCGACAGGATGCCGAAGGCGTTTTCCTCGACGATGCGGCGGTCCTGGTCGTTGGTCTCGGTCCAGACATGGGTGAGCTCAGCGAGGTCGTAGTCGACGCCTTCGACCGCATCCTTGTGGACGAGCCATTTCGTTGTCACTGCGGTTTCCGTGGCACTGATCGGCAGCACGCGGAAGGTAACGGCGTGGTCGCCGAGGATATGGTTCCAGGTCGTCGGATAGTGATAGAGCAGCAAGGAGCCGATGCGGTCGGTTGAAACGCTGTCGGACAGGTTCTTCTGGACCGCCCGTTTTCCCGTCATGGTGTAGCTGACGGCATCGCGCAGCAGCGGCGCGCGGGTGGCGCGGTACTGCCCTGCCGGATCGATGCGGAATTTGCTCGGCAAGCCTGATGCCTCGCATCTGGCCCAGTGTGCGACCATTTCAGGGTCGCTGTCGGCGCCATGGACGCCGGTTATGGTTGGAGCCTCGGGGAAGGTCTTGCACAACTCGGGATGATTGGCGGCGCAGTGGTAGCACTCGCGGTTGTTTTCCCAGACCAGCTTCCAGTTGCCCTTCTCGACGATCGTGCTCTCGAAGGCGATCTTTGCTTCACGCAGCCGGTGCGGCAAAAGATAGGGTTCGATCATCGCCCGCATCGGCGCGAAATCTGCCGGTTCCTTGGCCAGGCAGATGAAGATGTAGCCGCCGACGCTCTCGCAGGCGACCGGCTTCAGGCCGAAATCACTCTTGTCGAAACCGTCGGCCATCTGGCGGGCAAACAGCAGGCGGCCGTCCAGCTCGTAGGTCCACTGATGATACGGGCAGACGAGCTTTGCCGCGGTACCCTTCTCCGTGTTGCACACGCGGCTGCCGCGATGGCGGCAGGAATTGTGGAAGGCGTTGATCTTGCCGTGCTGGTCGCGGACAAGGACGACCGGATAATCGCCGACCTGCACGGTGATGTAGCTGCCCGGCTTCGGCAGTTCGCAATCATGGCCGATGAACAGCCAGTCGCGATACCAGATCAGCTCCATGTCGAGCTTGAAGTAGTCCGGATCGGTGTAGAAGGGCTGCTCCAGCGAAAAGCCTTGCCGGCGCCCCTTCAGGAGCCTCAGCATGTCGTTGCGGATATCCATGTCCTGTCCTCGTTCCTAAGGACTGAACTGGTGGTGACGGAGGAAGGATTGAAGCGCAGGCCGGCTGTGTGCCGGACATGCGCTATCCACCTCTTGACCGCCCACCGCGATCAGTCGAGTCTAAAAATCTCGGGCTGGTTTCCGGGCTCTGGAGTTGTCCTTGCGGACCATCGCGACACCTTCCCAGGCGGTTGCCCAGTGGTCTCCCGTTGCGACTTGAACTCCACCACCGTTGCGGGGGCAGCGCCGGATTCTGACCGGCTTCCCAATTCTCCGCCTCGTCGTCACGAAGCGGCACCTGAGATGGTATGATCTAACCACGATCGCGGGCGCGCCGTCGGCATGAAAACGACATCGTATCCATGCGGCGCGACACGGCATGCGAAACGCTACTGCAGCTCGTCGCGGGCCGAGATCCCACCTCCCGGGCGGCCATTTGCCGGCTGCGATCTTCCCGAATCCGACCCTTCGCGGGGGGTCAAAAAAGGTTAATGGTTTCGAAAAATGACTATTAGTTCGCCCTAAAATCGAACCGAACGGTTCGTTTCTGTTGACGGTGCGTGCAGGACGGTGTGAACGCTGGGCCTCTGAAACAGTCAGTGATCCATCAGGTGGCTACACCTAACACACTGATATGAAGAAGAAAAATGCATCCCTAGATTCCGTTGGCACAATTTCAAGGTGTGGATTCATGGTCCACACGGAACAACTTCGTGATTGGAAAAGACGACCTTGCCCTCCCACATCGGGGCTGTCCGAACGACGCGATTTCATTTCCAAGACACGCCGCTAGACGGACGGAAAAAAGACGATACTGGAGTACCAAAAATGAAAAAGATCATTCTCACTGCCGCAGCCCTTCTGGCCATTTCCGGCAGCGCCTTCGCTGGTAGCGACCACTACGGTTCCAACGCCGCGGCAGCCACTGCTGTCGACAGCTCGTACACCGCTTCGACCAAGAAGTCGGAACCGGCTGCTCAGGCGCCTGCCCAGGGTGCTGACCGCAACCTCTTCGGCAACAACTAACAGCCGATTCCCAGTTTCCCGGTCGACGGCGGGCTCGCCCGCCGCCCTGGCGAAATTCAGACATTCAGGAGTATTCAAGATGAACAAGATCCTCATTGCTGCCGCCGCCGTTCTGGCCATCACCGGCAGCGCTTTCGCGGGCAGCGACAACTACGGTTCGAACGGCCCCAACCAGCCTGCCGCCGCTGTGGACCAGTCGTACACGGCTTCCACCAAAACCTCGGAACCGGCTGCCCAGACGCCCGCTCAGGGCAGCGACCGTAACCTCTTCGGTCGCTAACAACCAATTTCGCAACCGACGGCAGCTGTGTCTGCCGTCCTGGCGAAATCCAGAATTCAGGAGACTAAAATGAACAAGATCCTTATTGCTGCCGCCGCCGTTCTGGCCATCACCGGCAGTGCCTTCGCCGGCAGCGACAATTTTGGCTCCAATGGTGCCAATCAGCCTGCCGCCACGACTTCGGTCGACAGCACGCGCACCTCTTCGGTACGCAACACCGGTTCGCCGGTCTACAAGCTGCTGAACTCGTCGGGTGACACCACCCAGAAGTCTGCTCCGCAAGGTGCCGACCGCAACCTCTTCGGCAACAACTAACAACCGAAGTCGATCTCCAAGTCAAAGAGCGGCGGGCCCGGCCCGCCGCTCTTTTTTGTGCCTGACACGGTAATTGCGGTTAAGCCGCCTTTGCTTCCACTTCATGCAACGCGAAAGAACGTCCATCCGCGTCGAAGATATGCAGGTCCTCGCCATTGGCGCTCAGCCGCAATGTCGAGCCGCGCTTGACCTCGACATTGCCGGGCAGCTTGGTCACCAGCGGCAGATCGGCGCGGCCGATGTCGACATAGACAAGCTGCACCTCGCCGAGTTGCTCGACATAGTCGACCGTCCCCTCGAACAGATAGTCCGCGCCGCTGGCGATGATCAGGTCCTCCGGCCGCACGCCAAAGCTCACCGCAGCGCCCTTTGCCGAAGCCGGCGTCGCAATCGGCACGGTCGCCTTGCGTCCGCCGACATGGCTGACGACGGTCGGGTTTCCGGTCTTTTCGATGGTCGCCGGCAGGATGTTCATGGCCGGCGAGCCGATGAACTGGGCAACGAACAGATTGCCGGGCTTCTTGTAGAGGTCCATCGGCGTGCCGACCTGCTCGATATGGCCGTCCTTGAGCACCACGATGCGGTCGGCCAGCGTCATCGCCTCGACCTGGTCGTGGGTAACGTAGATCATGGTCGTGTTGGGCATCGATTCCTTGAGCTTGGCGATCTCGATGCGGGTGGCGACGCGCAGCGCGGCGTCGAGGTTCGAAAGCGGCTCGTCGAACAGGAACACCTTCGGATTGCGCACGATGGCGCGGCCGATGGCGACGCGCTGGCGCTGGCCACCCGACATCGCCTTGGGCAGGCGGTCGAGATATTTGGTCAGCTGCAGGATCTCGGCGGCCTGGCGCACGCGGCGGTCGATCTCGGCCTTGTTCTCTTTGCCGATCTTCATCGAGAACGCCATGTTGTCGTAGACGGTCATGTGCGGGTACAGCGCGTAGGACTGGAACACCATGGCGATGCCCCGCTTCGACGGCGGCACGTCGTTCACCACTTCGCCGGCTATTCTGAGTTCGCCGGAGGTGATTTCCTCGAGCCCGGCGATCGACCTCAGCAATGTCGACTTGCCGCAGCCCGACGGGCCGACGAAGACGATGAACTCGCCCGACCTAATATCGAGGTCGATGCCGTGGAGAATGTTCAGATTGCCGTAGGACTTCTTCACTTGTCTTAGCGTGACATCGGCCATTGGTTTCCTCCAGTGATTGGAAATTCAGTCGAGACGCCCGAACCAGGCGCCGTAGCCGCCAAGCTCGATGGAACCGCTGCTCGCCTGCCCCGAAAATCCGTGCCCGGGCAGAGGTTGCAGCGATCGGCCGCCAAGGTCAACCTTGGCCCGCCCGGCTCCCAGATTGAAGACGCAGACGATCTGCTCGTTGCCTGCGCGGCGCGTGAAGGCCACGGTATCTCCCTCACTTTCGATGAAGGTGATGTCGCCCTTGGCCAGCGCCGGATGGGCACGCCGGAAGCTGAGAAAGCGCCGGTAGTGCTCGAGCAGCGAAGCCTCGTCGCCCTGCTGGACATTGACCGCTTGCGCCAAATGCTTGGCCGGCACCGGCAGCCAGGGTTTTGCCTGGGAGAAGCCGCCATTCTTGGCGCCGCCGTCCCACACCATCGGTGTGCGGCAGCCGTCGCGGCCCTTGAATTCAGGCCAGAAGCGGATGCCGTAGGGATCCTGCAAATCCTCGAACCGAAGGTCGGCCTCGCCGAGCCCAAGTTCCTCACCCTGATAGATGCAGACCGAACCGCGCAAGGACATCAGCAGCGCCGAGATGACCTTGAGGTAGGCGGTCGGGTCGGGCTCATTGGCGGCCCAGCGCGAGGCCGGGCGCATTACATCGTGGTTGGAGAAGGCCCAGCACGACCAGCCATCGCTGGCGACCTTGCCGAAGGATTCCAGCACCGAGCGGACCTTGCCCGCGCTGATCTTTTCCGGCGCCAGGAAATCGAAGGAGTAGCACATGTGCACGCGCTTGCCGCCGGCGGTGTAGGCGGCCACCACTTCAAGCCCACGCTGCGAATCGCCGACCTCGCCGACCGCTGCGGTTGCCGGATATTCATCGAGCAGGGCACGGAACCGTTCGAGGAAGCCGAGATTCTCGGGCCGGCTCTTGTCGTAGAGATGGTCCTGGTAGTTGTAGGGGTTGACCGCCGGCGCGGTCTGGTCGTTGCGCTCTTCCGGCGGCAGCGGCGGGTTGTTTTCCAAGCCCTGGCTGTGGAAGTAGAAATTGATGGTGTCGAGCCGGAAACCATCGACGCCGCGCTCCAGCCAGAAGCGGGTGACGTCGAGCAACGCGTCCTGAACCTCGTGGTTGTGGAAGTTGAGGTCGGGCTGCTCGGCCAGAAAATTGTGCATGTAATATTGCTGGCGGCTGGTGTCCCATTGCCAGGCCGAGCCGCCGAAGATCGACAGCCAGTTGTTGGGCGGCGTGCCGTCCGGCCTGGCGTCTGCCCAGACGTACCAGTCGGCTTTCGGGTTGCTGCGGCTCGACCGGCTTTCCTTGAACCACGGGTGGTTGTCGGCGGTGTGCGACAGCACCTCGTCGATCATCACCTTCAAGCCCAACCTGTGTGCCTCGGCGGTCAGCGCGTCGAAGTCGGCCAACGTGCCGAACATCGGATCGACGTCGCAGTAATCCGACACGTCATAGCCGAAATCCTTCATCGGCGACTTGAAGAATGGCGAAATCCAGATGGCGTCCGCACCGAGTGCCGCGATGTAGGGTAGCCGCCCGATGATGCCCTTAAGGTCACCGATGCCGTCGCCGTTCGAGTCCTGGTAGCTGCGCGGATAAATCTGGTAGATCACCGCGCCCCGCCACCAGTCGCGATCGATGGCGAGGTCAGGCTTCGAGCTGGCCTTCAAAGCGGATTGCATCGTCTCAGCCTCCTTTCACCGAGCCGGCAAGCAGCCCGCGGACAAAATAGCGCTGCAGCGAGAAGAACACGATCAGCGGCACGATGATGGTCACGAAAGCCGATGTCGTCAGAATCTCCCAGTCGCCGCCGCGTGAGCCCAACAGCGCGTTGAGCTTGGCGGTCAGCACGATCTGGTCTGCCTCTGTGCCGAGGAAAACCATCGCCACCAGCAGATCGTTCCATACCCACAGGAACTGGAAGATGGCAAACGAAGCCAGCACCGGAAACGACAGCGGCAAGACGATCTTGACGAAGATCTCGAAATCGCTGGCGCCGTCGATGCGCGCCGATTCCATGATTTCGCGCGGCAGGCCGGCAATGTAGCTGCGCAGCAGGTAGATGGCGAAGGGCAGGCCGAAGCCGGTATGCGCCAGCCAGATGCCGAGATAGGTCTTCGACGGCATGCCGAAGAAAGCGCCGACGCCGTTGTAGAGTTTCAACAGCGGGATCAGCGACATCTGCAATGGCACCACCAGCAAGCCGATGATGACCGCGATCAGCAGCGCCCGGCCGGGAAACCGCATCCAGGCCAGCGCATAGGCGGCAAAGGCGGCGATCAGGATCGGGATGACGGTCGCCGGAATGGTGACGGTCAGGGAATTCATGAAAGACCGTCCGATGCCTTCGGAAAACAGCACGGTTTTGTAATTATCGGTGGTGAATTTCGGCGGCGCCGACGAAGCATAATAGACGCGCTGGCCGCGATCGCCTTCGAACGCTTTCGGGGACTGCATGACGAAGCTGCCGTCGGCATTGAGCTGCAAGGTCACGCCGTCGCCGAGATCGGCTGTGGTGCCGGCGGGATACTGCGTCGGTGCCGCCGATTTGATTCCGAAGGCGCTGATGTCGCGCTTGGTGCCGTCGCCGAAGATATTGCCCTCGAGCACGAACTTGCCGTCCTTCTCGACTTGCGCCGAGGCGGGCGGCAGCCGGCCGGCTTCCGTCTGTGTGGAACTGGCGAACGAGTTCCACCAGCCCGAGGCGATGATCTGGTTCTTGTCGCGCAGCGACGAAACCAGGATGCCAAGGGTCGGTATGGTCCAGATCGCGACGAAGATGAGCACGGCGATGTGGACGCCGAAGCGGCTGGCGAAGGAATTTCCGGTCGCGACGGCCATCTCAATGTCCTCCCGTCTCTTTGTTCGCCTGTCGGATGTTCCAGACCATGATCGGAATGACCGCAATCATGATGATGATGGCGATGGTGGCGCCGCGGCCGAAATCGCCGCCGCCGCGGAACATCCAGTCGAACATCAGATTGGCCAGCACCTGGCTGTTCCACTGGCCGTTGGTCATGGTCAGCACGATGTCGAATACTTTGAGCACCAGAATGGTGATCGTGGTCCAGACCACGGCGATGGTGCCCCAGATCTGCGGCACCATGATCTTCCAGAAGATCTGGAACGGATTGGCGCCGTCGATGACGGCGGCTTCCAGCGTTTCCTCGGGGATGCCGCGCAGGGCGGAAGACAGGATGACCATGGCAAAGCCGGTCTGGATCCAGATCAGGATGATCATCAGGAAGAAATTGTTCCAGAACGGCAGCGATATCCAGACCTGCGGCTGGCCGCCGAAATGCTGGATGATGGCGTTGAGGATGCCGATCTGCGTCTGGCCCTCGCCCCGATACTCGTAGATGAATTTCCAGATCACGCTGGCGCCGACGAAGGAGATCGCCAGCGGCAGGAAGATCAGGCTCTTGGCGATCGTGCCCCACCAGATCTTGTCCGTAAGCACGGCGATGATCAGCCCGAGGAAGGTGCAGGCGGCCGGCACCACCGCCAGCCAGATGATGTTGTTGAGGATCGAGTTGCGGAACTCGCGGTCGCCGAACGCCCATTCATAGTTCGCCAGGCCGACGAAACTGATGCCGCCGCGATCGAGGAACGACAGCCGCAGCGTCTCGACCACCGGATAGATCAGGTAAATGGTGAGGATGATCATCGCCGGGCCGACGAACAGCCATGGGCGGACCAACCCTTGCCGGCGTAGATTGTCGATGGCCGCGGCACCGGCGACGCCGCGTGACGGGAATATCAGGTCGACCAGTTTGTTGGCGCCCCAGAAATAGGCGACGCAACCGCCGACGCCGACGATGATGACGAATATGGCCGAGAAAATCTGAGCCGCCATGGGTCCCTCTCCCCCTGCGCATGACCCGACAAGGAATGACCTTGGTGACGGGGACCAGGCGCCGATTCAGTTGTTTGGAGCGCGTCATCGGCGGCTTGCGCACATTGCCGATCGCGCTTCATGTCAATGCGCTCATGACGAAAGGCTGCGGCACGGGCCGCCGTCGGATCCGGGCCGGTACGGTCCGAATCCAGTGCGAGAATGGTTGGTCGTCTACGTGCCAGCCGTCTACTTGATGGCGTCCCAGCTCTTCTGGATGTCGGTGGCGACGTCCTGTGCCGACTTGCCGCCGACCAGGTCGATCATGCCGGTCCAGAAGGCGCCGGCGCCGATCTTGCCCGGCATCAGGTCGGAACCGTCGAAGCGGAAAGTCGAGGCATTGGCGAGGATTTCGCCCTGTTTCTTCAGCGCGTCGCTGGCATAGGCATCCTTGTTGACCGACTTGAGCGGCGTCACGAAGCCGCCCTCGGCCATCCAGATCTCGTGGGCGAGCGGCATCTTCAGGAATTCGATGAACGCGCGCGCACTCTTGCTGTCCTTGGTGATCATCGCCAGCGTACCGGCGCCGAGCACGGGCGTGCCCAGTTCAGGCTTGGCGGCATAGGGCGGGAAGTAGAAGAAGTCCGCGTCCTGGCCGACCTTGGTGCCTTCCGGGAAGAAGGTCGGAATGAACGATGCCTGGTGGTGCAGGTAGCATTTCGGCGGCACCGAAAAGAGGCCCTTCGGGCTGTCGCGGAAGTCGGTCGCCGCAACCGCCTTGGCGCCGCCGTCGACCATCTTGTCGTCGGTCGCGATCTTGCCGAAAATGTCGATGGCGTTGACCACCGCCGGATCGTTGAACGGGATCTCGTTCTTCACCCATTTGTCGTAGACCTCCGGAGGCTGGGTGCGCAGCATCAGGTCTTCGACCCAGTCGGTTGCCGGCCAGCCGGTGGCACCGCCGGAGCCGAGGCCGATGCACCACGGCTTGCCGCCATCGGCGATGATCTTCTTTTCGAGATCGGCGAGTTCTTCCTGGGTCTTCGGCACCTTGTAGCCGGCTTCCTCGAAATTGTCCGGCGAGTACCAGACCAGCGACTTCACGTCGGCCTTGTAAGGGAAGGCGAAGAAGCCCGGCTTGCCGTCCTTGTCCTTGAAGGTGCCGAGATCGACCCATGACTGGCCGGCGCCGTAATTGTCCTTGACCCATTTGGCGGTGTCGTCACCGAGCGGCGTCAAAAGGCCCTTCGACGCCAGGTCCTGGATGAGGCCCGGCTGCGGCAGCACGGCGATGTTCGGCGGGCTGCCGGCCTGCGTGTCGATGACGATCTGCTGCTCGTAATTCTCCGAGGAGGAGTATTTGATCTCGACGCCGGTGGCTTCCGAGAAATAGTCGAGGACGCCGCGCACCAGGCCTTCGTCCTCGCCGCGCCACGGTCCGAAGATCGACAGCGTTTCACCCTTGAGGTCGACTTTCTTGAGCTCTTCGTAGTTCGCCCAGTTGAAGCGCTTGTCTTCGCCGGGCTTGAACTTCAGTTCGGCCTGCGCGGGCGCGTTCAGGGCGAACGTGGCAAACGCAGCACCCAGCAAAAGCATTTTCTTCATCGGTATTCCTCCCAGTGGGTCTCACACACCGGACGGAACCTCCATTCCGCCCGCCGACGCCGCAGGACTGTGACTCAGTCGGAAAGGAACCGCAACCTTTCGAAGAGTCTTCCAAAGCGCTTTGGCTTTTTCGATCACGCCATTGAATCGCGGGGAAGTCAAGAGGCTGGCGAATCAATCGATTTAGGTTCGCGCATTTTCGCCCTAAAAGTGCGTCGCAGCATGCTATTATGGCAGTGCAGCAGCAATTTTTGTTTCAAACATGCCCAAACCGCGTCTATGGTTGGGCTTCGTATGGCTCGGCCCCGGTGGCACTTGGGTCGATTCAATTTAAAAGCGCTTTGAGGGAATGGAGACTTTCGTGAACCTCAAGCAGCTCGCCCACATGCTGGCACTTTCGCAAACCACGGTAAGCCGCGCGCTGAACGGCTATCCCGAGGTCAACGAGGAGACGCGCAGGCGTGTCATGGATGCCGCCAAGCGCCATGGCTATCGGCCCAACCCGAGCGCGCGCCGGCTGGCGACCGGCAAGACCGGCATGATCGGCTATGTCCTGCCGACCGGTGCGTCCGTCGACATCGATCCGCATTTCGTCGAGTTCCTGTCCGGCCTTGGCGACTATGCCCGCTCGCACGAGCTCGACCTTGTGCTGTCGCCGGCCGACGCCGACGACCAGGAGACGACCTACCGGCGCATCGTCGCCAACCGGCAGGTCGACGCTGTTTATATCTCCTCTCCAAGGCCCGCTGACCGGCGCGTGGCGCTGGTCAACACGCTCGGCATTCCCTTCATCGTCCATGGCCGCAGTGAGGGCTTCGATTTCGACTACGCCTTCACCGACATCGACAATGAGGGCGCCTTCCACGAAGCGGCCAGGCTGCTGATCCAGCTCGGTCATCGGCGGCTGGCGCTGATCAACGGTGACGGCCGCGAGACCTTCGCCATCCATCGCGAACGCGGCGTGCGCCGGGCACTCGCCGCGAGCGGACTGACATTGATCGAACGCCATGTCTGCTCGGTCGATATGACCGAGGAGAACGGCTACCGCGCCACCAGGCGTTTGCTGGAAGGGGACGACGCGCCGACGGCGATCGCCTGCTCCAGCCTGATCATGGCGCTGGGCGTCGTGCGTGCGGTGCGCGACCTCGGCTTGAGCATCCCGGGCGACGTCTCGCTGATCGCCCATGACGATGTCTTCCCCTGGCTGAGGCCGGAGAATTTCTCGGTGCCGCTGTCGACGACGCGTTCATCGATCCGTCTCGCCGGCGCCCGTGTCGCCGAGCGGCTGGCGGCACGGATTTCAGGACTGGAGGAGGGCGCGCGAGGCGAGGTCTGGCCGGTCGACCTGGTGGTGAGAGGGTCAGTCGCCGGTGCGCCGGCGTAGCTGGAGATCAAAGCCATGTGCTCTGCGGGATCGAGTTGAGACGCGACACTCACGCCGCATCAATCTCGCCCGACGCCGGCAGTAGCGAGACCACCGCAAGGGGGCCGGATTCCGACATCTCACGCCGCGGATTTGAGGTGGTCGATGAAGGCGCGCAGCTTCGGCAGGACTTGGCGCTTGCCGGGATGATACAGGAAGACGCCCGGCGTCGTGGCGGCGATGCCGTCCAGCATCGGTTCCAGTTTACCTTCGGCTATCGGAGCTTCAGCGATTGGTCGAGGCGTCTGCGCCAGCCCGACGCCCCGCATCGCGGCCCCGAGCAATGTCGGATAATCGTGCGCTATCAGCGGGCCTGAGAGCATCGCCTCGATCGTCTCGTTGCCGTCGACGAAAGCCCAGGGCGCTATGGCGCCATTCGAACGGCGCAAGCGCAGGCAGGCGTGGTTGCGCAGATCGTCGACGCGTTCGGGGCGGCCGTGGCGTTTGAGATAGTCAGGGCTGCCGACGACCACGAACGAAAACGATGGGGTTAGCCGCACCGCGACCATGTCGACCGCAATGAACTGGCCGAGACGGATGCCGGCATCGAACCCGCCGGCCGCGAGATCGACCATCTCGTCGCTCGCGGCGATCTCCAGCTCGATCTCGGGGTAAGCCCGGCAGAACGACGCGATCATCGGCTCCAGGATCAACGGCACGACAGCGCGGGGCACGGACAGGCGCAGCAGACCGGTCGGCCGTTGGCCGATGTCACGCACGGCCTCGCCGGCCGCGACGAGTTCTTCGAAAGCAGGGCCGGCACGATCGAGGAACCGCTGGCCAGGCTCGGTCAAGCCGACGCTCCGTGTCGTGCGGACGAACAGCGCCGCACCCATGCGTGCCTCCAGCGCGCGCACCGCCTGGCTCACGGCGGACGGTGTCACGCCGAGTTGCGCTGCGGCGCGGCGGAAGTTGCGGTGCCTGGCGACAGCCAGGAACGCCTCGATGCCCTCCAGCGCACCATGTCGGACTGTGTAGTTCTGCTTCATAGGTTGTTGTTATTACGCCGGGTAGTCGAATTATGGAAGTGGGCCTAGGTATGAGCTGAACCTAGGAGACATCATGCGATGACCGATGAACTTGAAGGGGTACGCGACCATTATCGCGCGACGGGCCTGACCGAGCGGCTGAAGACGGTGTTGGCTGCCCTCGGCCCGGAGGACCAGCTCCTCACGCCCCAACAATTGGGCGTTCTCGACCAGTTTCACACCCGTGGGCTAGCTGCCACCGCCGAGCTTGCCCAATTGGCGGGGATCGCTGCCGACATGTCGATACTGGACGTCGGCTCGGGCGTCGGTGGGCCGGCGCGCTTTCTGGCTGCGACCTATGGCTGCCGGGTTACTGGCGTGGATCTCAGCGAGCCTTTCGTGGATGCCGCGCGCTATCTGACCGAGCGCACGGGACAGAGCGGGCAGCTGTCGTTCCAGACCGCCAGCGCATTGGAGCTCCCATTCGACGATGGCCGTTTCGACGCGGTGCTGTTGCAGCACGTGGCGATGAACATCTCTGACCGGACGCTGCTCTACAGCGAGATTCGGCGCGTGCTGAAGCCAGGCGGCAGGTTTGCCACATACGACGTCGTGCTGTCTGGAGGCGAGCCGCACTATCCGCTTCCCTGGGCGAGAACGCCGGCGACGAGCTTTCTCCTAACAGCCGGTGCGACGCGCGAGGCGATCGAACCGGCCAGCTTCCGCATGCTGGCATGGCAAGACGACACCGACGCCGCCAAGGCGTGGTTCGCACAGTTGCGCGCGTCGGGGCCGCCGCCTTCGCCCAATCTCGGCGTGGTGATGGGACCGGACTTCGCTGAGCTTGCGGCCAACCTCGGACGAAATCTTATGCAAGGTCGGCTCGGTATCCTGACCGCAGTGTTCGAGGCCGCATGAACCAATTGTCGAGAGGAGGCCAGATGTCCACCGAAGTCCTATTCCAAATCCATCTTGTTCTGGGCTATGTCGCGTGGCTGCTTTGCTTCGCTACATACGGTTTGCCGTGGCTCAGGTCGATGGACCGGGTCGCGGCGCAGCGCGCTGTTGCCGCTCTGCACAGCTTCCGCTTCTTCGGGCTGGTCTTCCTCGTTCCGGGTGTCGTCAGCCCCGATTTGCCTGCCGGCTTTGCCGTGTTTGCTGCCTACGGCGACCTTGCAACAGGAGTGCTGGCCATGCTGGCGCTGCTCACGGTGAGGATACCTCAGCTCTTCTGGGCGCTCGTCGTCGCCTTCAATCTGGTCGGGACGGTCGACCTCATCGTGGACTATTACCACGCCATCCAGGTCGGCCTCCCCCAGCGTGCGGGCGAACTGGGCGCCACCTACGCGATCCCGATCATCTACGTGCCGCTGCTGATGATCACGCACATCGTCGCGTTCTATTTTCTGGTGCGTCCTCCGCAAGCCGCGGCTTGGACTGTCGCAGACTAGTCCTTTGCCGCCGCCGCCTTGATGTCCAGCAGGCCGTAGCCGAAATCATTGTCGCGTCCCTTGGGGCCGAGATCCCTGGCCGTTGCCGCGAGCGCCTTTTCGATGTCGTCGGCCGAGCGATCGGGCGCGGCATGGATGAGATTGGCGATGGCGCCGCTCACGATCGCCGCGGCAAACGAGGTGCCTGTGACCACATCCGAGCCGGCGCCGCTCGGCGCCACCATCTCGACGCCGGGTGCCGAGATGAAGACATAGGCGCCGCGATTGGCCTGCGGCATCAGCCCGTCCTTGGCATCGGTGGCGGTCACCGCGACGACACCATCGAAGGCGGCCGGATAGCCATAGGGCGCCTTCGGCCCGTTGTTACCGGCTGCGGCGACCAGCACCATGCCGAGCGCGCGGGCATTGCGGCAGGCGACGCCGAGCAAATCGTTCTTCGGCCCGACAAAGCTCATATTGATGATGCGCACGTCCTGTTCCGCCGCCCAGTCGAGCGCCGACAGGATGACGTCCATGGTCGACTTGCCGTCCTCGAAGGCGCGGGCGTGATAGATTTTTGCGCCCGGTGCCATGCCTTCCAGCGCGCCGACGCCGGCGATCAGCCCGTCGATCGACGTGCCGTGATCGCGCTTTTCGATTGGCACGTCGGGCATGGCGTCGAACTGCCCGGCAATGACGCCCGAGAGCGCCGGGTTGGTGTCGTCGATGCCGGTGTCGATCACCGCGATGCGGACGTTTTCTCCGTTGGCCTGCTTGGAATCGAGTGCAATGCGGTCGAACGCATAGTTGACGATGCCGGCGGCCTGCTGCAGCGAATAGACGTGATTGGGCTCGCGCCGCTGGGTGCGGCCGTCGGCGGCCAGTTGCGCCAGCACGACGCCGACGGGCCGGCCGTCGGGAATGCCGAAGCGCACCAGTGTGGTGCCAAGCAGCCGCGACTGGCGCTGCGAGCGCACCTGCAGGCCGAAGGAGGCGGCGATCTGCTGGACAGCGCCGGCATCGCCGTCGACGGTCACCAGCACCTCGTCGGGCACGAAATCGCCAACCACCGCGCGCCGCGGCTGAACGGCAATGAGATCGGTCGGCGAGACGATCGGGCCACCGGGCGGGGGGCCGGCTTGAGTGTCGGCCGGCGGCGTCGCCGGTTCGGGCCGTGGCGTCGGCACAGGGGTCGGGGGCGCCGCCGGGTTGGGAAACAGGTCGACGATCAGTGCCGGCAGGAACACCGCGCCGGATTGCGCCGCATCCGATCCGCCCTCTGTGTCGCTGCCATCCTTGGCGCAGTCGGCGCCTGCCGCATTGGTCCCGTCGCGGCAGTCGATTTTCGTCTGGTCGGGATTGGGATCGTTGGTCTGCGCCGACGCGGGCACGGCGACGATTGTCATCGCCGCCGCAAGCATTGCCGCAAATCGAATGACCGCCTCAGCCGCCATCAACCGGTTTCCTTCCCTCGATCACAGTCTCCGTGAAAGCCTGGGCGGCAACAAGGCCGATTTGCCTGGTGTAGTCGGCTGCGTTGGCAGCCGGGATGCCAAGCCGGAACACGCCGTCGGCGGTCGGTCCGCCGACGATCTTCAGCCCGTTGCTGCCGAGGAAGGCGGAAATGTCCGACATCTTCGCATCCGGCTTGAACTTGACCAGGGCGTACGGCATTTTCGCCAGATCGTCTTGCGCGCCGGCAATCTCGAAATCATTGCCCTTTCCGCCGGGTTCGACAAACGACTGCACCATGACCAGCGCCAGCAGAACCGCGGCTGCCGCCCAGGCGACGCCGACCGGCACCGCCATAAAGCGGCCCCAGGCCTGCGCCAGCCAGGACGATCCTGCCGGCTTGCGCGCAGGCCCGGCCTCGGCGTCGAGTGCCTTGGCAAAGCGGCTGAGCGCATCGGCCGGCGGCCGGATTGCTTCGTTGGCGGCCGTGGCGCCGGAGAATTCGGCTTCAGCTTCGCCAAGGGCGGCAAGTGCGGCCGGATCGCTGGCCAGCCATTCCTCGACCGCTTCCAGGTCGGAACCTTCCAGCGAGCCGTTCAGGTAGAACGGCAGCAGCGTTTCCATTTCGTCGCGGCGCGACATCTTTTCAGCGGCGCTCATGGCCACCCCCTGTCGTAACCGGCGGCCTTGAGAGCCTCGCCGAGTTTCTTGCGGGCGTAGAACATCCGGGTCTTGACGGTGGCGACCGGAATGTCGAGCACCTCGCTGATCTCGCTCACCGACTGCCCGTGATAATAGGCAAGATCGATGACGACGCGATGCTCTTCCGGCAAGGCGTCGACGAAGCGCCGCAGGGCGGCCGCCTTGTCTTCCTTCATGGTGACGACTTCCGGCGTGTCGGCGCCGTCGGGCACCGCGGCGGCGGCCTCGTCGTCGATCCAGTCTTCCTTCTTCTTGCGCAGAAAGGACAGCGCCTTGAAACGGGCAATGCCGAGCAGCCATGTCGAGACTTCGGAACGCCCTTCGAAGCCGGGCGCCTGGCGCCACAACTCGAGGAAGACTTCGTTGGCGATATCGTCGGCCATCATTTCCGATCCCGTCTGGCGCGCCACGAAGCGGTAGACCCGCGCGTGGTGACGCATGAACAGGAGCCGCACGGCGGCTCGGTCGCCCTTCGCGACCCGGTCGACAAGCGCGCGATCGGTCTCCGTCGCTGCCGTCATGGCCGGTCGAGCCGCCTGGCTCCTGTCTGCTCTGTCGCTGATCGGCCCAAAAAGGTTCATCCTCCGCCAAGGAATTTTGCGGAGGCTAACCGAAGAGCGCGGAGGTTGCCAGAGGTGCGCCTCTTCCTTCTCCCACAAGGGCAGAAGGGAAGAGCTTCGCGGACCGCTTCTCACTCCAAGAAAGACTTCGCCTTCATCGTCGCGGGCACGGGAACGCCCAGTCGGCTCAGCACCGTCGGCGCCAGCTGCAGCTGGTCGAGTAGTGTGTCCGCATCCGGCCCTTTGCCTTGTCCAAAATAATACAGCGCGAAATCCTGCATCTCGTCGTCATGGCCGCCGTGATGGCCACGATCGGTCTGGCCGTGATCGGCGGTGACGATCACCTCATAGCCGGCTTCGATCCAGCGTGGCAGGAAGGCGGCCAGCATGCCGTCCATCGCATAGACGGCATGGTCCATCTCGTGGCAGTCGTGGCCGAAGCGGTGTCCCATCGAATCCAGCGTGCAGGTGTGCAGGATGCCGTAGTCGATGCCATGGCGTTTCGTCAGCATGGTCAGCGTCGCGAACAGGTCGACATCGCTCGGCGTCATCTGGTTGCGGAGATTGTAACCGGTCATGGTGTGGAAGCGGCCATGCGTGATCGGCCCGCCTGGCTCGTCGAATTCCATGCCCTCCACCAGGTCGAACGGGTAGGCGCGGAAGAATTCCGACCAGTAGGAATGGGTCACCGCCCCCGTCTTGCCGCCTGCCTTGCTGACCTCGGAGAAGATATCGGGCTGCTCGACGCGGAAACGGTTCTCATTGGAGAGAATCCCGTGCACCTGCGGCGAAACCCCGGTGTGGATCGAGGCATAGCAGCAGGCCGAGGTCGACGGCAGCACCGAGCGCATCTTCCAGACCTGCGCCTCGCCCGATTGCACCCAGCCTTCGAGATTGCCCATCAGCCGGCGCCAGTTCCGGTAAGGCACGCCATCGAGGATGATCAGCAGAAGCTTGGATTTGAGCGCCACGGGCTGCTCCATGCGGTTGGCGGTTGAAACGGGAACGCCGTGTGCCGTCCCGGGCACACGGCGTTCTGATAGATGAAATCGGACGATCAGGGTCCGCTCAAGCGTTGAGCCAGCACTCGGCAAGCGCGTAGCCGTCCATCATTTCGCCGATAGGGCTCTTGGCATAGCCGCCGATCTTGTTGGTGGCGGCCGCGTCGATGAACTGGTTGAAGAAGGGCACGATCAGCCCGCCTTCGTCACGCATCATCACTGCCATATCGTGGTAGATCGCCTGGCGCTTGGCCTGGTCGAGCTCGCCGCGCGCGGTAAACAGCATCTTGTCGAATTCCGGCCGCTTGAAGCGCGTGTCGTTCCAGTCGGCGGTCGAGACATAGCCGGTGGAATACATCTGGTCCTGCGTGGCGCGTCCGCCCCAGTAGGAGAGCGAGAAAGGCTGCTTGTTCCAGACCTCCGACCAGTAGCCGTCGCCGGGTTCGCGCTTGATCTCGATCTTGATGCCGGCTTTGGCGCAGGACTGCTGATAGAGCTGTGCGGCATCGACGGCGCCCGGGAAGGCGACGTCCGAGGTGCGCAGCACGATCGAGCCGCTGTGGCCTGATTTCTTGTAGGCTGCCGCCGCCTTGTCCGGATCGAACTTGCGCTGTTCGATATCGGCGGAAAACAGCGGATAGGCCTCGTTGATCGGGAAGTCGTTACCCACCGAGCCATAGCCGCGCAGGATCTTTTCCAGCATCTCGTCGCGGTCCATGGCTAGCTTCAGCGCCATGCGCAGATCGTTGCTGTCGAAAGGTGCGGTGTCGCAGAACATGTTGAACGGATAGTAGCCCTTGCCCGAGACGTTCTCGATGGAAACGCCCGCGATGCGCTTGACCAGATCGACGACCTTGGGTTCGACGCGGTTGATCATGTGCACCTGGCCGCCTTGCAAGGCTGCAAGCCGTGCGGTCGCATCATTGATGACGATGATCTCGACCTGGTCGGCATGGCCGGCCTTGTCGCCAAGCCAGTAATTGGCGAAACGCTCGCCGCCATGGCGCACGCCTGGCTGGTTGACGCTAACCTTGTAGGGTCCGGCGCTGATGCCGGCATTCGGATCGTCCTTGCCGCCATTCGGCTGGATGACGAGATGGTAGTCGGCCATCAGATAGGGGAAGTCGGCATCGGCGTCGCCGAGCGTGACGATGACTTCCTTGCCGCTCGCCTTGACGCCCTTGATGTTCTTGAGGATGCCGAGTGCTCCGGACTTGGACTTCTCGTCCGCATGGCGCTCGATGGTGGCGGCAACGTCCTCCGCGCCGACCGTCTTGCCATTGTGGAACTCGATGCCATCGCGGATCTTGATCGTCCATGTCTTGGCGTCGGCTGAGGCGCCAATCTCTTCGGCAATCAGGTTGACCAGCTTGTTGTCCGGTGTGAGGCGCACAAGATACTCGCCCCAAAGCTTGCCAAAGCTGAAGGTTACCTGGCTGAGATTCAGCGCCGGATCGAGGCTGTTGGTGGATTCCCCGCCCTGCAGGCCAGCCTTGATGATACCGCCCTTCACCGCCGTCTGGGCAAATGCCTTGCCGGCCAGCGCCGGCATCATGGCCGCCGATACGCCGAGCGCGGCGGCGCGCCCAAGAAAGGCACGGCGCGATATCCGGCCGTGACCGGCGAGTTCGGCGAGATAATCGAGTTCAGTTTTCATGTCCTACCCCTGTTTAAAAGTCGTGCGAGCGGCGCTCGTCCCGAAGGACGTGTGGCGCTCTAGTGTTGCATCCGGATGACGGTCGCTGACGCCCCTATGTGGCAGCTTGGTCTGACACAATTTCCAGGGGAAGCGCCTGCCTTTTTCTTCCGGCAGTATTGGTTCCCAGTTTTCCCGGAATTGCTTTAGTTCCCCGCGCTGGCCATGCGCCGTCCCTTGATTGCCTTTTCCAGCCAGCCGATTTCCATCTCTGGAACCGAGGAGAGCAGCAGGTCGGTGTAGGCGTCGAAGGGCGGGCTCAGCACCTTGCCCTTGGGGCCGTAACGCACCACCTCGCCGCGATACATAACCGCGATTGAATCGGCGATCGACTTCACCGTGGCAAGGTCATGCGTGATGAACAGATAGGCGACGTTCTCTTCCTTCTGCAGCTCCAGCAGCAGCTCGAGGATGCCGTGTGCCACCAGCGGATCGAGCGCCGAGGTCACCTCGTCGCAGATGATCAGCTTCGGCTTGGCGGCAAGCGACCGGGCGATGCAGACACGCTGTTTCTGGCCGCCGGAAAGCTCGGCCGGGTAGCGGTCGGAAAATCCCTTGCCCATCTCGATCTTGTCGAGCAGTTCGGCAACGCGTCTGTCGCGCTCACGGCCGCGCATGCCGAAATAAAACTCCAGCGGCCGGCCGATGATGGTGCCGACGGTCTGACGCGGGTTCATCGCCACATCGGCCATCTGGTAGATCATCTGCAACTGGCGCAGATCCTCCTTCGGCCGGTCGGCCAGCCTGTTGGCCAGCGCGCGTCCGTCGAAGGTGACGGTACCCTGTTCGGGTGGCAAAAGTCCCGTGATGGCGCGCGCCAGCGTCGACTTGCCGGAGCCGGACTCGCCGACCACGGCCAGCGTCTGGCCCGGATAGATGTCGACGGATACGTCCTTCAGCACCTTGATATGGCTGCGGCCATAGGCGGCGGTGACGTTCTTCACCGACAGGAACGGCGACGTGCCGGGCTTCTGCTCCTGGTGTTCGATCTCATGCACCGAGACCAGCGCGTTGGTGTATTCCTGGCGCGGCTCCTTGATGATCTGCCTTGTGCCGCCCCATTCGACCAGCCTTCCATGGCGCAGCACCATGATCTCGTCGGAGACCTGGGCGACGACGGCAAGGTCGTGCGTGATGTAGAGCGCAGCGACATGGGTGTCGCGGATGGCGTCCTTGATCGCCGCCAGCACGTCGATCTGCGTCGTCACGTCGAGCGCCGTGGTCGGCTCGTCGAAGACGATCAGGTCCGGCTCGGAGCACAGGGCCATCGCCGTCATCACACGCTGCAACTGGCCGCCCGAAACCTGGTGCGGAAAACGCTCGCCGATGGTTTCAGGGTTCGGCAGGCTGAGCTTCTTGAACAGCGCAACCGCGCGCTTCTCGGCCTCGGCGCGTGTCGCGGTGCCGTGCAGCAGGGTGGCTTCCACCACCTGGTCCATCAGTCTGTGCGCCGGGTTGAAGGCCGCTGCCGCCGACTGCGCGACATAGCAGACCTCGCGGCCGCGTAATTTGCGGAAGCCGTCCTTGCCGCCCTTGAGGATGTCGCGGCCGTTCAGGATCACCTCGCCGCCTGTGATGCGCACGCCGCCGCGGCCGTAGCCCATAGACGACAGGCCGATAGTCGACTTGCCGGCGCCGGATTCGCCGATCAGGCCGAGCACCTTGCCCTTCTCGAGCGTCAGTGAGACATCGTGCACCAGCACGATGTCCTTCGGCGGTTCGCCGGGCGGGAAGACGGTAGCCTCGATGCGCAGATTGCGGATGTCGAGCAGCAGGCCTGACTTCGGTTGCCCGAGCTTCGCTTTGGTGTCGGCCATCACCCGCGTCCTCCCTTGAGGCTTGTCGTCCGGTTGAGCACCCAGTCGGCAACCAGGTTGACGGAAATCGCCAGCAGCGCGATCGCCCCCGCTGGGATGAGTGCGGCCGCGATGCCGAACACGATGCCGTCTTTGTTTTCCTTGACCATGCCGCCCCAGTCGGCGTCCGGTGGCTGCACGCCAAGGCCGAGGAACGACAGCGTCGACAGGAACAGCACCGCGTAGATGAAGCGCAGACCGAGTTCGGAAACCAGCGGCGACAATGCGTTGGGGAGGATCTCGCGGAAGATGATCCAGCCGCTGCCTTCACCGCGCAGTTTCGCCGCTTCGACATAGTCCATGACGTTGATGTCGACGGCGACCGCGCGCGACAGGCGATAGACGCGGGTCGAATCCAGAATGCCCATCACCAGGATCAGCGTCACCAGATTGGTCGGCAGCACCGACAGCACGACGAGACCCATGATCAGTGTCGGGATCGACATCAAGAGATCGACGAGGCGCGACAGCAGCGTGTCGAACCAGCCGCCGAAGACGGCCGCCGAGAAGCCGAGAATGGCGCCGAGCGAGAACGACAGCGCGGTGGCCAGCACCGCGATGAACAAAGTGATGCGGGCGCCGTAGATCATGCGCGAAAGCAGGTCTCGGCCGAGATTGTCGGTGCCCAGCAAATGGGCAGCCGACATCGGTTCCCAGACGTCGCCGACGATTTCGCCATTGCCGTGCGGCGCGATCCAGGGGGCGAAGACCGCCGCAAGCACGAACAATGCCGTCAGCACGATGCCGATCAGCGCGGGGATGGGGATGCGTTTGATATCGAGCATATCCGCCCCCTATTTCGGATGTCTGAGACGCGGATTGGCGACGATCGCCGCTATGTCCGCAATGATGTTCAGGCTGATATAGACGGCGGCGAAGATCAGGCCGACCGCCTGCACCACCGGCACGTCTCGCTTGGTGACGTGGTCGACCAGATACTGTCCCATGCCCGGATAGACGAAGATCACCTCGACCACGACGACGCCGACGATCAAGTAGGCGAGGTTGAGCATGACGACATTGATGATCGGCGCGATGGCATTGGGGAAGGCGTGCTTGCGGATGACGTTGAAGGCCGACAGGCCCTTCAGTTCCGCCGTCTCGACATAGGCCGACTGCATGACATTGAGGATCGCCGCGCGTGTCATGCGCATCATGTGGGCGAGCACGACCAGCGTCAGCGCCGTCGCCGGCAAGGCGATCGCCTGCATCCGTTCGCCAAAAGGCATGCCGTCATAGACGGTCGAAATGCCGGGGAATATCTGCCATTTCACGGCGAAGAAATAGACCAGCACATAGCCGATGAAGAATTCGGGAAACGAGGTCGAGGCCAGCGCCAGCCCGGAGATCAGCTTGTCGACCCAGCCATTGCGGTAGCGCACCGCGATCAGGCCGAGGATGATCGCCAGCGGCACGGCGACGATCGCCGCCCAGAAGGCGAGGAACAGCGTGTTCCACAGCCGTCCCTTGATCGACGTGGCGATGTCCTGCCCGCTCGACATGGCCGTGCCGAGATCGCCGGTCAGCACGCCGCCCAGCCAATGAAAATACCTGAGATAGGCTGGCTGGTTGAGTCCGAGCTGCTCGCGCAGATTGGCAAGCGACTCCGGCGTCGCCGACTGTCCGAGAATGGCTTGCGCGACGTCGCCGGGCAGGATCTGGGTGCCGGCGAAGATCAGGACCGAAACGGCCAACAAGAGCAGAATGCCCAGCGCAACGCGCTGGGCCACCAGTTTCAAGATGGGTGAGGACATATCCGCAAGGCCAAGCTCAGGCTTCGAGCCAGCACTTCGCCAGCGCGTAGCCGTTCATCAGCTCCTGATGCGGATCGTCGACCCAGCCGCCGACCTTGGCGCCGGTAGCGTCGATGAACTGGTTGAACATCGGCAGGATCAGGCCGCCCTCGTCTCGTACCAGGACAGCCATGTCATGATACATCTGCTTGCGCTTGGTCTCGTCGAGCTCGGCGCGCGCCGCCAGCACCATCTTGTCGAAGTCAGGACGCTTGAAACGCGTGTCGTTCCAGTCGGCGGTCGACAGATAAGCGGTGGAGTACATCTGGTCCTGGGTCGAGCGGCCGCCCCAGTAGGACGCGCAGAAGGGCTGCTTGTTCCAGACCTCGTTCCAATAGCCGTCGCCGGGCTCACGCTTCAGCTCGATCTGAATGCCGGCCTTGGCCGCGCTCTGCTGGAACAACTGCGATGCATCGACGGCGCCCGGGAAAGCGACGTCCGAGGTCCGCAGCAGGACGGCGCCGTCGTGGCCGGACTTCTTGAAGTGGAACTTGGCCTTGTCGGGATCGTACTTGCGCTGCTCGATCTCGGTAAACAGCGGATAGGACGCATTGATCGGGAAGTCGTTGCCGAGCGAACCGTAGCCGCGCAGGATCTTGTCCAGCATTTCCTCGCGGTCGATGGCCAGCTTCAGTGCCATGCGCAAATCGGCGTTGTCGAACGGCGCCGTGTTGCAATGCATGATGAACACGTAGTGGCCAGGACCCGCGTGGTTGCGGATGGTGACGCCCGGCAGGCGCTTGATCAGGTCGACGATCTTCGGCTCGACGCGGTTGATCACGTTGACCTGGCCGCCCTGCAGGGCGGCCGTGCGCGCTGTCGCATCGTTGATGACGATGATCTCGATCTGGTCGGCATGGCCCATCTTGTCGCCCTGCCAGTAATTGGCGAAACGCTCGCCGCCATGGCGCACACCGGGCTCATTGGTCGTGACCTTGTAAGGACCGGCCGAGATGCCTGCGTCAGCCTTGTCCTTGCCGCCATTTGGTTGGACGATCAGGTGATAGTCGCTGAGCAAATAGGGCAGATCGGCATTGGCCTCCTTCAGCGTCAGCACGACTTCCTTGCCGCTGGCCTTGATGGTCTCGATACCTTTCATGTAGCCGAGCGCGCCGGATTTCGACTTCTCGTCGGAATGGCGCTCAAGTGTGGCGGCCACGTCCTCGGCGGTCACTGTCTTGCCGTTGTGGAATTCGACGCCGTCGCGGATCTTCAGCGTCCACACCTTGGCGTCGTCCGACGAGCCGATCTCCTCGGCGATGCGGTTCTCGAGCTTGCCTTCCGGCGAAAGCTCGACAATCAATTCGCCCCACATCTTGCCGAAGGCGAACGGCACCTGAGTCATGAACAGTGCCGGATCAAGGCTGTTGGTGGATTCGCCGCCGACAAGTCCGGCCTTCAGTGTGCCGCCCTTGACCGGGCCTGCCGCGCGTGCAGCGCTTGAAAGCAGCGAGGTGGCGAAGGGCGCGGAGATACCGAGCGCCGCCGCCCGGCCGAGAAAATCACGACGGCTCAGTTTGCCCGACGCGACACGCCGGCTAAGAAATTCCAGTTCGTTCGACATTTTGAGTTCCTCACTCTGTTGGTTCGACTCTGCGGTCGTTTTTCTTGTTTCTTGTGAGGAGAATAATGACCGCAAGGGAAAGCGGTAAGCAAGACCGAATGCGACATGCCGTGGCGTAAATCGTACGTCGCAATTGGACCAATGAAATCGGCATTCAAAGAAACGCGCGCGGCACCTTCTCCTCGAAATTGCGCTCGAAGACGAGGGTTTCGTCCTCATAGGCCTCGATTCTGGCGCTGACGCTGAAGTTTTGCCCGTCCGATCGCATTTCGGCTGTCGTTTCGGTGCGTACTGACCATCCGTTTCGCGACAGGGTCTGCGTCCAGTGCGTCTTCCCCGAGGCCGACAGCGGATCGTCGGGATGGATCGTCCAGGTCTCGCGGGCGATGCTGCCATTGGCGAGGCCATGGGCGAGATCGCGCACCTCGCCGAAATCGTCAACAATGGAAAGCGTCACCATTCCGGTCTTCTCATCACGATCGACATGACGCTCTGAATTGGCGGCGCGGATCGTCTCTGTTGCCCAGGGGGTGGCACCTTCCGGCTCGGCGAACGTTACTTCGTCGCCTGTCGCCAGCGGCCGCAGCGGCAAATTGAGCGTCGCCGTCGACAAGGTGAGCTGGACCGGCTCCGGCGACGGCCAGATGGCAGGCCAATAGGCGTTCGAAACGGCAACACGCAGCCGGTGGCCGGCCGGCACACGATAGGCGCATTGATCGAGCACGACGCGCACCGAGACGGTTTCGCCCGGCACCAGCGCCTCGGGGAATTCGTGCGAATTGCGGTGCGTCAGATTGAGCACGCCATAGGAGATCAACTCCGAGGCGCCGTCGGGATGCACATCGCAAAGCCGGACCGCGATGTTGGCCTGCGGACGATCAGAGGACAGCCGCAGCTCGACCTCCGGCGCTCCGACGATGTCGATCGGCTCGCTGAGTTCCGGCTGGTCGAAACACACCGACAGCGCATCGTCGGGGCGCTGGTCGCCGGGCAGTTCGGGACCGAAGGTGAAGGGAAAATACTCGCCGCCGGCCAGGCCGCAGCTTTGCGGAGAGGCGATGATGGCGGGTTTTTCCGTTGAGGAGATCAGATCGAGCGTTTGCATCTTGATGGTTGGCGAGGGCCATTCCTGCTCCGCCACCCAACGGCCGGGACGCTCGGGGTGCCAGCGCGCCGGACGCACGCTGTCCATGACATAGGCGCGGTAGGCCGGGTCGGCCTCGACGCCGGTGTCGACACCCTTCAGCCAGCGGTCCCACCAGCGCAAGGCCTCCTGCAGGAAGCCGATGGCAGGCTTGGGCCCGGCGTAGTGCGGGTATTTGTGGATCCATGGCCCGACGATGCCCTTGACCGGGGCTTGGATGTTGGTCGCCAGATGCGAGACGGTGTTGCGGTAGCCGTCATGCCAGCCGCCGATCGACAGCACGGCGGCTTTGACGGCGGAAAAATCCTCGCAGATCGAGCCGCGCTTCCAGTAGGCATCACGGTGCTGGTGTTTCAGCCACAGCGGCGCCAGGAAGGATTGGTTCTCCAGCCGGGTCAGCCACAGATCGCGCCACCGGTTGTCGCCGGCCAAAAGCGGATCCGGCGGCCGCGACGAGTAGGACAGCATGGTCGAGGCCCAGCCGAAATTCTCGATCAGCAGGCAGCCGCCCTTGTAGTGGATGTCGTCGGCATAGCGGTCGACGGTCGAGCACAGGCTGATCACCGCTTTCAGCGCCGGCGGCCGCTTGGCCGCCACCTGCAGGCAGTTGAAGCCGCCCCAGGAAATGCCCATCATGCCGACATTGCCGTTGCACCAGGGCTGGCTTGCCGCCCAGGCGATGACGTCGCAGGCGTCCTGCAATTCCTGCTCGGAATATTCGTCGTCCATCAGCCCTTCGGAATCGCCATTGCCGCGCATGTCGACGCGGATCGAGGCATAGCCGTGGCCGGCGAAATAAGGATGCGTCAGCTGATCGCGAAAGATGGTGCCGTCGCGCTTGCGGTAGGGCAGATGCTCTAGGATGACAGGCACCGGATCGTCGCCCGCATCCTCCGGCATCCACACCCGCGCCGACAGGCGGCAGCCATCCGGCATGACGATGCCCATGTCCGGGAATTCGACGATTTTGCGGGCAAATTCGGTGACGGTTTTCATGGCATGCTCCAGGATCGCCAGATGATGGAGCCTGCCGTGCCGCGTCGTGGGCCAGCCAACGAATTCGGCTGGTCAATCCGCGTCAGTTCAGCGGGATATCGTTATCGTCCTTGTTCGCCTGATAGATGTTGGACAATTCATCGTAGCGCGCCGAAATCGCGCCGATACGGGTCTCCAGCCGTCGCCGCTCTGCCTCGGGCAACGCTCGCACCAGCCTGCGGATAGAAAAGCTCTTCCAGTAGGCATTCTCGGCATTGTAGCCGCCGGGATCGAGGGTGAAGACCTCTTTCAGGATCTTCAGGTCGTGCGGGATGGCGAAGCTGTCGCGCGAATCCTCGTGGCTGAACAGATAGTAGAAATTATCGAAGCCGGTCCAGGTGATCGCCGACAGGCACAGCGAGCAGGGTTCGTGCGTGGCGATGAAGATGGCGTCTTTCGTATCGACGCGCTCAGCCCTGGGCATTTCGTAGAAACGCTTCAGGCAGTGGACCTCGCCATGCCAGAGCGGGTTTTCCATCTCGTTGTTGGTTTCAGCCAGCACCAGCGAACGGTCGTCCTTGCGCAGGATCGCCGCGCCGAACAGCTTGTTGCCATAGGTAACGCCGTCGGCCGTCTTCGGCACGATGTCGTGCTCGATCACATCGAGCAGGCGGTCGATCAGTGAAATATCGGTCACAGGAGGCTCTCGTTGGGCAAGTGGATCTCGTAGGCGTGCGAGAAATGGAACTCTTCGAGATTGGAGCCATCGCCGCCACGGTCGACGATCAGGAAGTCCTGAGCCTCGCCGAGCGGCGTCAGCACGCCATGCCAGAGATTGCGCCGGTAATTGATGCCTTGTCCGGGTGCGGTGATGAAGGCATGCGGCTCGCCCGGCCCCTGCTCCCCGTCATGGCAGACGACGACCAGGAAGGGGCGCGGCGAGAGCGGGATGAAGGCCTGGCTGCCGAAGGGATGGCGCTCGACCATGCTCAATTTCAGGGGCAATTCGTAGGGCGTGCCGCGCACCATCGAGATCAGCACGCGGGCGTTCGGACCGGTTGCTTCGGCGGTAGCCAGATCATGATAGCGCTCGGCCCTGCCGCCATTGATCGGGTAGTGGTTGTCGCCGCCCATGTCGATGACATCGCCGAAGGGGGCAAAGCCCTCGCGGGTCAGCGGCCGCGCGACGATACGGGTCACAGCGCGCGCCTTGCGATGCCGGCGCCGCCGAGCTTGGCGTGCCGGTTGACGTCCTTGTAGAGCAGATAGCGGAATTTACCCGGGCCACCGGCATAGCAGGCCTGCGGGCAGAAGGCGCGCAGCCACATATAGTCGCCGGCCTCGACCTCGACCCAGTCCTGGTTGAGGCGGTAGACGGCCTTACCCTCCAGCACATAGAGACCGTGCTCCATGACATGGGTCTCGGCGAAGGGAATGACCGCGCCGGGTTCCAGCGTGACAATGGTCATGTGCATGTCGTGGCGCAAATCTGCCGGATCGACGAACCGCGTCGTCGCCCAGCGGCCTTCGGTGCCGGGCATCGGCGTTGGCGCGATCTCCTGCTCATTGGTGAAGAAGGCTTCCGGCACATCGAGACCGTCGACCACCTCGTAAGCCTTGCGAATCCAGTGGAAGCGCACGGCGGCCCTGCTTTCGTTGCGAACCGTCCAGCCGCTGGCCGGCGGCAGGAAGGCAAAGCCGCCGGGCCGCAACACATGCGTCTTGCCGGCAAGCAGAACCGTCAGTTCGCCTTCGACCACGAACAGAGCGCCTTCGGCGCCGGCATCGGGTTCCGGCCGATCGCTGCCGCCGCCGGGCGCGACCTCGACAATGTATTGCGAGAACGTCTCGGCAAAACCCGATAGCGGTCGCGACAAGATCCAGACGCGGGTTTCGTCCCAGAACGGCAACGCACTGGTGACGATGTCCTGCATCACACCCCGGGGAATGACGGCATAGGCCTCAGTGAAGACGGCGCGGCCGGTCAGAAGCTCGTTCTGGCCGGAATGACCGCCATGTGGCGCGTAATAGGTTCGCTCGGGCATCCTGATCGTATCCATGGTTTCAAACCTATTGCGGAAGCATGTCCTTGAGGCGGAGCAGCGCGATGCGCTCGACCTGTTTGCAGGCGGTCTCGAATTCGACGCCGCGGCTGTTGCCGATGCGCGCCTCGAACTCCGCCAGGATTTCCCCCTTCGTCTTTCCCTTCACCGCGATGATGAAAGGGAAGCCGAAGGTGGTGACGTAGGCGGCGTTGAGCTTGGAAAACAGTTCGCGCTCCTTGTCGGTCAGCGCGTCGAGGCCGGCCGAGGCCTGTTCCCTGGTCGATTCCGCCGTCAGCCGTTTGGCCTTGGCCAGTTTGCCGGCAAGGTCGGGATGGGCGTTGAGCACCGAAAGCCGCTCGGTTTCGCTGGCGGAGCGGAAGATACGGCAAAGCGCATTGTGCAGGCCGCCCGAAGTGTCATGCGCCGGGCCTAGTTCCAGTTCGTAGGCGCGTTCGGCGATCCAGGGCGAATGCTCGAACACGCCGCCGAAAGTGTGGACGAAGGTCTCGAATTCCATCTTCGATGGGCGGAGTGCCGCCGGTTGATAAGGATTGACCTCTTGCCAGTGCTTGGCGATGTCGATGCGCCTCGCCAGCCAGACCTTGTCGTGCGACTTCACATAGTCGACGAAGCGCTTCAGCGCCGCCACCCGGCCCGGCCGCCCGACGAGGCGGCAGTGCAGGCCGATGTTCATCATGCGTGGCCGGCCGGCCTTGCCCTCGGCATAGAGCGTATCGAAGCTGTCCTTCAAATAGGCAAAGAACTGGTCGCCCGAGTTGAAACCTTGCGGCGTGGCGAACCGCATGTCGTTGGCGTCGAGCGTATAGGGGATGATGAGCTGCGCGCCGCCCTCATGCTCGAACCAGTACGGCAGCTCGTCGTCATAGGTGTCCGACACATAGTCGAAGCCGCCTTCTTCCGCCACAATCCGCACCGTGTTGATCGATGTGCGACCCGTATACCAGCCGGTCGGGCGCGCGCCGGTCACTTCGTAGTGCAGCTTGATCGCCGCCTCGAGGTCGCGGCGCTCATCCTCGGCGCTGTGGTCGCGGTAGTCGATCCATCTTAAGCCGTGCGAAGCGATCTCCCAGCCGGCGTCCTGCATGGCCGCTACCTGATCCGGCGAACGGGCGAGCGCTGTGGCGACGCCGTAGCAGGTGATCGGCACTTGCGACTCGGTGAACAGCCGGAGCAGCCGCCAGAAGCCGGCGCGGGCGCCGTATTCGTAGATGGATTCCATGTTCCAGTGGCGTTGACCCACCCAGGGTGCCGCGCCGACGATTTCCGACAGGAAGGCTTCGGACGCCTTGTCGCCATGCAACACGCAGTTTTCGCCGCCTTCCTCGTAATTGACGACGAACTGCACGGCGACATGTGCACCGCCAGGCCATTTCGGGTCCGGCGGATTGGCTCCGTAGCCACGCATGTCTCTGCTGTAACGCATCGTCCCTCCCGCCGGGCACGGCCCGAAGTATGATCAGAATATCGAAAGGGTGCTTCTCGCATTCCCCCGAAAATTTTTGAAAGTGTTTTTGTCGCACTCCGCTCGACCGGGACTTATGCATCGCCTTTAATTGGCGCACAATTCACTGTTGATACTTGACCGTACCGGGCCAATTCGCTCGTACCGGAAATGGGAGGCGGCCAATGGCAGAAACGTCGAAAGCCGACGGCGGGCGTCTGACGACCCATGTCCTCGACACGGCGACCGGCAAGCCGGCGGCGGGACTGTCGATCGCGCTCTATCACCTCGAGGGCAAGGCGCGGACACATCTGAAGACCGTTCTCACCAATGCCGACGGCCGTTGCGACAAGCCGCTGCTCGCCGGCGCGGAATTCCGCACCGGCGAATACGAACTGGTCTTCGCCGCCGGCGACTATTTGCGCCAGCAGGGGTTGAGCCTGCCGAAACCGGCCTTTCTCGATGTGATACCGATCCGCTTCGGCATGGCCGAGCCTGTGCATTATCATGTGCCACTGCTGGTCTCGCCCTACGGTTACTCGACCTACAGGGGGAGCTGAGGCATGACCAAAATTAGCATCCGCAACGAAATCCGCTTCATTCTCAATGGCAGGGATGTGGCGCTTTCGTCGGTGGCACCCGACGCGACCTTGCTCGACTGGCTGCGGCTCGACCGTTCGCTGCGCGGCACCAAGGAAGGGTGTGCCGAGGGAGACTGCGGTGCCTGCACCGTGCTGGTCGGCAAGCTGTCGGAGGGCGGCTTGGTCTATGAAAGCGTCAATGCCTGCATCCGCTTCCTCGGCTCGCTCGACGGCACACACGTCGTAACGGTCGAGCATCTGCGTGGCGGGCCAGGCCAGTTGCATCCGGTGCAGCAGGCGATGGTCGATTTCCACGGCTCGCAATGCGGCTTCTGCACGCCCGGCTTCGTCATGTCGCTCTATGGCTTGTGGATGAAGTCGCCTGATCCCTCGAACGCGGATGTCGAAAAAGCTTTGCAAGGCAATCTCTGCCGCTGCACCGGCTATGAGGCGATCATGCGCGCCGCGCATGCCATCTCCAGCTACGGCAAGGCGGCAAAGGACCCGCTGGCCACGGAACGCAAGGCGATCACCGCGAGGCTCGAGGCCATGCGTGACGGCGCCCGGGTCGAGATCGGAACCGGCAAGGCGCGGCTGGTCGTGCCGGCCGATGTCGACGATTTCGCCGCCGTGCTGGACAAGGAACCCGGCGCTACCATCGTGGCCGGCTCGACCGATGTCGGCCTGTGGGTGACCAAGCACATGCGCGATATTTCACCGGCCATTTTCATCGGCGATCTCGACGGGCTTTGCACCATCTCGGAAGACAAGGGCGTCATTTCGATCGGCGCCGGCGTCACCTACACTGACGCCTTCGCGACATTGGCGAAGCGCATCCCGGCGTTGGGGCCATTGTTCGATCGCATCGGCGGCGAACAGGTGCGCAACATGGGCACCATCGGCGGCAACATCGCCAACGGCTCGCCGATCGGAGATACGCCACCGCCATTGATCGCGCTTGGCGCAAGTCTCACCTTGCGCAAGGGCAAGAAGCAGCGGACGATCCCGTTGGAAACCTTCTTCATCGCCTACGGCAAACAGGATCGGCAGCCGGGTGAATTCGTCGAGGCCGTGCATGTGTCGGTGCCGGCCAAGGAAACGAAGTTTGCCGTCTACAAGATCACCAAGCGTCGCGACGAGGACATTACCGCGGCCCTTGGCGCGTTTTTCCTGAATCTGGCCAAGGACGGCACGGTGGCGGAGGTGCGCATCGCCTATGGCGGCATGGCGGCGACGCCGAAGCGGGCGTCTTCCGTCGAAAAAGCGCTGTTCGGCAAGCCATGGACCGAACAGACGGTTGAAGCGGCGATGGCCGAATATGCCAGGGATTTCACCCCGCTGACCGACATGCGGGCCTCGGCCGAATATCGCGCCCTGGCAGCGAAAAACCTGCTGCTGCGCTTTTTTGCCGAGAGCAGCGGCACCAGAGAGCCGGTCCAGGTTTCAAGGCACGAGGCGGCATGATGAACAAGCACGCTGCCCCCAACCTCAAGGCTGAAAAGATCGCTGGCGGCGTCGCCACCGATCAGCGCCACGATTCCGCGCACAAACATGTCAGCGGTACCGCCGTCTACATCGACGACATGCCGGAACCATCAGGCACGCTGCATGGCTGCCTAGGGCTTTCCGGTGCCACGCATGCCACCATCACCAGCATGGATCTCTCGGCGGTGCGTACAGCGCCCGGCGTTGTCGACGTGCTGACGGCCAGTGACGTGCCGGGCGAAAACGACATTTCGCCGACCGGCCGCCACGACGAGCCGGTGCTTGCCGACGGCAAGGTGCAATTCTACGGCCAGCCTATCTTCTGCGTTATTGCGCAAACTCGCGAGCAGGCGCGCCGCGCCACAAGATTGGCAAAGGTCGAATACAAGGAATTGCCTTTCGTCACCGACATCGGCGCGCTCGATCCGAAGAAGGACAAGCTCGTCACGCCGCCTCTCACTCTGAAGCGCGGCGATGCCGCTACGGCGATCCGTCAGGCGCCGCGCCGGCTAAAGGGAAGAATGCGCATCGGCGGCCAGGAACACTTCTACCTCGAAGGCCATATCGCCATGGCCGTTCCTGGCGAGGATCAGGACGTCACCATCTATTCCTCGACCCAGCATCCAAGCGAAGTCCAGCACATGGTCAGCCATGCGCTCGGCGTGCCGAGCAATGCCGTCACGGTGGAAATCCGCCGCATGGGAGGCGGCTTCGGCGGCAAGGAAACGCAGGGAAATCAGTTTGCCGCATTGGCCGCGATCGCCGCGAAGAAGCACCACCGCGCCGTGAAGATCCGGCCCGACCGCGACGACGACATGATCGCCACCGGAAAGCGTCATGATTTCCTCGTCGATTACGAGGTCGGCTTCGATGACGAGGGCAACATCCTCGGCGTCGATTTCATGTTCGCGGCGCGCTGCGGTTTTTCGTCGGACCTTTCCGGCCCGGTAACCGATCGCGCGCTGTTCCATTGCGACAACACTTATTTCTGGCCGGCTGTGCATGCGCAGTCGGCGCCGCTCTACACCAACACCGTGTCGAACACCGCCTTTCGTGGTTTCGGCGGCCCGCAAGGCATGGTCGGCGCCGAGCGCGTCATCGACGAGGTGGCCTTTGCCGTCGGCAAGGATCCGCTCGAAATCCGCAAGAAGAATTTCTACGGCACCAGTAGCGAGGGGGGCCGCAACATCACGCCCTACCACCAGACGGTCGAGGATAACATCATCCAGCGCATCGTCGCCGAGCTTGAGCAAAGCGCGAGCTATGCGCGGCGGCGGCGTGAAATATCGGCCTTCAATGCCAACAGCCGTTTCATCAAGCGGGGCCTGGCTCTGACGCCGGTCAAGTTCGGCATCTCGTTCACCGCCACGCATTACAATCAGGCCGGCGCGCTGGTGCATGTCTACACCGACGGTTCGGTGCACCTGAACCATGGCGGAACCGAGATGGGGCAGGGCCTCTACGTCAAGGTGGCGCAGGTGGTGGCGGAAGAGTTCCAGATCGATCTCGACCAGGTGAAGATCACCGCGACAACGACTGGCAAGGTGCCGAACACTTCGGCTACGGCAGCGTCGTCCGGCTCCGACCTCAACGGCATGGCGGCGCAGAATGGCGCGCGCCAGATCAAGGATCGGCTGACCGATTTCGCCGCCGAAAAATATCAGGTGCCGCGTGATCAGGTGCTGTTCCTGCCCAACCGGGTGCGTATCGGCAACCAGGAAATCGCCTTCGCCGACCTCGTCAAGCAGGCCTATATGGCCCGCATCCAGCTGTCGGCGGCTGGTTTCTACAAGACGCCGAAAATCCACTGGAACCGCGACAAGGGCGAGGGCCGCCCCTTCTATTATTTCGCCTATGGCGCCTCGTGCTCGGAAGTCTCGGTCGACACGCTGACCGGCGAATACATGGTCGAGCGTACCGATATTCTCCATGACTGTGGCCGCTCGCTGAACCGGGCGATCGATATCGGCCAGATCGAAGGCGGCTTCATCCAGGGCATGGGCTGGCTGACGACGGAAGAACTGTGGTGGGACGCCAAGGGCCGGCTGCGCACGCATGCACCGTCGACCTACAAGATCCCGCTCGCCTCCGACCGGCCGAAGATCTTCAATGTCACCTTGGCCGACTGGCCGGAAGCCGGCGAGCCAACCATCCACCGCTCCAAGGCGGTCGGCGAGCCGCCGTTCCCGCTCGGCATGTCGGTGCTGCATGCGCTATCGGACGCGGTGGCCAGTGTCGCCGACAACAGGATCTGCCCGCGCCTCGATGCTCCGGCGACCCCGGAGCGGGTTCTGATGGCGATCGAGCGGCTGAAGAAAGAGGCCGGCGCCTGAATCCGGCCCCAGGGTCGGCAATGCGTGCAATCCGGGCCGAAAAAACCTATATTTCCCATTCGGGAACGTGAACCATGAACTCGAAAGTGCAAAGCCTGAAAGCCTTTCTCGCCAGCGCCGGTCGGGTTGCCGTGGTCGAAGTGGCCGGAACAAAAGGCTCGACGCCACGCGAGAAGGGCGCCTTCATGCTCGTCTCGCCGACGGCGATCTTTGGCACCATCGGCGGCGGTCAGCTCGAATATATGGCGATCGACAAGGCCAGGCAGATGTTGGGCAAAGAAGCCCGCATCGAGGTTGACGAAGTCTGCGCCACCCTAGACGTCCCGCTGGGTCCCGAGATCGGCCAATGCTGCGGCGGGCGCGTCGAAGTCTTGATCCGGCTCGTCGATGCTGCGCTTGCCGGCGACCTGGTTGCGGCCGCCGAAGCCGAAGAGGCGCACCTGCCGTACGTCTACATCTTCGGTGGCGGCCATGTCGGCCAGGCGCTGGCATCGGCGATCGCACTTCTTCCCGTGCACGGCGTCGTCATCGAGACGCGGGCCGAAGCACTGGAAGGCATGCCCGAAACCATCGAGACACGGCTGACAGCTATGCCGGAAGCGATGGTGCGGAATGCCCCCGCCGGCGCCGCCTTCGCCATCCTGACCCACGATCATGCGCTGGATTTCCTGATCGTCGCGGAAGCGCTGAAACGCGGTGACACCGCCTATGTCGGCATGATCGGCTCGAAGACGAAGAAAGCGACGTTCAGGACCTGGTTCCTGAAATCGGCGGACGGCAGCCAGGCCGAGTTTGCCCGCCTCGTCTCGCCAATTGGCGGCGACACCGTCAAGGACAAGCGCCCTCAGGTCATCGCGGCGCTGGCTGCGGCCGAGATCATGACGGCGTTGGTCAATCACAACGCAGCCTTAAATGCCGACCATCAAATTCCGCATGGCAAGGTGATGGCAAGCTAAGCTGCGCCGCAGCTAAACCGGCCGTTTCAAACCCAGATGGTCGCGCAGCGTGCGGCCCTGGTATTCCGTCCGGAACAGTCCGCGCCGCTGCAACTCCGGCACGACGAGCGTGGCAAAGGCATCGAGTTCCCCGGGGAAATATGAGGGCATGACGTTGAAACCGTCGGCCGCGCTACCCTCGAACCGCGCCTGCAGTTCGTCGGCGACTTGGGCCGCTGTGCCGACGATGCGCCAATGGCCCCGCGCGCCGGCAAAATGCCGGGCGAGCTGGCGGATGGAGAGGCCGTCGCGGCGCGATTGCTCGATGACCAGCGCTTGCCTGCTCTTCATCCCCTCGCTCTCCGGCAGTTCCGGCAGTGGCCCATCGATCGGATAGCGCCACAGATCGGAGATGCTGAGATAGCTGGACAGCAGCGCCACGCCGACATCGTCGGGGATCAGCTCCTGCAATTCCTCGTATTTTTCACGGGCCTCCGCTTCGGTCTCCGCCACCACCGGTGCGACGCCCGGCATGATCTTGATGTCGTCCGGCTCGCGCCCATAGGCCGCCAGACGTCCTTTGAGATCGTCATAGAAGGCCTTGGCTTCCTCGAAGGTCTGCGCCGCCGTGAACACCACATCGGCGGTGCGGGCGGCAAGGTCGCGGCCGACATCCGAGGCGCCGGCCTGAACCATCACCGGCGCGCCCTGCGGCGAGCGCGGCAGGTCGAGCGGATCGCGAACCGAAAAGCTCTGGCCGTTATGGCCGGAAGCCTTGCCGTGCCACAGGCCGGTCACCACCTCGGCGAACTCGCGCGCCCGTTCGTAGCGGTCGGCATGGGGCTTGAGGCCCGTCGCGCCGAAATTGGCTGCTTCGATGGGGCTGGCCGAGGTGACCAGATTCCAGCCGGCCCGGCCGCCGCTCAGATGGTCGATCGACAGGAAGGTTCGTGCCAGCCCATAGGGCTCGTTGTAGCTTGTCGACGCTGTCGAGACGAGGCCGATGCGGCTGGTCTGGACGGCGAGCGCCGAGAGCAGGCTGATCGGCTCGAAACCGATCGAGCGCGACGTCTGGCTGGCAATGCCGATATTGGCTTCACGCAGGCCGGCGGCGTCCTCGCAGAACACCATGTCGAACTTCGCCGCCTCCGCCGTGCGCGCCAGCTGGATGTAATGATCGATGTCTATGCCGGCGGTGACGTGCGCCTTGGGGTGGCGCCAGGCGGCGATGTGATGACCTGTCGCCCACAGAAAGGCGCCGAGCTTCATCTGGCGGGCAGTCATTGGTCACCTCCGCCGGCAAGCCCGAGATGCGAGCGCAACGTTTTTCCGCGATAGTTCTCTCGAAACAAGCCACGCCGCCGCAGCGCCGGCAAGACCAGATCGACGAAATCGTCGAGCGCAGAAAGCTGTGCCGGCATCAGGATGTTGAACCCGTCGCAGCCTCTCGCCCGGAATTCCTTTTCCAGCCTCTCGGCGACGGCAGCCGGCTTACTATCGGCGATAAGCGCGACGTTCGTCAGCACTTTCACAGCATCCGGATCGCGTCCGCACGCCGTGACACGGCGCCTGATATCGTCATAGCGTTCGGTCGCGCCCTCCACCAGTCCGCCGTCCAGCAGGATGACATCGGCGGTGCGAGTGGCAATATCGAAGTCGGATTCCTGCAGGCCCGACAAGACGAGCACTGGCGTATCCTGCGGCGACCGGGCGACGTTCAGCGGTCCGCGCACGGAAAAGAATTCGCCCTTGTGCTCCAGCAGGTGCATCTTTTCGGGGTCGTGGAAGCGGCCGCCGCCCTGGTCGAACAGCAGGGCGTCCGCATCCCAGCCCTGCCACAGACCTTGCACGATGCCGATATATTCCTCACTGCGACGGCGGAAATCGTTAGGCGAAAATCCTTCGGGCCGGCTGAAATTGGCTGCTTCCCGTGGCGCTTGCGTCATGGTTGCGTTCCAGCCACTGCGGCCGTGGCTGATAACGTCGAGCGAAGCGAAACGGCGTGCCAGATTGTAGGGTTGGTGGGCAATTGTCGAGGCAGCGGCAACCAAGCCGATCCTGCTTGTGACAGTCGCCAGAGCGGCCAGCAAGGTCGTCGCTTCGAAGGGCATCCGTTTGTTCGCGGCTTCGCTTTCGGACGCTGGCGCGGCATCGGCAAGCAGCACCATGTCCAGCCCGGCTGCTTCAGCCTTTTGCACGAAACCAGCCAGGCGGCTGAATTCCAACCCAGTCTCGAGTGATGGATCGGCGAGCGAAACGGCAAGATGCATTGTGGCGCCGTTGTCCATCGGGGGTTCCTATGAGATGAAATGCCACCCCGAACTATGTTCGCCACATCCTGGGATGGCAACCGCCGGCGCTGGGCCAAACCGCCGCTCACCTACCGGCCAGTCCCTATTTGCCGGCCAGCCTTTATTTGCCAGCAAGCAGATCGTTGATCAGCCGCTGGCAGCGCTCGGCCATGAAGTCGAGCAGCAGCCGCACTTTTGGATCCTGCAGCTTCTTGTGCGGATAGACGGCGGCGAACTGCACCGGTGTCGGCGGCGTGCTGGGCAGGATCACCTTCAGCCGCCGATCGCGGATGAATGGCTCGACCTCGAAGCGCGGCTTGTTGATGATGCCGCGGCCTGAAAGCGCCCAGCCGGTGAGCACGTCGCCATCGTCGGTGTCGTAGGGCCCGTGTACCTCGAATTTCTGCGGGCCGGTGGGGGTCTGCAGCGTCCACACATATTCGCGCGCGCCCGAATAACGCAGCATCAGGCAGTCGTGCTTCTTGCCGATCAGTTCCTGCGGCTCAATCGGTTCGCCGCGCGCTTCGAGATATTTCGGCGCCGCCACCAGCACGCGCTCGCATTCCATGATGCCGCGCATCCTGAGGCTGGAATCCTCGATGATGCCGAGCCGGAAGGCGACGTCGATGCCTTCCTTCATGATGTCGACATTGTGGTCCGAGAGCCTGAGCCGCACCTCGATATCAGGGTATTTGTCGTGGAAATCGGGGATGCCCGAAGCGACCAGCCGGCGGCCGAGGCCGAGCGGTGCCGTGACGCGGATGGTGCCGCGCGGCTGGCCGGAAAGGGCAGAGACTGCCGCTTCCGCCTCGGTGATTGCCTCCAGCACCTGCTTGGCGCCCCCGTAAAAAACCGTGCCATGCTCGGTCGGCATCAATTGCCGTGTGGTGCGGTTGAACAGCCGCACGCCAAGGTGCTTCTCCAGTTCCTTGATGCGGTTGGAAGCGACCGCCGGCGAAATGCGCATGTCGCGCCCGGCCGCCGACAGATTGCCGAGTTCAACGACGCGAACGAAGACGGCGATGTTGTCGAGATAGGCCATGCGGAGCACCTTCGCCGGTTTGCAGGATCAACCTAGTATTTTCCATTTTTTTTTGAAAGTCCTCGTGCGCCTCGCCTCTTTCCGTTTGCGCTCCAGCCCGTAAAGTCACCCAATCGGCAGGGACGATTTCAATGATGGATTTCGCGATTTTCTGGGATTGGCTGAGTTTTGCCGTGCGCTGGCTGCATGTCGTCACCGGCATCGCCTGGATCGGCTCGTCGTTCTATTTCGTCGCGCTCGATCTCGGCCTGCGCCAGCGTCCCGGCATGCCCGTCGGCGCCTTCGGCGAGGAATGGCAGGTGCATGGCGGCGGCTTTTATCACATCCAGAAATATCTGGTGGCGCCGGCCGAAATGCCGGAACACCTGACCTGGTTCAAATGGGAATCCTACGCCACCTGGCTTTCCGGCTTCGCCATGCTGTGCGTCGTCTATTATGCCGGGGCCGATCTGTTCCTGATCGATCCGAACGTGCTGCCGATGTCGGTGCCGGTCGGCATCCTGCTGTCTCTGGCAACGATCGGCGTCGGCTGGGTGGTCTACGATCTGCTGTGCCGCTCGCCGCTGGGCAAAAGCGACACCGGCCTGATGCTGGTGCTCTATTGCGTGCTGGTGTTCATCGCCTGGGGACTGACCCACCTGTTCACCGGCCGTGCCGCCTTCCTGCATCTGGGCGCCATCACCGCCACGATCATGTCGGCCAATGTCTTCATGGTCATCATCCCCAACCAGAAGATCGTCGTCGCCGACCTCATCGCCGGCCGCAAGCCCGACCCGAAATACGGCAAGATCGCCAAGCAGCGCTCTCTCCATAACAATTACCTGACGCTGCCGGTGCTGTTCCTGATGCTGTCGAACCACTATCCGCTGGCGTTCGGCACTGAGTTCAACTGGGTCATCGCCTCGCTGGTGTTCATCATCGGCGTGCTGATCCGGCACTATTTCAACTCGGTCCATGCGCGCAAGGGCAATCCGACCTGGACCTGGATGGCGGCACTCGTCCTGTTCATCGTCATCATCTGGCTGTCGACCGCGCCGAAAGTGCTGACCGGCGAACCCAAGGAATCCGCGTCGGCGCAAGTCTATGTCGCTTCAGCGCATTTCCCGGCGGTGCGCGACACCGTGCTCGGCCGCTGTTCAATGTGCCACGCGGCGGAGCCGGTCTATGAGGGCATCTATCATGCGCCCAAGGGCGTGATGCTCGACACCGATGCGGATATCGCCAACCACGCCCGCGAAATCTATCTGCAGGCCGGCCGCAGCCACGCCATGCCGCCCGCCAACGTCTCTCAGATCACCGACAAGGAACGGGCGCTGCTGGTGGCCTGGTTCGAAGGCGCAGGGAAATAGCATGAATTCGACACTTCTGCGCGGCCGCACGCTGTCCTTTGTGCGCTGGCCGCAAACTCTCGAAGACCATTCCGCCTGGCGCTACGAGGAGGATGGCGGACTGCTGATCCGTGACGGCAGGATCGTCGCCGCGGGTAGTTATGCCGATGTTGAAAAGCAAGCCGACGAAACGGTGAAAAGGATTGACCACCGGCCGCATCTGCTGCTGCCCGGCTTCATAGATGCCCATGCGCATTTTCCGCAGATGCAGATCATCGCCTCCTACGGCGCCGAACTGCTCGACTGGCTGAACACCTACACTTTTCCGGAAGAAACGAAGTTCGCCAACGCCCAGCACGGCCGCCGCATCGCGCGGCTGTTCCTCGACGAAATGGTGCGCCACGGCACCACGACGGTCGCCGCCTACTGCTCGGTGCACAAGGCCTCGGCCGAAGCCTTCTTCGCAGAATCGCATGACCGCAACATGCTCAACATCGCCGGCAAGGTGATGATGGATCGCAATGCGCCCGACGGCGTGCTCGACACCCCGCAATCCGGCTATGACGACACAAAGGCGCTGATCAAGGAGTGGCACGGCAAGGGCCGCCAGCACTACGCCATCACGCCGCGCTTCGCCATCACCTCGTCGCCGGAGCAGATGGAGATGGCGGGCGTGTTGTGCCGCGAACATCCCGGCCTGCACATGCAGACGCATCTGTCGGAAAACCACGCCGAGATCGCTTTCACGCAGGAACTCTACCCGTGGGCGCGCGACTACACCGACGTCTACGAGCATTACGGGCTGTTAGGCAAAAAGAGCCTGTTCGGCCACTGCATCCATTTGTCGGAGCGCGAAGCGGATGCGCTTTCGGACTCGGGCTCGGTGGCGGTGTTCTGCCCGACCTCGAACCTTTTCCTCGGCTCCGGCCTCTTCGATTATCAGCGCTTTCGCCGACGCGACAAGCCGATCCGCATCGCCGCCGCCACCGATGTCGGCGGCGGCACCAACTACTCCATGCTGCGCACCATGGACGAAGGCTACAAGGTGATCGCGCTGAATGGCGAAAAGCTCAACCCGTTCCAGTCCTTCTGGCAGACGACGCGCGGCAATGCCGAGGCGCTGTCGGTGGTGGAAAAGATAGGCACGCTGGACGCGGGCACCGACGCCGACATCGTCGTGCTGGACGCCAGGGCAACGCCGGGAATGCGACTCAGGATGGAGACGGTCGAGACGCTGGCGCAGGAACTCTTTCTCCTGCAGACGCTGGGCGACGACCGCTCCGTCCGCGAAGTTTATGTGGCGGGGCGGCCAGCCAAGGCTGACATGAGCGCGGGGTAAGGCCCCCTCACCCGGATTGCCAACCGAATTGCGAAGGCAATTCGGGGCAATCCGGCCTCTCCCCGAGGGGAGAGGAGGAAGCCGAGGCCCGTGCTCGTCTCTTCTCCCCTCGGGAGAAGGTGGCCACGCCACGGAAGCTTGACCGAGCGGAGCTTGTCGTACACACGACGTGTGACGATTTCGGAGAAAGAAAATGGCCGTTGCTGACGACATCGCTCTGATCAAGAGACAGGAAGAGACCCTTGTCTTCGCGACCTTTGACGAGGCCGTCGCTTTCAAAATCGGCTCCGCCATTCGCGATCGTGCAATCGCCGAAGATCTACCCATCATAGTCGACATCAGGCTGTGGGACCGGCCGCTGTTCTACGCCGCGCTGCCGGGCTCGAACGCTTCCAATCCCGACTGGGCGCGGCGCAAGATCAATGTGGTCAAACGGTTCCTGAGAAGCACCTATCGCATGGTGTTGGAACAGCAGCGCCCCGACCGCACCTTCAAGATTGGTGAAGGGCTGGATATTGCCGACTACGTGCTGGCCGGCGGTGGCTTTCCGGTGAACGCCAAGGGCACCGGCGTCATTGGCGTCATCGCCGTTTCCGGACTGCCGGAGCGCGAGGATCACGGCGTCGTCGTCGATGCGCTGTGCGATCATTTGGGCGTCGACAAGCGCGGCTTGGCATTGCCTCGGGAAGCCGAATGACCGTGCTCGACCCCAAATCGTTCCTCGTCTCTATCTTCAACGCCGCCGTCGCCGCCGCCGATCCGGAACGAACCATCAGGGATCATCTGCCGGCCAAGCCCAAGGGCCGTACCATCGTCATCGGCGCGGGCAAAGGCTCGGCGCAAATGGCGGCAGCCTTCGAGAAAGTGTGGGACGCCCCCATCGAAGGGCTGGTCGTCACCCGCTATGGCTATGGCGCGACCTGCGAGCGCATCGAGATCATCGAGGCGGCGCACCCGGTGCCGGACGATGCCGGCCTTGAAGCCTCGCGCCGGCTGCTGGCGAAGGTGCAAGGGCTGACGGCGGACGATCTGGTGGTGGCGCTGATTTCCGGCGGCGGCTCGGCGCTGTTGCCGTCGCCGGCCGGCAGCTTGACGCTGGCCGACGAGATCGCCGTCAATGAGGCGCTGCTCGCCTCGGGTGCGCCGATCGCGGCGATGAACACTATCCGCAAGCACCTTTCCACCATCAAGGGCGGCAGGCTGGCGGCGGCCGCATGGCCGGCCAGGGTGGTGTCGCTGATCGTCTCCGATATTCCCGGCGATAATCCGGCAATGGTCGCCTCCGGCCCAACCGTACCGGATACAGGCAGCCGCGCCGACGCGCTGGCCTCGATATCGGCCTATGGCATGAAACTGCCGGCCTCGGTGATGGCGCATATCAATTCGCCGGCCGCCGATGCGCCAAGCCCGGATGACGAGCGCTTTTTGCGCAACGAGGTGCATCTGATCGCTTCGGCCGGGGTATCGCTGGAAGCCGCCGCTACGGAAGCGAAACGGCAAGGCGTCGAGGCGGTTATCCTCTCCGATGCCATCGAAGGCGAAGCGCGCGAGGTTGGCGGTGTCCACGCCGCGATCGCGCGTGAAGTGGCGACGCGCAACAGGCCTTTCTCGAAGCCGGTGCTGATCCTGTCGGGCGGCGAGACAACCGTGACGCTGCGCGCAAAAGGCAAGGGCGGCCGCAATTCGGAATTCCTGCTCGCCTTCGCCATCGGCATCAATGGCGTCGACGGTATCAATGCGCTGGCCGCCGACACTGACGGCATCGACGGTTCGGAAAACAATGCCGGTGCCTTTGCCGATGCTTCGACCGTGTCGCGCATGCGCGCTGCCGGGGTGGACGCCAAGGCTATGCTTGCCGGCAACAATGCCTGGACGGCCTTCAACGCGGTTGACGATCTCTTCGTACCCGGCCCGACCGGTACGAATGTCAACGATCTCAGGGCAATTCTGATCAGGTAGCCGCAGCAATTCCAGGAAGGTTTTCTGTCCGGAATCGCGCAAAACAGACAATCAGGCGGCCATCAGCCGCTTCACCAGCTTCATGTCCTGCAGGAACCGTTCGCGTTCAGCCTCCTTGTCCGCGGGTTCGCGGATGCGCAGGATGAAGGAGGGATGGATGGTGATGAACACGCGCAATCCGTCCTCGCGCTCGATCACTTGTCCGCGCATCTTTGTCACCGGAATCGCCTTGCCGAGCAGCGACATCGCCGCTGTCGCGCCGAGTGCCACGGCGAGGTTCGGCTTGATCAGCTCGAATTCTTGGTCGATCCACCAGCGGCAGGCCTGAATCTCACCGGAATTCGGTTTGGAGTGGATGCGGCGCTTGCCGCGCGGCTCGAACTTGAAGTGCTTGACCGCGTTGGTGACATAGACCTTTTGCCGGTCGACACCGGCATCGTCCAGGATCGCATCGAACACCTTGCCGGCCGGACCCACGAAAGGTTTGCCGGCGAGGTCCTCCTGATCCCCCGGCTGTTCGCCGACGAAGATCACCTTGGCATTGTCAGGGCCTTCACCGAAGACGGTCTGCGTCGCGTCGCGCCACAGCGGGCAGCGGCGGCAGCCTTTCGCTGCCTCGCGCAATTCCGGAATCGTGCTTGCATCATCTTCCGGTGCTTCGACGGGCTGCTTCGGCCAATGCCGTGCCTGCACCTTTGCGTGGTGCGGCGCGGGTGTTGTCGGCATCTTCGCAATCATGTCCTTGGCGGCCTTGTCCGCTCCTGCGATCATGTCTGGAATGAGCGAGGCCTCGGGAAGGTTCCGCCAATATTTCTTCGGCATCTCCTTCTGCATGGTTTTCACCTTCAATCGCGCCGGGTTGAAGATGTTCTCGAAATAGGTGCGCCAGAGCGCCTCGGTATCGTCCTGATCAGGCGCATCGCCCTTGGCCGCGCCCGGCCCGATCGCCAGCCTTTCGCCATCCCAGTCGGCAGAGGCATAAGGGGTCAGGATCGTCCAGCGCATGCCGGTGAAACGTCTGACGAAGAAATCGGCGTTGCGCTCGACGATGAAATGATCCGGCTCGAACCAGGCGACATAGCGCTCATCGGCACCGTCGCCGATTTTCCGGAAACGTACGAAGGCGTGCATCTTGTGGCTGTCGCGCCGCACCGCCTTCTCCATGGCCTCGAGCCGCCTGGTGTCGGAATCCGACGCGATTTCCAGCAGTTTAGCTTCGTCGCGCAATCGCCACAGCATTCGGTAGAGAAAGGCAAACCGGCCGGGATCGGAATGGCAGAACGCCGTTTCGGCATGCCCGAGGAAGTCGCGCGGCACGACGAGTTGCGCGCCCGCAGGCACTTCAGGCAATTGTGCCTGATCAGAGCCTGGCGCGACATGCCAGTCGACGTCCTCGGGCCTGACCTCATTCAAGGCCAGCCGCCGTGCCGCGTCACGCCAGCCGGCAAAATCCGTCTCGCTGTCGAGCCGAACTCTGTATCTGGCGAGATCGAGTTCCGCCGGCCGCATGATCAGAACAACGATAATTGTTCGCAGGAGTGGACGATCCTGTCGCGCAGGCCGGCCTTGTCGGTCAGCGCACCAGGCGACCAGCCTTCGGCGATGATGAAGGGCCTGAGCTTGGCGATCGACTGGCAGAACCGCCCGACATCCTCGAGCCGCATGCGCCGGTGCCGGCGCGTCTCCAAAATCTTCGCCACCACCTTGGTGCCGAGACCCGGCACCCGCAGCAGCGCTTCGCGGTCGGCGCGATTGATGTCGACGGGAAACTGCCCCCGGTTGCGCAGTGCCCAGCCCAGCTTCGGGTCGATGGCGAGATCGAGCATGCCGTCGCTGCTGCCGGCGAGGATTTCCGGTTGCGAAAAGCCGTAAACCGCATCAGCCAGTCGGCCTGATAAAGCCGGTGCTCACGCATCAGCGGCGGCTTCTGCAGGGGCAGCGACGACGACGAATCCGGAATCGGACTGAAGGCCGAGTAATAGACCCGCCGCAGATGGTAGCTGCCATAGAGCCGGGCGCTCGTGTGCAATATGCCGTCGTCGGATGTCTTGTCGGCGCCGATGATCATCTGCGTCGACTGGCCGCCCGGCGCAAAGCGTTCGCGCTTTTTGGTCTTCAAAGTCGGCTCGGCCTTCTCCTCCATCTTCTGGCGCAGCCTGGCCATGGAAAGCCGGATTGTCTCCGGCTTCTTCTCGGGCGCCAGCCGCTTCACACCCTCGTCGGTCGGCAGTTCGACATTGATCGACAGCCGGTCGGCATAGAGACCGGCCTGCTCGACCAGTTCGGCCGAGCTTTCCGGGATGGTCTTCAAATGGATGTAGCCGGAGAATTTCTCCTCCAGGCGCAGCCGGCGCGCCACCTCGACCATCTCGCCCATGGTCTCGTCCGGCGAGCGAACGACACCCGAGGACAGGAACAGGCCTTCTATGTAGTTGCGCCGGTAGAAATCCATGGTCAGCTTCACCACCTCGTCGATGCCAAAGCGGGCGCGCCGCACATTGGACGACGATCGGTTGATGCAGTAGCTGCAATCATAGATGCAGAAATTGGTCAGCAGGATTTTCAGCAGCGAAATGCAGCGGCCGTCCGGCGCGTAGGAATGGCAGATGCCCATGCCCTCGGTGGAGCCGATGCCGCCTGATTCCAGCGAGTCCTTTTTCGCCGCACCCGACGAGGCGCAGGACGCATCGTATTTGGCGGCATCGGAGAGGACAGCCAGTTTTTCACGGACGGTGAGTGCGCTCATCTGTTCATGATATGTTCTTATCCGCCCTTATGCCACCTCATTTGATGGAAACGGCGAAAAAGTGATCGCCCGCCCGGCCCTCAGACTTCGTGCAGATAGAGGTGGTAATCCAGTTCGCTGACCGTGCGTGCCACGCGCAGGTATTCGGACTGTTTGATCGCCACGAAGGTCCGGTGCAGGTCCTCGCCGAGCGCGTTCTTCAGGAAGCTGGACGCCCGGGCCGATTCGATCGCGGCGCGCCAGTCGACAGGCATGGTTGTGCGCGTGACCGCTGCCTCATAGCCGTTGCCGGTCGTTTCGGGCCCCGGATCGAGCCCTTCATCCATGCCCTTGATGATGCCGGCGAGCACGGTTGCGGCGATCAGATAGGGGTTGGCGTCGACGCCCGACGGCCGGTGCTCGATGCGCCGGTTCTTGGCGTCGCCGGCCGGCACACGCAGCGCCACCGATCGGTTGTTGACGCCCCATGTCGGTGCCACCGGCGCATAGGATTGCGAGACGAAGCGCCGCCAGGAATTGGCGTGCGGCGCAAACACCAGCATCGATTCCGCCATGGTCTGGATGAGGCCGCCGAGCCCTTGCAGCAGCGGCAGCGACCAGCTCTCGCCGCCGGCTTCGGCAAAGACGTTTCGGCCGGCTCTGTCCTGCAGCGAAACATGGAAATGCATGCCCGAGCCGGCGTATTTCTCGATCGGCTTGGCCATGAAGCAGGCGGTGACGCCGTGGCGGCGCGCCTGCGCCCGCACCAGCCGCTTCAGCATGACCAGGTCGTCGGCCGCCCGCATCACATCCTTGCGGTAGTTCAGCGTCAATTCGTACTGGCCGGGCGCATATTCGGAAATGACCGTCTCGGCCGGAATGCCTTGCGCCTTGGCTGCGGCATAGATGTCGGAAAACAGCGGCTCCATGCCGTGCAGATGATCAACGGAATAGACTTCCGTCTTGCCCGAGACGCGGCCGTCGAGCACGGCGCGCGCCGGCTGCACCTTGCCGTCGGCGTCGCGCTCATTGGCCAGCAGGAAGAATTCAAGTTCGAAGGCTCCGGCCGGATAGAGGCCCTTGGCCGCCAGGATGTCGACTTGCCGAGCCAACGCCAGCCGCGGATCCGACGACATCGGCCGGCCGTCGAGCATGTACATCGCCATCAGCAGCTGGCCACGTGGCGGGCTCGTGCCGTAGAGCGGCACCAGCGTACCGGGGATCGGCCATGCCCTGAGATCGCCGTCGCCGGTCGTCCAGATCAACCCGGTCTCGTGCACATCCTCGCCGGTGATGTCGAGGCCCAGGATCGAGATCGGCATATGGCGGCCGCCCTCGAAGATGCTCTTCAGCTCATGCCGGCGCACGATCTTGCCGCGGCCGACGCCATTGGCGTCGGTCAGCACGATATCGAAGGCTTCGATCTCGGGATGGGCGTCGAGAAAGGCGTGCGCCTCGGCGGATGTCGAGCCCGAAGGTGAGGTCATTGTGGCATTGGGATGGTCCATCGCCGCTTGTCTCATGCCCCAAGCTTTGCCGCAACCGCGCCGAAGGCGGTGATCAGCCGGTTGACCTGGGTCGCAGTGGTCGCCGGCGAGATCAGCATCATGTTGTGGAAGGGTGCGATCAGCACGCCGCGATTGATCAGCGCGACATGGATGGCGGCCTCCAGTTCCGGCGCATGCGCCACTTCCGCCTCGGCGCCATTGCGCAGCGGACCGGGCGCGCAGATGAACTCGACGCGGGCGCCGACACGGGAAACATGCCAGGGCAGGCGATAGCGATCGATCACGCCGGTCAACCCGGCATCGAGCCGCCGCGCCAGGTGATCCATGCGGTCATAATTTTCCGGCGTCATCACCTCTTCAAGCGCGGCGCGCATCGCTGCGAACTGCAGCGGGTTGGCCGAGAGCGTCGTGCCCATGCCGGAATAGCCCGGCTCCTTGGTCCTGTTGTAGTCCGCGTAGCGCGAGGCGACGTCGTCGCTCATGCCCCAGACACTGGCCGGCACGCCGCCGGCGATCGGCTTGCCCAGGACGAAGAAGTCCGGGTCGAGACCATATTTCCTCGTGTAGCCGCCGGGGCCGGTCGAGATCGTGTGCGTCTCGTCGATCAGAAGCAGTGTGCCGGCTTGGCGTGTCAGTTTGCGCAGGGCGTCATGGTAGCCCGGATCGGCAAGCACCATGCAGGAGTTGGTCAGCACCGGTTCGGCGATGACGCAGGCGACGTCCTTATCCCCAAGCGCGGCTTCGAGTGCTGAGATGTCGTTGAACTCGATGACCTTGGCCGTACGCGTCAGGTCGCGGAACTCGCCCGCCAATCCCGGCCGGTTGACGGGCTTGCCGTCGATCAGCCGCACCATCGTCTCGTCGACCGAGCCATGGTAGCAGCCGTTGAAGACAAGGATCTTCTCCCGGCCGGTGACGGCGCGGGCGACGCGCAATGCAAAACGGTTTGCGTCGGTTGCCGTCGTCGCGATCTGCCAGAATGGCAGGCCGAAGCGCTGCTGCAGCAGCGGCCCGATGGCCAGCGCATCTTCCGAAGGCAGCATATAGGTCAGGCCACGTCCGGCCTGGCGGCGGATGGCGCGCGCCACCGGCGGCGGCGAATGGCCGAACATCGAGCCGGTGTCGCCAAGGCAGAAATCGTCGAGCTTGTTTCCGTCGATGTCGGTGATCGTGGCGCCCTTGGCGCTGTCGACCAGGATCGGAAACGGCGTCGGCCAGTCGTTCATCCAGTGCATCGGCACGCCGCCGAAGAAGCCGGGCAGGCCGTTGCCGACCTTTACCTGAGATTGCGGCCGCGCCTTGCGGAAGGCTGCCCCCTCGGTCTCGCGCAGATCGGCAATGCGGTCGCGGCCGATGCCGCCGATGGACGTCTTGGACATATCGCTGTGCATGAAAACCCCTCTGGTCGATTCCTCTTAGCCAATCCGTGTCTGCATCCGCAATTGGCCGCGCATCTGTCCTGCGTTGGCTCAGCCTTTGGCGGCGGCGCTTGACCGTGCTGCCGAAGTCGGCGCCAATATGAGCGGGAATTGAGGGGGAGGGGTAATGAGGACGGTCATCTGTGTGGCGATGCACCTGTCGTCGGCGAGCGCGGCCTTCGCCTCGGGCGGCATCTGGTGCTCCACCGACGACCCGGCGGCGACATTCGAGGTCGAGGCCGGCGTCACCAGAGGCATGGGCGGGCCGACCTTCAACTTTCGCGGCAACCTCGAAATTCTGAGCCGGCCTGCCAGCGACAGCCTGCGCAAGACCGTGTTCGAGGATTCCAACCTGACGCAGTACTGGCTCGACGGCAAGGAATTGCGGCTGAACATCTATCGTGAGCACGAGGCCGCGCAAAAGATCAACTCGGTCGAACTGACGATCCTGACCAGGACCAGCGACGAAGGCGTCTACGACGGGAGCTATACGCTCTCCATCTACGACGCCGCAGCGGATACGGACCAGGACGGCAAACCGGTCGAAATCAGCGGCAAAGTGTCGTGCGGAGCGGAGTGAGCGGGGTCAGGCCGTGATGTCGATGACGCCGCAGTCGCCTGCCGCGCTGCCGAAGGCGACGCGGCGTTCTTCCTTGTCCCACATCATCGAGGTGATGGCGCCCTTGCCCGGCCGCCGCAACAGCACTTCCTTGGCGTCGGCAAAACGCACCGCCATCACCATGCCGTCATCATAGCCGACGGCGACGACATCCTGGCTCGGGTGACAGGCGACAGCCGTCACCATGGCATTGCCGCGCGTGCCGAGTTCCAGCGGTGCCTTGCCCATCGGCCCGTCCTTGCCGGAAAACGGCCAGACGATCGCCGCCGGCGCGCCGGAACTCGCAAGCCACTTGCCCTTTACGCTCCACGACAGGCTTTTGACCTTGCCGGGATAGCCGGTCATGCGCATGTGCTTGCCGTCGGCGAGCTTCCACCCGTGCAATGCGTTTTCTTGCATGGTGGTGACGAGGAAGGCGCCATCCGGCGAGAAGGTGATGCCGGTATGGGCGCCGGCCCATTCGAGTTCCACCGGCTTGCCCTCGGCGGCCGGGAAATGCAGCGTCGCGCCATTGTAGCGGGCGACGCCGAAGCGCATGCCCTTGGGCGAGAAGGCCAGCCCCTCCACCGAACGCGGATGGACGAATTCCCTGGTCTTGCCGTCGGCGAAGCGCACGAAGGCAGTCTTGCCTGAGGCATAGGCGATGGCGCCTTGCGGCCCGGCGGCAACGCTGGTGATCCACTTCCTGGCCGCGCTTGCCAATTCCGTGGCCTCGCCGCCCGTTTTCACGGCAAACACCTTGCCGTCCTCGCCGCCGGTGATCAGCCGGTCATTGGCCGCATCATGGAAGGCGGCGAGCAGCCCGTCATTGGCCTGAACCGTCTTGTGGCCATGGTCGAGCCGATGGATGGCGCCGTCGGCCATCGCGAAATGCGGCACGTCGCCGAGAAAGGCGGCGGCGATGCAATGGCCTTCGAGGTCTAGGGGGGCGACTGTGGGCATCAGGGAACCATTCCAATGAAGTTTGTTGCCATCCCCGGGAAGTCGCCAGCGCGGCCGGGTGTGGCGCCAACCTTCTCCCCTTGTGGGAGAAGGTGGATCGGCGCGCAGCGCCGAGACGGTTGAGGGGTGTTGGACGGATCGCCGTCGGTGCCCAGCTGGAGCACCCCTCATCCGACCGAGCTTCGCACGGCCACCTTCTCCCACAAGGGGAGAAGGACAGAAGGGGCAGCGCTAGCGTTATAAGGCTTGGAAATCAAGCCGCCTGGCAGGCGTCAAAACTCTTCTTCAGCCGCTCGGCGTCGAGTTCCCTGCCGATGAACACCAGCCGGCTCTCGTGCTTTTCGCCGTCTTTCCAGGCGCGCTGGTGGTCGCCTTCGATGATCATGTGCACGCCCTGGATGACATAGCGCTCGTCGTCGCCCTTGAGCGCGATGATGCCTTTCAGCCGCAGGATGTTGGGGCCTTCCATCTGGGTGATCTTCTCGATCCAGGGGAAGAATTTCTTCGGATCCATCTCGCCGCCGCGCAGCGACACCGATTGCACCGTCACGTCATGAATGTCCGAAGCATGCGCGTGATGGTGGTGGTCGTGCCCGTCATGATCATGGTGGTGGTGATCGTGGCCGTCGTGGTCATGATGATCGTGATCGTCATGCGCCTCGAGGAAGTGCGGATCGTTTTCCAGTGCCCGGGACAGATCGAAAGCGCCGCGGTCGAGTACTTCGGTCAGGTCAACGCCGGCGCGGGTGGTACGATGGATCTTTGCCGCCGGATTGATGGCGCGGATCGTTGCCTCGACCTTGGCGAGTTCTTCTGACGTGACGAGGTCGGTCTTGTTGAGCACGACGACGTCGGCGAAGGCGATCTGGTCCTCGGCTTCCTTGGAATCCTTGAGCCGCAACGGCAGGTGCTTGGCGTCGACCAGCGCCACCACCGCGTCAAGCCTGGTCTTGGAGCGCACATCGTCGTCCATGAAGAAGGTCTGCGCCACCGGCACCGGATCGGCGAGCCCGGTGGTCTCGACGACGATGGCGTCGAAGCGGCCGGGGCGGCGCATCAGGCCCTCGACGACACGGATCAGGTCGCCGCGCACCGTGCAGCAGATGCAGCCATTGTTCATCTCGTAGATTTCCTCGTCGGATTCCACGATCAGATCGTTGTCGATGCCGATTTCACCGAACTCGTTGACGATGACGGCGTAGCGCTTGCCGTGGTTTTCCGACAGGATGCGGTTGAGCAGCGTCGTCTTGCCGGCGCCGAGATAGCCGGTGAGAACGGTTACGGGGATTTGCGTCTGTGCGTCGCTCATGGCTTGCCTCGAAAGTGCTGGGCCGCAAAAGATCCGGCCCTCAAAAGGGATTGTCGGTTCCATATAGGATGTGTGCCGGGCTTTTGCACGGGGCAAACCGATGGGCCAAACCGGCTTGCTACAATACCGGATTTTGACTGGCGAAAGCCGCTGTGATTGCCTAGCTCGGGATGCGGAAGGTCAATTTGAGAGGCAAGATATGTCCGGCAAGCCATCCTCCTTCTCATTGAGCCGGCGCCAGGCGCTCGGGTTGATCGCGGTCACCGCCGGAGGTGGTGCCTTCCTGCCGGCCTCGGCAATGGCCGCTCAATCTTCGGCTGCCCAGGCTTCACCCTATGCCGGACTGGCCTTGTTCGAAAACGGCGCCGGTGTCTGCACCATTACGCCTGAAGTGACCGAGGGACCGTTCTATTTCGACCCGAAACTCGAACGTGCCGATGTCACCGAAGGCAAGAAAGGTATTGCCCTTGACGTCCGGCTGCAGGTTGTCGACGTGGACTGCCGCCCACTTGCCGGCGCCCGCGTCGATATCTGGCATTGCGACGCGCAGGGCGCCTATTCCGGCTATCCCGGACAGGGTGACGGCCGCGACGTCGACACGTCGGGCCAGACCTTCCTGCGTGGTTGGCAGAAAACCGATGCAAGCGGCATCGTCTCCTTCGCCACGATCTATCCCGGCTGGTATCGCGGCCGCACCACCCACATCCATTTCAAGGTCTTCCCCGACGACAGGTCGGTGATGACCGGCCAGTTGTTTTTCCCCGACAGCCTCAGCGAGCAGATCTTCACCTCTGTCGCGCCCTACAATGACCGGCCCGGCAAGCGCGACACTTCAAATGCCGATGACGGCATCGCCAGGCGGGCCGGATCGCAATCGCAGGCTGCGCTGCGCGAGTTGGAGGATGCCTATCAGGCGCTGATGATCGTGGCGGTGAAGTCCGGCTGAGCGTTCCCTCACGCACCTTGTCAGCGGCGAAAACTCCGGTCACGAATTCGTTTGTCATCTAACTGAAATAAACATCTGGCATTAGCCACGGCGGACACCACAATGCTTGCCGGCAAAGCTGTTTGAAGCACCGGAATCTTTTTGATCGTCGATTGCCAACCGGCCGGCTGCCTCTATGCTGCCCGCACCGGTACGGCCGAAGAGGGAAGACCATGGCCAAGGCGGACAAGACTGCGACAATGAGCCGGCTGCATTCCGCGGCAAGGCTGGCAAGGACGGCGCTGGCTGCCCGGCTTCTGGCGCACGGCTTCTATGCCGGCCAGGACCAGATCATGCTGGCGCTCGACCGTGAGGACGGCCAGACGCCGGGCAATCTTGCCGGACGTCTCGGCGTGCGCCCGCCGACGATCACCAAGACCATCAACCGGCTGCAGGCCCAGGGGTTCCTGGAGAAGCGCGCTTCTGAAGCCGATGCCCGCCAGGCCCACATCTTTCTCACCGATACAGGCCGCGACATCATCCACGCCATCGAGAAATCGGTGAAGAAGACCGAAAAGCAGGCGCTGAAGGGCCTCGACAAGAAGGACCAGAAGTCGCTGTTCAAACTGCTTGCCCGCATCGAGGCCAACCTCTCGAACGAGGAATTGGTGCTCATCGACGACGACGCCGAGTCGGACGACTGACCGGCGGATTGTCGCGGCAGGCGATCAAGCCGCCGCGGCAGAGCCCTGGATCAGCGACGACCAGCGTCCCGGTGTCATGCCGAACGCCTTCTTGAACTGCCTGATGAAATGGCTCTGGTCGCTGAAGCCGGCTTCGACCGCGATCTGCGCCAACGGTTCGCCGGCGGCGATCATCCGCCGCGCACGCTGAAGCCGGCGCATCACCAGGAAGCGATGCGGACTGGTCGAGAACGCCGCGCGGAAATGCCGTGACAAGGCATAGCGGTCGAGCCCGGTTATGGCTTCCAGTTCGCCGGAGCGCACCGGCCGGGTCAGGTTTTCCGTGAGATAGTCGCGCGCCAGTGCAGCCGCCCGCCACGCCGTCCTGGTCATCGGCTTTGCCGGCTGGCCACCATGCCGGGTCAGGCTTTGCATCAGTTGGACCAGGAAATCGTCGACGAACAGGTCGTCGAGTTCCTGCTCCAGCGGCCCCAGCGCCGAAAGCAGCGTTGCGCAAAAGGCGGCGTCCGTCACCACGCCATCCCTCACAAAAGGCAGCGAAGCGCCGCCGAGGCAGTCGAGCATCAGCGACGGCTCCAAATAGAGCATTCGGTAGCGCAGGCCGTCCTCGGTGCCGGCGCCGCCGTCATGCAGTTCGTCGGGGTGTAGCACGATGATCTGGCCTGGAAGGCTGTGACGCGCAGCACCAAGATAGCGAAACGTCTGCACACCGTGCAGCGTTACCCCGATCGCATAGGTGTCGTGGCGATGCAGGTCGAACGCGCTGCCATGGAAGCGTGCCTCGATCCGCTCCATGCCTGCGGGATCGGGGGCGGAGATAATACGGTTTTCCGCCGCATCGATGCACAAACGTCCAAGACCCTCGAAGGCCTGGCTGTCTAGATCGTGCGACATCGTCTCCTTAAGCCTCGCATTGGGGCACAAACCGAATGGCCAATGTCTCATGTTCGATACGAAATTTGCAATCGTGCTCAGGGAAGATCTGGCGGTCTGGCAGAAACTCAACGTCACCGCCTTCCTGACCAGCGGCATCGTCGCGCAGTTTTCCGATATCATCGGTGAACCCTATCGCGACCGCGCCGGCAATCTCTATAACCCGCTGTCGATCCAGCCGGTCATCGTTTTGTCCGCCGACCAGGCCACGCTGGGCACGATCCACCGGCGCACATTGGAGCGCGGCGTGACCACCTCGCTCTATGTCGAGGAGATGTTTTCGACCGGCTTTGACGCGGCCAACCGCGCCGTCTTCGCCGAATTTGCGCCTGAAGACGCCAAGGCGGTCGGGATCGCGCTTCGCGCCGACAAGAAGCTGGTCGACAAGATCACCAAGGGCGCCCGTATGCACCCGTAGCTTCAGAGGCATCGACTAAGCCTGCCGCCGACACTTGTTGTGCCAGCCGGCTTTGGCGTGGCGACAGCCGACAATTGGCTTGCCGGGAGCCGGCAATTCCCGCAAAGGTGGGTCCAGCCCAGCTCCCACCCGGCCTGCAAGTGAGTGCTCCCCAAAGACATGTAGAAAGCGCGACGCCCCCGGTGGCGATCCTGTGCATGCTTTCCACTTACGTCTGCTTCACCTTCCTCGACACATCAAGCAAATACCTCGTCCTCGCCGGCATTTCCGTGCTGGTCGTTGCCTGGGTGCGCTTTGCCGTGCATGTCATCCTGGTCGGCACCCTGTTGCGCGGCTGGCGCCAACCCATGCGGTTTCGCCCGATCAACCTGCCTGCGCATATCCTGCGCGGGGCTTTCCTGTTCGGATCGACCATATTCAATGTCCTGGCGCTCAAATCCCTGCAACTGGCCGAGACAACCTCGATCTATTTCTTTGGGCCGATGGTGATCACGGCGCTGGCCGGTCCGCTGCTTGGCGAGTGGGCGGGCTGGCGGCGCTGGCTGGCCATCCTGGCGGCCTTTGCCGGCGTCCTCATCATCACCCGACCGGGCGTCGGCGTGTTCGGCATCGGACATCTCTTCGCGCTCGGCTCGATGCTGTCGAACTGCTTCTACGTCATCATGACGCGCCGCATGTCGGCGACCGAGACATCGGAGAGCCTCATCCTGTTTTCGGCGCTGGCGCCGGCGCTGCTGCTGTTGCCCCTGCTGCCGTTTTCGTTTTCCTTGCCGCATGACGGCTGGCACTGGTTCGTGCTGCTGATGCTCGGCGTGTTCGGCGGCGTCGGTCACTGGCTGCTCGTCCAGGCCTACCGGCTGGCGACGACCACGGCTTTGGCGCCCTATCCCTATTCGCAGATGGTGTGGATGATCATTTCCGGATGGATCGTCTTCAAGCAGTTTCCCGACCGCTGGACGCTGGTCGGCGCCGCCATCATCGTCGCCAGCGGCCTCTACATCGTCCATCGCGAGCATAGGCTTCGGCTGCGGAGCCGCGCGGCCTCGGACGTCGAGGCCGAGGCGTTGGCAAAAAAACTTTGATTTGCCCCCGATCGGTGGCATAACGCCGCCTTTAAACAGTTTAGGTCTGGAAAGTCAGGTCCGGGGAGCACACGTCGCTGGCACAAAAAATCAAGCTTTCGACGATCGCGGATGCGCTCGGCGTGTCCACGGCCACGGTCTCGCTGGCGCTGCGCGACAGCCCTCTTGTTGCCGGGACCACCCGTGACCGCATCAAGGAACATGCCCGCGCCATCGGCTATATCTACAACCGACGCGCCGCCAGCCTGCGCACCTCGCGTTCCGGCATTGTCGGCGTCGTCGTGCACGACATCATGAACCCGTTCTTCGCCGAGATCCTGCGCTCGATCGAAAGCGAGCTCGACCGCAGCCGGCAAACCTTCATCCTGTCCAACCACTATGATCAGCTCGAAAAGCAGCGCACTTTCATCGATACGCTTTTGCAACTCGGCGCCGACGGCGTCATCATGTCGCCGGCGATAGGCACGCCGGCTTCCGACATCGTGATGGCCGAGGAGAACGGCCTGCCGGCTGTGCTGATCGCGCGCACCGTCGAGGGTGCCGACGTGCCGGTCTTTCGCGGCGACGACTCCTATGGAACAGGCCTCGCCACCAATCACCTGATCTCGCTCGGCCACAAGCGCATCGCCATGATCGGCGGCACCGACCAGACCTCGACCGGCCGTGACCGCTACCAAGGCTATGTCAACGCGATGGAGGCGGCCGGGCTGGAAGTCGGGCCGTCCTGGCGCATCGCCGGGCCGCGCACCAAGCAGGCCGGCTTCGAGGCCGCCGGGCAGTTCCTGGCGCTGAAGGACAGGCCGACAGCTGCCTGCTGCTGGAACGACCTCGTCGCCATCGGTCTGATGAACGGCATTGCCCGCGCCGGCCTGGTGCCGGGCGTCGACATCTCGGTCACCGGCTATGACGACCTCGAAGAGGCGGCGATCGCGACGCCGGCGCTGACCACAGTCTGGAACGGCCAGCGCGAGGTTGGCCGCCGCGCCGCCAGCGCGCTGCTCGACAAGCTCAACGGCCAGACGGTGCGACCCTCGCAGGAATTGATCAAGCCGGAACTGCATGTGCGTCAGTCGACCGGCAAGCCGGTGGAGCGTGCATGACCAAGGCCGAACAGTTGCAGACCGTCGCCATCCTGGTGCCGGGCGATTTCAACGACCACGCGGTCGACCGCATCAACCGCACGTTCAGGCGTGTCAGAATTGAACGCGCCGATCCGGCGCTCGTCACCGACGAGATGCGCAGTGATGTGCGCGGCATCGCTTCGTTCGCCGGCATCAACGCGGCGATGATGGACGCATTGCCCAACCTCGAACTCATCGCTTCCTTCGGCGTCGGCTATGATTCGGTCGATGTCGGTCATGCGGCGGCGAAAAACATCATGGTCACCAACACGCCCGACGTGTTGACCGAGGAGGTCGCCGACACCACGATCGGGCTGTTGATCAACACCATCCGCGACCTGCCGCGCGCCGAGACCTGGCTGCGCGACGGCAGCTGGGTGCGCAAGGGCAACTATCCGCTGAGCCGGCTGACCTTGCGCGGGCGCAGTGTGGGTATTTTCGGCATGGGCCGCATCGGGCAGGCCATTGCCCGGCGTCTGGAGGCCTTTGGCTTGCCGGTCGCCTACCACAACCGGCGCCGTGTCGAAGGTCTTTCCTACCACTATCATGCGACCCTGAAAGGGCTTGCCGAAGCCGTGGATACGTTGATTTCGGTCGCGCCGGGCGGCGCCTCGACGGAGAAGGCGGTCAATGCCGAGATACTGTCGGCGCTTGGCGCCAACGGCGTCTTCGTCAACATCGGCCGTGGCAGCACGGTCGATGAGGCAGCGCTTGCGGCAGCCCTTGCCAACGGCACCATCGCCGCTGCCGGCCTCGATGTCTTTGCCGACGAACCGAACGTGCCCAAGGCGCTGCTCGACGCGCCCAACACCTCGCTGCTGCCGCATGTCGGCTCGGCCTCGGACCATACACGCCGCGCCATGGCGGATCTGTGCGTCGACAATCTGGTGTCCTGGTTCACCGAGCGCCGGCCGCTGACGCCGGTGCCCGAGACGGCGCATGTGAAGGCTAGAAACTGATCGGTGGCTGCCACATTTATTAACGTCAGCTTAACCCTTTGGAATCATTGTTCAACCTGTCCGTGTACGTGGATGAAGAATGATGAAAGCACTTTCCGCATTGATCGCTGCCGCAGCGCTGTTTGGTGGCATTCAGCTGTTTCATGGCGGCAGCCGGGAAAGCGTAGCCAACGAGGCCGCCCCGTCCAACAGCTACAGGCTGGTCGCCAATGGCGATGAGGCGGTCTGTGCAGTCAGCCGCGGGGCCGAAATTTCGGACGGTTTGTCGTTGCTCACCGTTGCTCCCAAATGCCGTCGGCTCTTGCCGGGCATAGAACAGGCGAAGTTCTGGCGCGAGCAAAACGATGGCACCGTTGCCTTCAGCGCCAATGGCACCGATCCAATCGTCACCTTCGCGGCTGCCGATGGCGACGGCTACGAATCCTATGCCCCGGCGCTGCCGCTGCTGTCGCTGGCGGCCACCCGTGATAAAAAATCCGGCGACTGATTATTCCGCTGCGGCCCGCGCGCCGGCCTTCGCTGCGGCGTGCAGCCGAACCGCATCGCCGAAGGCACGGAATATTTTCACCGAATTGCTGTCCGACTTGACCCAGTATTCCGGATGCCATTGCACGCCGACGGCGAAGGCGCGGGCGTCCCGCACCGAAACCGCCTCGACCGTGCCGTCGGTGGCGACGGCCTCGACCTGCAGCTTCGAACCGAGCCGGTCGATCGCCTGGCGGTGCAACGAATTGACCTTGATGTCGCCGGCACCGAACACACCGGCCAGGCAACTGTCAGGTTTGATCGAAATGGTCTGGTGGATGGCGAAGCGTTCGTCCTGCTTCTCGCTCACCGGCGCGCGGTGATCGAGCGAACCCTCGCGCTCCTGGATCTCGGTGCCGAGCGTGCCGCCCAACGCCACGTTCAGTTCCTGGATGCCGCGGCAGATGGCGAGCAGCGGCACGCCGCGTTCGATCGCCCGGCGGATCAGCGGCAGCGTCGTGGCGTCGCGCGCCGGATCATAGGGGCCATTGGCTTCACTGGCGTCGCCGCCATAGAGCGAGGGATGCACATTGGATTTCGAGCCGGTGACCATGACGCCGTCGACCGACGACAGGAGTTCGTCGAAATCGAGCCGGTCGCCGAACGATGGCACCAGCACCGGGAACACGCCGGCGCCGGTGATCGCCGCTTCCAGATATTGTTGTGGGGCGGCGTGCCAGGTGTAGTTGTCGAACTGACGGACGTCGGTCGATATGGCGACGAGCGGCTGATGCATTTGGGCTCTGTGTTCCATTTGGGCAAGGGATACCTGCCTTCAAAATAGGCGATCCCACGTTATTTTTCCATGCCAAGTTTCGGCGTGTCGCATGGGCCACGAAACGGCCTGTTAGACTATAGTTGCAGTGCAGCCGGGCTTCGCCGTCAAATGGGGCCGGCCTGCTGGACTCGACTTCTTGCCTGTGTATTGTCTCGAACGAACCGACACGGAAACCGAGGATTTTCTGACGTCGGCCTGTTGATCCAAAAGGGAGGAACTTCATGGATCGTCGTTCATTCATTCGCAAGGCCGGTGTCACCGGCGTCGGTGCCGCGGCGGCGGCGGCCACGCTGGCGGCGCCTGCAATCGCCCAGTCCAATCCCAAGGTGACATGGCGGCTGGCGTCGTCCTTCCCGAAGTCGCTCGACACCATCTATGGCGGCGCCGAGGTGTTCTCGAAGATGCTGTCGGAAGCCACCGACGGCAATTTCCAGATCCAGGTTTTTGCTGCCGGTGAGCTGGTGCCTGGCCTGCAGGCCGCCGACGCCACCACGGCCGGCACGGTCGAGGCCTGCCATACGGTGGCATATTACTACTGGGGCAAGGACCCGACATGGGCGCTCGGTGCGGCGGTTCCCTTTTCGCTCAACGCACGCGGCATGAATGCCTGGCATTACCATGGTGGCGGCATCGACCTGTTCAACGAGTTTCTCGCCACGCAGGGCCTTTTCGGCCTGCCGGGCGGCAACACCGGCGTGCAGATGGGTGGCTGGTTCCGAAAGGAAATCAACACGGTGGCCGACCTTTCCGGCCTCAAGATGCGAATCGGCGGTTTTGCCGGCAAGGTGGTGCAGAAACTCGGCGTCGTGCCGCAGCAGATCGCCGGCGGCGACATCTATCCGGCGTTGGAAAAAGGCACCATCGACGCGGCCGAATGGGTCGGCCCCTATGACGACGAGAAGCTCGGCTTCTACAAGGTGGCGCCCTATTATTACTATCCCGGCTGGTGGGAGGGCGGCCCGACCGTCCACCTGATGTTCAACAAGGCGAAGTACGAAGAGCTTTCGCCAACGTACAAGTCGCTGCTGCACACTGCCGCGCAGGCGGCCGACGCCAACATGCTGCAGAAATACGATTATCTGAACCCTGCGGCGGTGAAGCGGCTGGTGGCCGGCGGCGCGAAACTGCGCCCGTTCAGCCAGGAGATCATGGCCGCCTGCTTCGAAAAGGCCAACGAGGTCTATACCGAAATGGAAGCTTCCAACGCCCCGTTCAAGAAGATCTGGGAATCGATCAAGGGCTTCCGCAAGGAGCATTATCTCTGGGCACAGGTGGCCGAATACAATTACGACACCTTCATGATGGTCCAGCAGCGCAACGGCAAGCTGTAGTCGTTTGTACTTCTGCTCAAAAGCTCTCTGGGCGGACCCCGCTTAGAGAGCTTTTCTGTATATGCCGGGAGGCGAAGCCGGCGGTTCAGCCGCGGCGCGGCACCACCAGAACCTTGACCTCGCCGGGCGCCGGCGGATTGGCGATCACCGCTGGCGCTTCTTCAAGCGACACCTGCCTGGAGATCAGCCTGTCGATCTCGACCGCACCGGAAGCGATGAGTTCGGCGGCGCGGCGATGGGTGTAGGGATTGAGGAAGGAACCGAGCACCTTCAGTTCCCGGAACAACAGGTCGAACGGCTCGAATTCCGCTTTCATGCCTTGCGGCGTCACGCCGACAATGACGACCGTGCCGCCGGCTCGGGCCAGGCGCATGGACTGCTCGACGGTCTCTCGCACGCCGGCGCATTCGAAGACGACGTCGACGCCACCTGGCGCCAGACCGGCCGGTCCGGCGATCGCATCGATGACATCGGTGGCTGTCGGATCGATCGTCGCTGTCGCGCCGAGGTCCTCGGCGAGGGCGCGCCGCGAAGCCTGCCTGGTCGACAGGATGATGGTCGTGGCTCCCGCCAGTCTTGCCAGCTGCACGGTGAGCAGGCCGATCACGCCGCCGCCAAGCACGACCACCGAGCTGCCCGGTTTGATACCGGCAAGGTCGACGCCGTGCAGGCAACAGCCGAGCGGCTCGCAGAAGGCACCGTGCAGGGGGTTCAGGCCTGCAGGCAGGACGAAAGCCTGCTTCTGCGGCAAGGCAAGATATTCGGCAAAGCCGCCGTCGCGATGAATGCCGATCGCGCACAGATTGCTGCAGAGATTGACTTGTCCCGCGTGACAGTGTGCGCAGCGCCCACAGGCTATGTTGGGGTCGCCGGTAACACGATCGCCGATGGCAAAACCCGAGACCGATGTTCCGATCGCCTCGACGATGCCGGAAAACTCATGGCCGGGCGTCACCGGTGGCGTGCAGGGAAATTCACCGTGAAACAGATGCCGGTCCGTGCCGCAGACGCCGCAGGCTTCGATGCGCACCAGTAGCTCATCCGCACCGATGTCAGGCATGTCGACGTCGCGCAGCGTGATGCCGCCCACTGCTTCCAGCCGCACCGCTTTCATGGTCTTGACCATGCCGGTTCAGTTGAAGCTTGGCGGTTGCGACAGGTCGGGCTGTGGCGCTGCCGGCTTTGCCGGTGTCGGATCGCCGAAACTGGGCGGTTGCGAAAGGTCAGGAGCGGCCGGCGCCGTGGCGCCACCAGCGGGCGCCGCTCCATCCGCCGGCGGCGTGCCCAGCGGCGACAGGCCGGGCACCTCCGGTACCTTGTAGTCGATGGTGCCCGGATCGACGGTCGTTCCCTTGTAGTGCATCACCATTTGCGGGAAGGCGATGGTCAGCCCGATCATGATCACCTGGATGCAGACAAAGGGCACCGCGCCCCAATAGATCTGGCCGGTCGTCACCGGCGCGATTTGTTTGCCGGTGAGACGATCGAGATAGGGCACGCGCGCGGCCACCGAACGCAGATAGAACAGCGCGAAGCCGAAGGGCGGGTGCATGAAGCTGGTCTGCATGTTGACGCCCAGGAGCACGCCGAACCAGATCAGGTCGATACCGAGCTTGTCGGCGGCGGGCGCCAGCAGCGGTACGATGATGAACGCCAGTTCGAAGAAATCGAGGAAGAAGGCGAGGAAGAAGACGAGCATGTTGACGCCGATCAGGAAGCCGACCTCGCCGCCCGGCAGCGACGTCAAAAGGTGCTCGACCCAGATGTGGCCGTTGACGCCGTAGAAGGTCAGCGAGAACACCCGTGCGCCGATCAGGATGAACAGCACGAAGGACGACAGCCTTGTCGTCGAGGCCAGTGCCTGCTTAACGACGTCAAGCGACAAGCGCCCCTTGGCCGCCGCCATGAACAAGGCGCCGACCGAGCCCATGGCGCCGCCTTCGGTCGGCGTGGCGATGCCCAGGAAGATGGTGCCCAGCACCAGGAAGATCAGCGCCAGTGGCGGGATCAGCACGATGATCACCTGCTGCGCTAGCCTGGACATCATGTTGAAGTTCAGGCGCTTGTCGGCAATGGCGACGATGTAGATGAACAGCACCCCGGCAGTCGCGCCAAGAATGTCGGCATTGTCGCCATGCGCCGGCGCCAGATAACGATATGCCGCGTAGGAAACCGCCGATGTGACCAGCAAAGCCACCAGCAGCGACATCACGCCATGGCCAAGTGTACGGGCCTCGAGCGGCAGCGCCGGCATCGAGTTCGGCCGGATGATCGACATGATCAGGATATAGGACATATAGAGGCCGGTGAGCACGAGGCCCGGGATCAACGCGCCCGCGTACATATCGCCGACCGAGCGGCCGAGCTGGTCGGCAAGCACGATCAGCACCAGCGACGGCGGGATGATCTGGGCAAGCGTGCCGGAGGCGGCAATGACACCGGATGCGAGCCGGCGGTCATAGCCATAGCGCAGCATGATCGGCAGCGAGATCAGGCCCATGGCGATGACGGAAGCCGCCACCACGCCGGTGGTCGCCGCTAAAAGCGCGCCGACGAAGATCACGGCGTAGGCGAGGCCGCCGCGGATTGGCCCGAACAGCTGGCCGATCGTGTCGAGCAGGTCTTCGGCCATGCCCGACCGCTCGAGCACGATGCCCATGAAGGTGAAGAACGGGATGGCCAGCAGCGTGTCGTTCGACATCACCCGGCTGCCGTAGAAATTATCCGGCAATGCGTGCAGGAGCGGCCAGGCGAGGTTGATCGATCCTCCGGAATAGGGAGACAGCAGCACGCCGATGAAGAAGAACATCAAGCCGTTGGCGGCCAAGGAAAAAGCGACGGGGTAGCCGATCAGCAGGAAGATGATCAGCGAAGCGAACATGATCGGCGCCATGTTCTGCGCGATGAACTCCATCACGAACGCACCTCGTCGGCCAGCGCCTTGGCTTCGAGTTCGGCCTGCTCATGCACCGATATGAAGGGATTGGGGTCGTCCATGTCTCCGCGCATGATGGCGATCTTCTTGATGATCTCGGAGATGCCCTGCAGCGCCAGCAGGAAAAACCCGACGAGCAGGATGGCCTTGGCGGGCCAGATGATCAGGCCGCCGGAATTGTTGGACATCTCGCCGCTGCGAAACGACAGCGACACATAAGGAACGAAATAGATCACCATCAGCGTCACGAACGGCATCAGAAAAAAGACATGCCCGAAAAGGTCGATCCAGTGCTGCACGCGGCGTGGAAACAGGCCGTAGACGACGTCGATGCGGATATGTTCGTTCTGCTTCAGCGTATAGGCGGCGGCCAGCATGAAGGCGGCGCCGAACAGATACCATTGCAGCTCGAGCCAAGCGTTCGAGGATATGTCGAACACCTTGCGGATAATGGCGTTGGCGGCGCTCACCAGGATCGCCAGCAGGATCAGCCACGATATCCATTTGCCGATGAACTCGTTGGCGCGATCAATAGTCCTGGATAGAGCGAGAAGCCCTGCCATGCATTCCTCCCTTGTACCGGAGGCGTGCCGGCTTCCCCCTTTTTGTCCGTCACGCCACGTGGTCCAACGGTATGCCGCGCGTGGACTGACGGGTCAACAAGGATAGAGGCAGCGAATATCATCGCATCGCAGACAGTGCCCAATACCGGCGATCTGCCCTCGCGTCATGCAACCAAAGTCTGACGTTTTCAGGCGATTTTGCCGGTGTCGCGGCCGGCGCCGATCAGGATCAGCGTCGTGACCAGGAACAGGTACATCCACGCGTCGCGCCACTCGACCGGGAAGTAGCCGGCCCACAGCGATTCGGCCATGCCGAAGACGGCCGCGCCGAGCGCCGCGCGCGGTGGCGAGAGATAGCCGCCGACCGCCGTCACGAACAGGATCTTCAGTCCGTAGACGAGGCCCGAGCCGAAGCTGACATTGCCGTAATAGAGCCCGGCCATGACACCGGCCAGCGCGGCGCAGAAGCCGCCGAACAGCACCGCGTGCCGGAACACCGCGCGTACGTCGACGCCGCACATCGCGGCAGCCTTGGGGTCGTCGGAGACGGCGCGCCAGCACCGTCCGAAGCTCGACCGGGCAAAAGCCCAGCTTGCCAGCGCGATTGCCGCCACCACCACGGCGCAGTCGATAAGCTGGATGAGCGTCAGCGTTGCCTTGAAGGTCGCGCCCTGCGCGAAAACGATGGGCTGCGCCAGCATCGGCGGCAGCCACAGATCATGCGTGTCGGCGGCGATGCGGCTCGCTTCGGACAGCAGCAGCAGGATGCCGAGCGTCGTCACCACGATTGCATTGGGCGTGCGGTCGGCCAACGGTTCGAAGACACTGCGCGACAGCACGTGGCTGATCAGCGCGGCATAGAGGAACGCAGCGACGACGCCGAGCGCCACCGCCGCCAGCAGCGTCAGCCACAGCACCTGATAGCCGAAGGCCGCGGTCAGGATCATGGTCTGGCCGCAAAAGGCGAACAACGCGCCATAAGCGAGATTGGTGCGGTGCAGGATGCCGTTGGTCAGCACATAGCCAAAGGCGAGCAACGCATACAGCGCGCCCGAATGCAGCCCGTTCAGCACCTGCTGGAAGAAATAGAGCATGCAAAACCTCGAAGCATGCCGCCCAAAAGTGCGAAGCGGTCCTGGCCAACAGCATGCTCAAAAGGCTGCGGAGACCACCGCATCCCGGAGTGAGGTTGCATCGCTGAATCTAACTTGTCAAATACGATTTATCGGTTAGATTTTCGCCATGACGGTATCATGGACCCCGCACCGCTTCACCGGCGGCCTGCTTGCGCTCGACACGGCGAACACCGTCGTGCTGCGCGGCGATCCGGAGCGGACGTTCGACCGCTTCGAAGATCCGGCCGAGATTGCTCGCTTCGCCGACGCGGCGAGCCGCTTTCGCGCCGCCGAGCTTGGCGAAAGGCCGCTGGCGGTATCCTCAGCGGTGGCGATCGCACCCGTCGTGCTGTCGATCCGCGAGGCGACGGACCGGCTGTTTCGTGGAGCGGTGTCGAAGGGCGCGGTCGCCACCGCTGATCTGCCCGGATTCCTGAGCGCCTGCGCCGAGGGTCTTGCCGGCAGCCGGACCGAGATCGGTGTGCCGGGAAGGCCGTTCGGTGATCCCCTGACGCCGATCGCCTTCGAGGCGGCGCTGGCGGTTTCGGCGCTATCGCTTCTGCGCGACGATACCGTCGCAAGGCTCAGGATCTGTCCCAACTGCACCTGGCTGTTCGTCGACAGAAGCCGCAATTCCAGCCGCCTATGGTGCGACATGGCGGTGTGCGGCAACCGTCAGAAGGCAAGCCGTCACTATCGCCGTCGTCGCATGGCGGAAAATGAGGTCAAGAATGCGTAGCGGCCTTTCCCGTTCGATCCTTGTTGGCGCGGCGCTCATCGTGGCCGTTGCGCTCGGCGCCTGCCGCGACACCGGCGACGCCGAAGGCAAGCTGTTCGAGATTTCCGGCAAGATATTCGTTTTCAACTACCGCCTCGCCAGGGCGACTTATGTGGTGACCCTGCGGCCGCTGAAGCCGATGGGAGAGGGCCAGGTGGCGGTCGCCAGCTTCCAGGATCCCGCCGGCGGCGCACCTCTGGTGGTCGAGCAGAAGGTCTGGCCGAAGCTCGACAAGGTGACGCTGGAGAGCCCGGCACTGACCTGCGTCGTCAAGAACAAGCCCTATGCGATTGCCATCAGCATCAAGGGCGCCGACGGCGCGGTCCTGCAGAAGATCGACACCACGCTGATGTCGACGGAAGACCAGTCGATCCTGCCCGACCGGCCGCTGGTCATCGACCAGCTCTACACCGCCAATCCCGATCTCGTCGGCCATCCCGACGGCAAGCTGCCGGGCGAGCCGAAGCCAGATTGCTCGAAAGGCGGCTGACGCGTCGCGGCCGGCCGCGCCGCAGCTGTAATGTTCATGCGCCGGGCAATGTCCGCGGATCGGTTTCATACCCGATTCAGGATGGCCGCGGACTGTTCGTTGCGCGTTGCCTGGCATCTGCGATTTTGTTTGACCTGCCTTGCAAGGGGAGAAAGGATGCGTCATCCGACCCCGACGTTGGCTGCCTGCCCCGCGTGGCCTCCGCAGAGGAAATGCCTGATGACGCTGCACGACGTCGCGCTCGACGACAAGTTCGATCTCGCAAAGGAGCGCATCTTCCTGTCCGGCGCGCAGGCGGTCATTCGCATGCTCTTGATGCAGCGCGAGCGCGACCGTCGCGCCGGCTTGAACACGGCCGGGTTCGTCTCTGGCTATCGCGGTTCGCCGCTCGGCGGCCTCGACATGCAGCTGTGGAAGGCGAAGAAACAGCTCGCCCAGGCTGACATCGTCTTCCAGCCGGGTCTCAACGAGGAGCTTGCCGCCACCGCCTGCTGGGGGGCGCAGCAGACGGAGCTGCTGGGCGAGGGCACTCATGACGGCGTCTTTTCGGTCTGGTACGGCAAGGGACCGGGCGTCGACCGCTCAGGCGATGTGTTCCGCCACGCCAACCTCGCCGGATCGTCGAAGCATGGCGGCGTGCTTGCGCTGATGGGCGACGACCATATGGCCGAATCCTCGACCAACGCGCACGCCACCGAATTCCTGTTCGTCGACACGATGGTGCCGATCCTCAACCCGGCCGGTGTCCAGGAGATCATCGACTACGGGCTCTACGGCTTCGCCATGTCGCGCTTTGCCGGCACGTGGGCGGCGATCAAATGCGTCAAGGACAACATCGAATCGACCGCCTCGGTCGATGCCGCGCTCGAGCGGCTGAACATCGTCGTGCCGGAGTTCGACATGCCGCCTGGCGGTCTCAACATCCGCCACGAGATCGACATGCTCGGCCAGGAAGAGCGGCTGCATGAACACAAGCGCGCCGCGGCCTCCGCCTTCATCCTTGCCAATGGGCTGAACCGCATCGTCTATTCGGGCGGCCGCAATCCGAAGATCGGCATCATCACGCTCGGCAAGAGCTATCTCGACGTTCGCCAGGCGCTGGAGGATATCGGCATCGACGAAGCGGCCGCCAACCGCATCGGGGTGCGGCTGTTCAAGGTCGGCTGCCCCTGGCCGCTCGACCTGCATCACATCGCCGGTTTCGCCCGCGGCCTCGACACCATCGTCGTCGTCGAGGAGAAGCGCTCGCTGATCGAGGTACAGTTGCGCGAAAGCCTTTATGGCACTGCCACCCAACCGGTCATTATCGGCAAGAAGGACGAGCGCGGCGACTGGCTGTTTCCGGCCAAAGGCGCGCTCGATCCCAACGAGATCGCCATCGCGCTTGGCGAGAGGATCGTCAGGACCATCGGCCCGTCCGAAGAGATTTCGGCGCGGGTGGCAAAACTGCGCCAGTTCCAGGCAATGCTCACCGAGGCCACCGACATCGGCTCGCGCACGCCGTTCTTCTGTTCCGGTTGCCCGCACAATTCGTCCACCAAGGTGCCGGACGGCTCGATCGCCGCGGCCGGCATCGGCTGCCACTTCATGGCGCTGTGGATGGACCGCAACACAGTCGGCTTCACGGCCATGGGCGGCGAGGGCGCGCAATGGGTCGGCCAGGCGCCGTTCTCCAAGCGCGAGCACATCTTCCAGAATCTTGGCGACGGCACCTACAACCATTCCGGTACGCTGGCGATCCGCTTCGCGCTGTCGAGCGATGCCAACATCACCTACAAGATCCTCTACAACGACGCGGTCGCCATGACCGGCGGCCAGCCGCACGAAGGCGGCCTGACCGTCGATATGATTGCCAGGCAGGTGCGGGCAGAGGGTGTCGACCGCATTGCCATCGTCACGGATGAGCCGGACAAATATGCTGGCAAAGCCGAATTCCCGGCCGGTGCCACTATCCATCACCGCGACGACCTCGATCTCGTCCAGCGCGAGCTGCGCGACGTCAAGGGCGTTTCGGTCTTGCTCTACGACCAGACCTGCGCCGCCGAAAAACGCCGCCGCCGCAAGCGCGGCACATTCCCCGATCCCGACAAGCGCGTCTTCATCAACGAACTGGTCTGCGAAGGCTGCGGCGATTGCGGCGTACAGTCGAACTGCGTCTCGATCCAGCCGGTCGAGACCGAATTCGGCCGCAAGCGCAAGATCGACCAGTCGAGCTGCAATAAGGATTTCTCCTGCGTCAACGGCTTCTGCCCGTCCTTCGTCACTGTGCACGGCGCCAAGATCCGCAAGGCCGAGGGCCTGGCCGGCAAGGCCGATCCGCTGGAAGGCGTGCCCGTGCCGGCGCAATTCCCGCTTGGCGAGCAGGGCTGGGCGGCGATCATCGACGGCGTCGGCGGCACCGGCGTCGTCACCGTCGGTGCGGTGCTAGGCATGGCGGCGCATCTTGAGGACAAGGGCTGCGGCATGATCGACATGGCCGGCCTCGCCCAGAAGGGCGGCTCGGTGTTCACCCATGTCCGCATCGCTCGTACCCCGGACGACATCCATGCAATCCGCGTTTCGGCGGGGAAGGCCGATCTCGTGCTTGGCTGCGATCTCGTCGTGTCGGGCGCCAAGAAGGTGCTGACCGCGGTGCGCGAGGGCCACACCATCTTCGTCGCCAACACCGCCGAGATCATGCCCGGCGAATTCGCCCGCTCGGCCGATTTTTCGTTGCCGATAGAGCGGCTGAAAAAGGCGATCCGCGCGGCTGCGGGCGACGACAAGGCACATTTCTTCGATGCCACCCGCACTGCCACGGCACTTTTCGGCAATTCGCTCGGCGCCAACATGTTCATGCTTGGCTTTGCCTTCCAGCACAGCGGCCTGCCGCTGTCCGCCGAGGCGGTCGAGAAGGCGATCGAGCTCAATGGCGAAGCCGTGGCGATGAACATCGCCGCCTTCCGCTGGGGCCGTCGCGCTGCCCATCAGCCGGATTTCGTGCGCGGGCTGGTTGCCCAGCCGGGTCCGACCGCGGCTGGAAAGGCAGGCCAGGCCACGGACACCGCCGAGACGCTGGACGACATCATTGCCCGCCGCGTCGCCTTCCTGACCGCCTATCAGAACGCCGCCTATGGCAGGCGTTATGCCGGAAAACTGGCCGCGTTGCGCGCCGCCGAAGCGAAGGCCGTGCCTGGTTCGACCGCGGTGTCGCAGGCTGCCGCCAGGAACCTGTTCAAGCTGATGGCGATCAAGGACGAATACGAGGTGGCGCGTCTTTACACGGACGGCTCTTTCGCCGCCGAACTGGGCAAGCAGTTCCAGAGCTACGAAAGGCTCGAATTCCACCTCGCTCCGCCGATCATGGGCCGTCGCGGCAATGACGGAAGCCCGCGGAAATCGAGCTTCGGCCCGTGGATGATGAAGGGTTTTCGCGTGCTGGCGGCGATGAAGGGCCTGCGCGGCACTGCCTTCGACCTGTTCGGCTACACCGCCGAACGGCGCATGGAGCGGCAGCTGCTGGCGCGGTACGAGGCGGATCTGGAGCTCATCGCCGGATCGTTGGCCCCAGCCAGGGTCGATGCGGCGGTTGCGCTGGCCTCGGTGCCTGCCCTCATCCGCGGCTATGGCCACGTCCGCCAAGCCAGCGCGCAAAAGGCCGCCGGCGAGCGCCAAAGGCTGCTCGAACGCCTGTCGAGTACGCCGGCGCGGCCCGAACTTCAGGCCGCCGAATGACCGATACGCCTTGTTTACCTGAACGACAGTTTCCTTGCTTTCCGCTGCGTCACCCGGCTTGACGGCAGGAGCGCGAGGGTCTCTCTAAATCTTTCTTAAGGCGGATGTGGCACTGCTTGGCTCCCCAGGGTTGGGATTCAGGCGTTGAATCTGCGAAAAAAGAACGAGATCCCGGTCGACGTCTATATTCCGTTCGTGGAAACCCTGTTTCGCGACGGGCTGACGCTTTCGATCGGCATTCTCGCGCAGACTTTCCTGATCGGCCTGGTCTGGTGGAAGGGCGGCGATCCGCGGTATTTGCTGGTCGCGATCTCGATGGTTCTCATCGGTGTGTTCCGCATGAGAAACTTTCGAAAATACAACAGCATGCCGTCGCCGACGACCTGGGAAGAGGCGCACAAGCGTGAGAATGACTACATTCTCTATGGCTCCCTGCATGGCTTGACGCTTGGCGCTTTCTGCCTGCTCGGCATCTATTTCGCGCGCGATGGTTTCGCCGAAATCGCCTCCGTTTGCCTGACGCTCGCGACGGCGACCTCCATCGCCGGCCGCAACTACGGCTCGCCGCGCATGGTCACCATCCTGACCATTGCCTTGACCTGGCCGATCTCGCTTGGCTTCCTGCTGCGCGGCGACATCTACCATGTCCTCCTCGGGCTGCTGTCGGCGCCGTTCCTGTTCGCCATCCGGAAATTCGCCAACACCGTACGCGATGTGCTTTTTGCGGCCGTCTCGGAAGAGAAGAAGGCCAACCGCATTGCCCAGCGCTTCAACCGGGCGCTCAACACCATGTCGCACGGCCTTGTCATGCTCGGTCCGGACGGCCGCGTCGCGGTGGCCAATGCCGAGGCCGCGCATCTGATGTCGCTCAAGTCGCCCGACGCGCTGCTCGGACGGTCGATCCACGGTCTGTTGATGCGCGGTGTCGCCGGCGGCATGCTGGCGCCCAAGGATTGCCGCTACATCGAGGCGCAGCTGACGCGTGCCCTGCGTGAGGGTCGCGACCGCAAGGTGCTGGTTTCCCTCGCCAACGGCCAGCATTACGAGTTCTCGGCTCGCGAGGGCAGCCAGGAACTGGGCGTCATCACCTTCGAGGACGTCACCGCCCGTGTCGAGGCGGAAGACAAGATCCGCTTCATGGCACGCTACGACAATCTCACCGGCCTGCCCAACCGGGCCTATTTCCATGAATTGGTGGGCGAGGCCATGGCGTCCGGCGATCGCGACCGTCTCTGCGGCCTTGCGGTGCTCGATCTCGACGATTTCAAGAGCGTCAACGACACGCTTGGCCATCCGATCGGCGACGGCTTGATCTATGCCGTTGCCGAGCGGCTTGGCGCCATTGCCAAGCAAGATATCACGGTCAGCCGTTTCGGTGGCGACGAGTTCATGATCTTCTTCGACCGCGTCGAGGATGAGAGCCATCTGACCAGCCAGCTCGACGAGATATTCGCCGGCCTGCAAGGGGAAGTCGACGTCGCCGGTCACGGGCTGCGCATTCAGGCCAGCGGCGGCGCGGTGCTGTCACGGGTCAAGGATACCGATGTCGACGCCATGATCGTGAAGGCGGACCTGGCGCTCTACAAGGCCAAGGAACTCGGCAAGAACAGCTGGCGATTGTTCGAAGCTTCGATGGATGCCGCCTTCCGCAACCGTCAGCTGATGAAGGCGGATCTGCGCACCGCGGTAGAGGGCAAGAGCCTGCGGGTGGTCTATCAGCCGATCGTGGCGATGAGCACCATGCGTATCGCCAGTTGCGAGGCGCTGTGCCGGTGGGATCATCCAGATCTCGGGCCAATCTCGCCCAGCATCTTCATTCCGCTTGCCGAGGAAATGGGCATCATTTCCGAGATCAGCACCTTCGTGCTGCAGGCAGCCTGCGCCGAATGCGCCAAATGGCCCGACCAGACCAGCGTTTCGGTCAATCTCTCGGCCAAGGATTTCCGCAGCCGCGATGTCATCCAGAAGGTTCGCGATGCGTTGGCCGGCACCGGCCTCGCCGCCAGTAGGCTCGAGATCGAGGTCACCGAAACGGCGCTGCTCGACGACAAGTCGCTGACGCGCCAGTATATTGAGGAGCTGAAGCAGCTTGGCGTGCGCATCGCGCTCGACGATTTCGGCACCGGCTATTCGAGCCTGAGCTACCTGCACAAGCTGCCGCTCGACAAGATCAAGATCGACCGCTCTTTCCTGATGGACGTCACCCAGAATCCCCGTTCGCTCGAGCTGCTCAAGGGTATCGTCAACCTGTCGCGGCCGCTGGGGCTTTCGGTGACCGTCGAAGGGGTCGAGACCTTCGAGCAGCTCAAGATCCTGGCGCTGCAGGTCAAGCCTGATCTTGTCCAGGGGTTCCTGTTCGGTTCGGCGCTCAGCGCTTCCGGCATCGAGACGATGTCGAACACGGTATGGCCCTTCGCCAAGGATATCAGGACCGCCAAAAAGGCGGTACGCCGCTGATTTGCGGCGCCTGGCGCATGGTGCCCAGGCACTGAGAGCCCATCCCTGTTTCCATCAGGATTGAACAGGCGCCCAGGCTTTAGGCATTCACTGCATTCGAGGTTTCTTTGCACATCGCGGGCCATGCCAGAATTTCAGCCGCTTCCCGTCATGTTCGAGACACGCTCTTTCCCCGTCGCGACGCAGAAAACGAAGAAAACCACCAATTTTAGTTTTATTTTAGCAATCGTTAACCTTAACGACTGGTAAACGGGCTGCTTCCTGTTTTCATCTTTTACATCCCAAGACCCTGTCGTAGTGTCGGATCGCGGCGGCAATGTACGGGGATTGAGTTGATGATTGTGCAGTTGAGTTCGCTTCGTCCGGTGACGGGCGAGGACGGCAAGGACGCCGCCGACACCATGTCCAGCTTCGCCCGCAACGTTTCGGCGATGCTTGAGCGGACAGAGTACCGCCGCTGCGACAAGGGCGAAGATCTCGAGGACATCTACCGCCTGCGCTACAAGTCATATCGCTCGAACGATATGGTGCCCGACAACGAAAACCATACCATTCACGATGAGCTCGACGAGGCACCGAATGTGTACCGCTTCGGGGTCTATATCGACCAGGAACTCGTCAGCACGCTGCGTATCCATCACGTCACCTTGGCGACGCCGATGTCGCCTTCCACCAAGGCCTTTGGCGACATCGTCATGCCGATGCTTCGTGACGGACTGAGCTTCATCTGTCCCAGCCGGTTTGCGTCCGATCCCGAATGGTCGCGCGTCTACCCGCAGATTCCCTACCTGACGCTGCGGCTGGCCGGCATGGCGTGCTTCCATTTCAACGCGCCCTACTGCCTGTCGACCATTCGTGAGGATCACGCCGGCTTCTACAAGCGTATCTACTACTCGGAGAAGATCAGCGAGTCGCGCGCCTATCCGGGCGTTTTCAACAAGGTCGTGCTCTACCGCGCCGACGTCAACGCAATCCGCGAGCGGTCCTTCTCACGGTTCCCGTTCTTCCGCTCGACGCCAATGGAGCAGCGCATGCTGTTCGATACGCCGCATGTCGGGGAACTCGCGCCGCTGACCATCCTGCCGACGGCAAAATACTATCACGAAGCCGCCTGATACGGCAGGGATCCACACGATTTTGCAGGGCCGACAGGAGCCTTTTGGCGACTTCGGCGTTCTGGGTGAGGCCACGAGCAGCGCTCCGGGTCGATCTGAGGTTTTTGAGGGAACCCGCCATGACCATTTCCACACTTGCGCTAACCCCGCTCATCTCGCTGATCGCCGGCGTGCTGATCCTGGTCATGCCAAGGCTGTTGAACTACATCGTCGCGCTCTATCTGATCGTCGTCGGGTTGCTCGGGCTATTTCCGCATCTAGCCGGCTGAGGCTCCGGCTTAGGCCACGCAAGCGTCCGCCCTTCGGAGTTCCGCATCAAGCATCAGAATCCAGCGATCGGACTCCGTCGCGGCGTCGACTGCTGGCTTCAATCTTTCTTTGAGGCAGTTGTCGGTTGTTGTGCGGCAATAGCGCCATTGCTCTCGGCGCGGCTTTTCGCTATGTGCCTGAAAGATGTCTTCGAAGGGGTATTCCTATGGCTGATCACTCGCCGACTGGTCCTGTCGAACTGGGCGCGAAGATGGACTATGCCGAGCATGACCGCACCTATGCGGGCTTCCTCGCGCTGGCCAAGTACGGCTCGCTGTTTTGTGGCGCCCTGCTCCTGGCGATGGCCTTCGGCTTCTTCGCGGGCGGCTTCTTCTCGGCGACCATTCTGTTCGTGCTGATTCTGGCTGTCGGCGCCTTTATCCTCCGATAGATTTTTCCGACATCTTGTCCACGGCGCCGCCGCGAGGCCGGCCGGCGTCTTGCGGGAAATAGCTTCCGGCCGAAAGGATCATGCGGTGGGACAGACGGTTTTCATCCCTCGTGAGCTCGATGCCAACGAGCCGCGCGTCGCGGCTTCGCCCGATACGGTGAAACGGCTGGCGGCGTTGGGCTTCGACGTCGTCGTCGAGGCCGGTGCCGGTCTGAAATCGCGCATCATCGATGCCGACTATGCGAGCGCCGGCGCTGCTATCGGCAAGGCTTCCGATGTCGCCAAGGCCGATGTGGTGCTGAAGGTGCGCCGGCCTGGTGATGCCGAGCTGAAGAGCTACAAGCCCGGCGCGGCTGTGATCGCCATCATGGACCCCTACGGCAACGATGCCGCCGTGGCAGCTCTTGCCAAGGCCGGCGTCACCGCTTTCTCGATGGAATTCATGCCCCGGATCACCCGCGCGCAGTCGATGGACGTTTTGTCCTCGCAGGCCAATTTGGCCGGCTATCAGGCGGTGATCGACGGGGCTTCGGAATATGACCGCGCCTTGCCGATGATGATGACGGCGGCCGGCACGGTGCCGGCGGCGAAGGTCTTCATCATGGGCGTTGGCGTCGCCGGCCTGCAGGCGATCGCCACCGCGCGCCGGCTTGGTGCGGTTGTCACCGCCACCGACGTTCGCCCCGCCGCCAAGGAACAGGTCGCCTCGCTCGGCGCCAAGTTCCTCGCGGTCGAGGACGAGGAATTCAAGGCGGCCGAAACGGCCGGCGGCTACGCCAAGGAAATGTCGAAGGAATATCAGGCCAAGCAGGCGGCACTCACATCAGAGCACATCGCCAAGCAGGATATCGTCATCACCACGGCGCTCATTCCCGGCCGGCCGGCGCCCAAGCTGGTCTCGGCGGCGATGGTCGCTTCGATGAAGCCGGGCTCGGTGATCGTCGACCTCGCGGTCGAGCGCGGCGGCAATGTCGAGGGCGCCGAAGCCGGCAAGGTGGTCACCACCGCCAACAACGTCAAGATTGTCGGCCATCTCAATGTGCCTGGCCGCATCGCGGCGTCGGCCTCGCTGCTTTATGCCAGGAACCTGTTCGCCTTTCTCGAGACGCTGGTCGATAAGACGGCCAAGACGCTTGCCATCAATCGCGACGACGATCTGGTCAAGGCAACGATGCTGACCGATGGCGGCAAGGTGGTTCATCCGGCTTTCGTGAAAGCCGACCAGCAGCCGGCAAAGGGCCAATATGTCGAGCCGGCCGCGATCCCGGCCAAGACCATGGTCGCCGATGCTTCGCCCAAGAAAGCCGCGCCCAAGAAGGCGGCCGCACCCAAGTCGCCCTCGTCGAAGCCGAAAGGGATCGCGTGATGGACCAGACCCTGCAGAAAGCCCTCGACCAGCTCGACCAGGCCTCCGCCGCCGTCCGGCTGGCGGTGCACAATCTGGCGACCGCGCCCGGCGGCACTGACGCGGCCGGTGATGCCGCGCATGCGCTCTCCGGCGGCGCCATCGATCCCTTCGTCTTCCGCTTCGCCATCTTCGTCCTGGCGATCTTCGTCGGCTACTACGTCGTCTGGTCGGTGACCCCCGCACTGCATACGCCGCTGATGGCCGTCACCAATGCCATCTCCTCGGTCATCGTCGTCGGCGCGCTGCTTGCCGTCGGCATCGCCGCCTCCGGCATTGCCGCGGGCTTCGGCTTCGTCGCGCTGATGCTGGTTTCGGTCAACATCTTCGGCGGCTTCCTCGTCACCCAGCGCATGCTGGCCATGTACAAGAAGAAGGACAAGTAGAGCGCCATGAACGCCAACTTCGCGTCCTTCCTCTACCTCGTCTCCGGTGTCCTGTTCATCATGGCGCTGCGCGGCCTGTCGCATCCGACCACCAGCCGCCAGGGCAATCTCTACGGCATGATCGGCATGGGTATTGCCATCGCCACCACACTGGCTCTGGCGACCCCGTCCGCCGGCCGCTTCGGCCTGATCGTGCTCGGCCTTGCCATTGGCGGCGGCGTCGGCGCCGTTACCGCGCGCCGCATCGCCATGACCTCGATGCCGCAGCTGGTCGCTGCCTTCCACTCGCTGGTCGGCCTCGCCGCCGTCATGGTGGCGGCTGCCGCGATCTATGCCCCGGAAAGCTTCGGCATCGGCACGGATGGCGACATTCATGCCCAGGCCCTGATCGAGATGAGCCTTGGCGTCGCCATCGGCGCCATCACCTTCACCGGCTCGGTCATCGCTTTCCTCAAGCTCGATGGCCGCATGTCCGGCAAGCCGATCATGATCGGCGCACGCCACTTCATCAACGCCGCACTTGCTATCGCGCTCGTCGTGCTGATCGTGTTGCTGGTCACCACCGAGTCCAAGCTGGTCTTCTGGCTGATCGTTGCCGCCTCGCTGGTGCTCGGTATCCTGCTGATCATCCCGATCGGCGGCGCCGACATGCCGGTCGTCGTCTCGATGCTGAATTCCTATTCCGGCTGGGCGGCGGCGGCGCTGGGCTTCACGCTCGGCAATCTGGCGCTGATCATCACCGGCGCGCTGGTCGGCTCATCCGGCGCGATCCTGTCCTACATCATGTGCAAGGGCATGAACCGAAGCTTCATCTCGGTCATTCTCGGCGGCTTCGGTGGGGAGACGGCAGCGGCCGCCGATGACGGCATCGAACGCACGGTCAAGCAGGGTTCTGCCGACGATGCCGCCTACCTCATGATGAACGCCCAGAAAGTCATCATCGTGCCGGGCTACGGCATGGCGGTTGCCCAGGCGCAGCATGCGCTGCGCGAAATGGCCGACAAGCTCAAGGCCAATGGCGTCGACGTGAAGTACGCCATCCACCCGGTCGCCGGCCGCATGCCCGGCCACATGAACGTGCTGCTCGCCGAAGCCAATGTGCCCTACGACGAGGTGTTCGAGCTTGAGGACATCAACTCGGAGTTCGCGCAAGCCGACGTTGCCTATGTCATCGGCGCCAACGACGTCACCAACCCGTCCGCGCGCGACGACAAGTCCTCACCCATCTACGGCATGCCGATCCTCGACGTCGACAAGGCGCGCACCTGCCTGTTCGTCAAGCGCTCGCTCGGTTCCGGCTATGCCGGTATCGACAACACGCTGTTCTACAAGGACGGCACCATGATGCTGCTCGGCGACGCCAAGAAGATGACCGAAGAGATCGTCAAAGCCATGGATCACTGATCCGGGATAAGCGCCGGGACACGCCAAGAATCGCCCGGCTTCGCGCCGGGCTTTTTCTTGGCAGGCTTTCTTGGCTTGACGGCGATTTCGGCGCTACGATGACGAATTCCCGCCTCGACGGCGGGATTGTCGTCGACGGAGACGTTGGTGCCTGACCCGATCGCATCGCCGCCCGCCGGGAAAGCGCCGCGCAAGCCTGGCCAGGCGGTGGTGATCGTGCATGGCATGGGCGAACAGCGGCCGATGGATACGCTGCGAGGCTTTGTCCAGGCTGTCTGGAGCCATGACCCCAACCGCGCGCCGTTTTATGCCCATGTCGCCGATCCGGCCGACCCCGCCGGCGCGAAGATCAACCAGAGCTGGATCACTCCCGACAGCCGGACCAATTCGTACGAACTTCGCCGCATCACCACGCCCTACGATGTCGATGGCCGCCGCACCGACTTCTACGAGCTTTACTGGGCCGACATCACGCAGGGCACGACGCGAGGCCGGCTTGCCGCCTGGGTGACAAATCTGCTGTGGCGCAAGCCCACCGACATACCGCCGGACGCCCGAAAGCTCTATCTGGTCACTCTGGTTGCCGCCATCATCGTCCTGGTCGCGACGCTCGCGCTTGCGACGTCGGTTTGGCAGCAGCAGATTTCGTGGACCGTCGGCGTCCTCGTCACCATCCTGGCCTCGTTCGTCATCTGGTCGGTGGACCGTTTTGGCCTTCCCTATTTCGGCGATGTCGCGGGCTATGTGCGCGCTGAAGCGGCCACGGTAGAGAAGCGGGCGCTGATCCGCGACCGCGGCCTGAAGCTGCTGAAGCGTCTGATGATGGACGATACCTACGATCGCATCGTGCTGGTCTCGCACAGCCTCGGCTCGATGATCGCCTATGACCTGTTGCAGATCTTGTGGTCCGATTTCAGGCCCCGAAAACTCGAGGCCATCCGCGACAAGGCGAAACTGAAGGCTATCCACGCCATCGACAAGGCGACGCTTGTTGCCGACGGCTCGGCATGGCCCGGCAGCCTTGACGATCTTGCCGGGTTCCGGCGCGATCAGTGGGAGCTCTATCGCCAACTGCGCACCAGGGACGACAGCCATCGGCCTTGGAAGATCAGCGATTTCGTCACGCTTGGTAGCCCGCTGACCCACAGCGAATTTCTGGTGACGCACAATCTCGCCGAATTCAGGCGCGGCATCGCCGAGCGCCTGTTCTCGGCATGTCCGCCGATTGCCGAGGGAGCGGCGGCCGGTGGCACCGTGCTTTATCAGGAAGGGCGCAACCGTTCTTCCGGCAAGCCACAGCGGGCGGTGCATCATGGCGCGGTGTTTGCTGCGACGCGCTGGACCAATATCTTCGACCGCGGCAACGGTTGGCTGACGGGCGATCCGATCTCAGGGCCGATGGCGGAGAATTTCGGCCCGGGCGTGGAGAACGTTCAGGTCGAGCTGCGCGGTTCCCTCGGCCGTGTCTTCACCCACACGCTGTACTGGTCGTTGGCGGCGACCGGTATCGAGGTTGCTGCCGGCGATCAGCCGCGCTCGCATCTCGCCGTGCTGCGCGACGCTGTCGACCTCGGTCGCAAACTGGAGCCGAGCCAAGCCGAAGTGCCGGCGATTCCTCCCCGAAAATAAGAACGGATTTCAGCGAACGGGGTCGTGGCAGCGCCGCTCGACAACTTCAAAGCAAAGCCGCTCCGGGCGGGCCAGAGTGGCTTTGTTGCAAGTGCAGTTCAACGGTTGGTGATAAAAACCGCTTCCTCATCGTCGCGCTGCCTGCCGCCAAGGGCCGCGGCAGCACTGGCGATAAAGGCGCCGATGGCCAGCGAGAGCGCACCAAGCAGGGCAAACGTCGCGCTGGCCTTCCTGGCTGTGTCGGCGGCCTGCTGCGCCTTGACCTTGGCGTCCTGGGCCTTGGCGAGGACGGCATCCACCCGGGTCCTGGCATCTGCTTCCGAAAGCCCCGTGCGAACGGCGACCAACTGCGACAGATAGGTTTTGTCGTCTGCGGAAACCTCGCCTGCCGCGGCGCCGGCGATCAGGATGCGCGAAGCCTGCCCAACCGCGGCCGCATCGCTGTCCGGATTGGCGGCCGCGAGCTTGCCCGGATCAGCCGGACGGAACAGTGAATCCACCAGGTAGGATGTCGCATTGTCGGCCGACGCGCTGCCGGCATTGGCCGAAGCCCCCGCCGATGCGCCCATGGCCGCACCAGACGCGATGGTGGACACCGCCTGCACGCCCGAGCCTATGGCAGCGGAAAGCGCGGAGCCAAGCACGCCGACGACGAGCAGTGTGGCCAACGCCCAGGCAAGAAAGCCATGGGCGGTATCACGGAAATACACCTCGTCCGTGTGGATGCCGACCCATTTGGTGCGCAGGCGTCCGGCAAGGTAGCCGCCGACACCCGAGGACAGCCATTGCACGATGATCAGCCAGACGGCGGTGGATGCCGCGAAAGTGGTGACAGATGCGCCGGATCCCGACCAGGGCGACACCATGCTCAATCCAAGCCCGGAGCCCAGCAGCATGAGGATGAAGGTCAGCGTCGAGGCCGCGAAGGCACCGGCGATGATCGGTCCCCAACTGACGGCGGTGGAGGAGGATTCTGTTGAAGTGGAAACGTCGACAGCCGATAGGGTGGACTGCATAAGTGCCCCCTATCGTACGAACAGCATGATCAGAATGATGATCGGGATCGGTATGCCGAGCAACCAGAGCAAAATGCCGCGTCCCATGGAAGCCTCCTGTTAGAAATTGTGATCGATATTGTCACAATGTCTCGCAGGGACTTCCGTTCCGGCGCGTTGCAAATTGATTTTGTTGCCGCCGGTGGAACAATTGGCGCGCCGCAGCGCGCCAATTCAGATTTAACGGCCAGATCAGATATCCAGATTGGCGACCGACAGCGCGTTGTCCTGGATGAACTCGCGCCTGGGCTCGACCTCGTCGCCCATCAGCCGCGAAAACAGCGAATCCGCATCGGTCGCGTCATTGACCTTGACCTGCAGCAGCGAGCGCACGTTCGGATCGAGCGTGGTTTCCCACAGCTGTTCGGCGTTCATCTCGCCGAGACCCTTGTAGCGCTGCATCGTCAGGCCCTTGCGGCCTGTCGCAAAGACCGCATTGAGCATCGCCAGCGGCCCCGAGATGGTTTCGGAGACATCCTTGCGGCGCAGCACCGGCGGCGACCCGTAGACCTCGCTGAGGCGCTGTGCGTAGCGGTCGAGCTGGCGTGCGTCGGCCGAATTGATCAGCGCCAGGTCGAGATGCGCATATTCCTTGACGCTGCGCACCGTGCGCTCGAACACATAGCCGCCAACGCCTTCATTCGAGGTCGACATGCGGCCGGTCCAGCCGCGCTCGGTGTCCTCGGCAATGATGTCGAGGCGTTTTGCAATCCGCTCCGCCATGTCGTTGGCGCGACCGAGATCGGCGAACACGTCCGGGTTGAGCCCACCGGCGATCGCCGCCTGCTCGACGACGCCTCTGTTGTAGCGCGTGTGCAGGCCGTTGATCAGCTGGCGCACCGCCAGCGCGTCATCGATGGCGCCACGCAGGTCCTGCCCGATGCGAACCTCGCCCGAGCCGAGCGTAAGCGATGCTTCCTCCAGTCCCGAGCCGATCAGGAACTCCTCGAACGCGCTTTCGTCCTTGATGTATTGCGAGCTCTTGCCGCGCGTCACCTTGTAGAGCGGCGGCTGGGCGATGTAGAGATGGCCGCGCTCGATCAGCTCCGGCATCTGCCGGAAGAAGAAGGTAAGCAGCAAGGTTCTGATATGGGCGCCGTCGACGTCGGCGTCGGTCATCAGGATGATCTTGTGGTAGCGCAATTTGTCGGCGTTGAACTCGTCCTTGCCGATCGAGGTGCCGAGCGCCGTGATCAACGTGCCGATCATGTCGGAGCCGAGCATGCGGTCGAAGCGCGCCCGCTCGACATTGAGGATCTTGCCGCGCAACGGCAGGATCGCCTGGTTCTGGCGCGAACGCCCACCCTTGGCGGAGCCGCCGGCGGAATCACCCTCGACGATGAAGATTTCGGATTTCGCCGGGTCGCGTTCCTGGCAGTCGGCCAGTTTGCCGGGCAGGGAAGTGACGCCGAGCGAACTCTTGCGGGTGATATCGCGCGCCTTGCGCGCCGCTTCGCGCGCCGCCGCCGCCTGGATCACCTTGTCGACGACCACCTTGCCTTCGCTCGGGTGTTCTTCCAGCCAGGTGCCGAGCGCTTCGTTGACCAGGCCTTCGACGACAGGACGGACTTCCGACGAGACCAGCTTGTCCTTGGTCTGCGAGGAGAATTTCGGGTCGGGAACCTTGACCGACAGCACCGCCGTCAGACCTTCGCGGCAATCGTCGCCGATCAACGAGACCTTTTCCTTCTTGGTCAGCCCAGAGGATTCGCCATAGCCGGTGATCTGACGCGTCAGCGCGCCGCGGAAGCCGGCCAGATGCGTGCCGCCATCGCGCTGCGGGATGTTGTTGGTGAAGGCCAGCACGTTCTCGTGGTAGCTGTCGTTCCACCACATCGCCACTTCGACGGTGATCCCGTCGCGCTCCGCCCGGATGGCGATCGGCTTGTCGATCAGCGGTTTCTTGACGCGATCGAGATATTTGACGAATTCTTCGAGGCCTCCATCGTAGTGCAGTTCATGGCGCACGACATCGGCGTGACGGGCATCGGTCAAAATGATGCGCACGCCGGAATTGAGGAAGGCAAGCTCGCGCAGCCGGTGTTCCAGCGTGCCGAAGTCGAACTCGACCATGGTGAAGGTCTCGGCCGACGGGAAGAAGGTGATCTGGCTGCCGCTGCGGCCCTCATAGGTGCCCGGCTGCTTGTCCTGCTCATAGGTGCCGGTCGCCTTCAGAGGTGCGTCGGCATTGCCATGCGTGAAACTCATCTCGAAGATCTGGCCGTTGCGGCGGATCTTCAGCTTTAGCCACGCCGACAGCGCGTTGACCACCGAGACGCCGACGCCATGCAGGCCGCCCGAGACCTTGTAGGAATTCTGGTCGAACTTGCCGCCGGCATGCAGCTGCGTCATGATCACTTCGGCCGCCGAAATGCCTTCTCCGGTGTGGATATCGGTCGGAATTCCGCGGCCATTGTCGATCACAGTGACCGAACCATCGGGGTTGAGCGTCACGGTGACGAGGTCGGCGTGACCGGCCAGCGCCTCGTCGATGGCGTTGTCGACCACTTCATAGACCATGTGATGCAGGCCCGAGCCGTCGTCTGTATCACCGATATACATTCCGGGGCGTTTGCGGACAGCGTCCAACCCCTTCAAAACCTTGATGGAATCGGCGCCGTATTCGGCTTCAGCGCCGTTGTTGTTGTCGATCTGATCGCTCATGAAAACCTGTTGTCTGGATGCCGCCTGCACAGCGCGAAAAGTCCGCGCCGAATCGCGCCTCTGATATCGACTAGATATAGGCGCAAAAGGCGGTTTTTCCAAGGTTTGCAGGCATTTCACTGGGAATGGCCGGCTGCCAATGGCGGGCCTCCGCCGGCCCCCATTTCACTTCGGCCAGCGGTCCTTGAGAAACCTTGATCATGAACTTGTATCTCGGCGCCAGCCGCCTGCTGCGGTCGCGCCCCGGCGTCATGTCGGGCGGGCGGCCGGATCAGGCGGTGGTCGTCGTTGGCGATGACCAGGGCCAGGCGCCACCACTGCGGTGGCGGTGGTGAGCATAGGCAGCAAGGCAAACAGCAAGCGCAAATCGAACTGCCCCCCAGTTCGTTCCTGTGCACGACCACCTCTCTATGGCAGCAAACCGGGGTTTTTTGCGGAAGACCAGCGTTTTCAGCCTGCCCGCATCGGCTTCAAAGCCTCGCTCCAGCGCAGCAGCCCGTCGAGCATGGTTTTGGCTCCGCCCTGCACCTGTTCGCTGGCGTTGAAAGCGCCATTTTCGTCGAGCAGTTTCTGGTACATCGGCAGCGCGACGCCTTCCGGGATCGGCATGACACCTACCGAGGTCAGCAGCGGCTTCAGCGCTTGCGCCGCGCGCAGGCCGCCGGAGACGCCGCCATAGCTGAAAATGGCGGCTGCCTTGTACTTCCATTCGCGCGAGAGATAGTCGATCGCGTTGACGATCGCCGGCGCCACGAAATAATTGTATTCCGGCGCCACGAAGACGAAGGCATCGGCGGCATCGATCGCCTTGGACCAGGCTTTGGTATGATCGTTCTGGTAGTTGCCAAGCCTTGGATGGTGCGGTTCGTCCAGCACCGGAAGCTTGAACGCATCGATGTCGGTCAGTACAGGCTCGAATTTCCCGTGCTCGCGCGCGAACCTCTCCAGCCACTCGGCAAAAATCGGTCCGGCGCGGCCTGGCCGCGTGCTGCCGATGATGATGTTCAACTGGTGCTTCAAGCTGGGCTCCTGCGGTGGCGGTATCCATTGGTGACTGCCACCTAGGGCATGCCGCTCGGGGCAACAAGAAGGCACCTCGCGGTAACCGGTCACATTCCGGAGAGTAGGGCCTTGCCGTTCGGTCACATGGACGCCTGCTTTGCGGCCCACTACATTGGGTCATCAGCGGAGCACAGCATGGACATCCAGCCCGCCCCCTTCATTCCCCCGGCGCCGAAGCCGCGCACGACGCCGCCCTCGACGCTAGAGATGATCCGCATCGTCTACCGCAACCCGCTCGAATTGTGGGGTGAGCATACCTACAACGAGCCGTGGATCTCGGCGAACGGCGTTGGCGGACATCTGATCGTCGCCAATGATCCCGCCCTGATCCGGCATGTGCTGGTCGACAACGCCAGGAACTACAAGATGGCGACGGTGCGCCAGAAGATCCTGCGGCCGATCCTGCGCGACGGCCTGCTCACCGCCGAGGGCGAGGTCTGGAAGCGGTCGCGCAAGGCGATGGCGCCGGTGTTCACGCCGCGCCACATCTTCGGCTTCGCCCAGCCGATGCTGAGGCGCACGCAGGACTTCGTCACCCGTTACGAAGACGGCGGCACGTCTGACATCGCCCATGACATGACGCTGCTCACTTATGACATCCTGGCCGAGACGCTGTTTTCCGGCGAGATATCAGGCGAGCCCGGCAGTTTCGCCAACGAGATCGACCGCCTGTTCGAGACCATGGGTCGCGTCGATCCGCTCGACCTGTTGCGTGCGCCCGACTGGCTGCCGAGGCTGACCCGCATCCGTGGCCGCAAGACCATGGCCTATTTCCGCAAGATCGTCACCGACACGGTCAAGATGCGCGAAGCGAAATTCAAGCGCGATCCCGATGCCGTGCCGCAGGATTTCCTGACACTGCTGCTCAAGGCCGAGGGACCCGACGGACTGACGCGGGCCGAGGTCGAGGACAATATCATCACCTTCATCGGCGCCGGCCATGAGACGACGGCGCGTGCGCTCGGCTGGACGCTCTATTGCCTGGCTGAATCACCGTGGGAGCGCAACCGGGTCGAGCAGGAGATCGACCAGGTGCTGGCGCGCGAGCCCGATCCGACGAAATGGCTCGATGCCATGCCCTTCACGCGCGCGGCTTTCGACGAAGCGCTCAGGCTCTATCCGCCGGCGCCGTCGATCAACCGCGAGCCGATCGAACCGGAAATGTGGAAGGATCTTCATATCCCCAAGCACGCCGCGGTGCTGGTGATGCCTTGGGTCGTGCATCGCCACAGGAAACTGTGGGACCGGCCGGATGCCTTCCTGCCGGAACGCTTCCACCCGGGAAATCGCGAAAAGATCGACCGCTTCCAGTATCTGCCGTTTGGCGCCGGCCCACGCGTCTGCATCGGCGCCAGCTTCGCCATGCAGGAGGCGATCATCGCGCTGGCGATCATGCTGTCGCGCTTCCGCTTCGACACCACCGCCGAAACGAAACCCTGGCCGGTACAGAAACTGACCACGCAGCCGCAAGGCGGTCTACCGATGCAGGTCACGCCGCGTTAGGCGTGACACCTTCAGGCAGTTGCGCCGAATTAGGCCGCGGGCTTGCGTTGCTGGAACTGGCCGGCGGCGCGGTAGCGCCAGAGATAGCTGGGCAGGATCGTCGCGATCGACTGCGGCTGGATGCCTAGCCCCGCAAGCGTCCTGTTGGTCTGGTTGGCGGCGTCCGAAACGATGTTGTGCTCGCGCAGCTGCATCACCTGGTCCTTGGTCAGCAGCGGGTTGGGCAGGAGACCGAGGATCGAGGCCTGGATGTTGGCCACCCACCACGGAACCGGCACCAGCAGCCGCTTGCGCTCGATCACGTCGAGCAGCTCTTCCATACACTGCTTGAAGGTGAGCACCTTCGGTCCGCCGAGTTCATAGATCTGGCCGCCATCCACCTTGCCGTCGACCGAGCGCGCCACCGCTTCGGCCACGTCGCCGACATAGACCGGCTGAAACTTGGTCTGGCCGCCGCCGATCAGCGGCAGCACCGGCGAATAGCGCGCCATGTTGGCGAAGCGGTTGAAGAAGCCGTCTTCGGGTCCGAAATTGATCGACGGCCGGAAGATCACGGCGTCCTTGATCGTCTCCAGCACAGCCTTTTCGCCAAGCGCCTTGGTGCGCGCGTAGTCTGATTCGGAGTCCAGATCGGCGCCAAGCGCAGAAATGTGGGTCAGGCCGGCGCCGACCGAGCGCGCGGCCTCGGCCACTGCGCGGGCGCCGAACTCGTGCACGGCGGAGAATTTCTGCCGGCCGCTCTCATGCAGGATGGCGACCAGATTGACGACATGGTCGGCGCCTTGCACGGCGCGGTCTACCGACCAGCGCACGCGCACATTGGCCTGGACCGGCTGGATCTGGCCGACATTGCCGAGCGGCTGCAAATGGCCGGCGAGATCGGGCCGCCGGCAGGCGACCCGGATGCGATAGCCGCGCTTGGCCAACGCGCGCACGACATGGCGGCCGACAAAGCCTGACCCGCCAAAGACGACGACGAGCTTTGGGGTCTGCAGGATTTCGGTCATGGCTGGCTCCGGCGCTCGCAGGCTTGGCTGAAGCCGTTTCATAATCCGTTTCGTGCCAAAGGCAAAGGGCGACGCGTCGTCGCTATCAGCCTGTCAGAACGCTTTGCCGATACGGTTGTCGACCGAATGGCGGTTGCCGCCGCGAATGACGAAGAAGAGCAGGATCGCTGCCCACAGCAGCGACTTTTCCGCACCCGAATAGCCTTGGCCCATGGTGACCCAGTGGAACCAGACCGTGACCAGCAGCACGAACAGGCCGGCAAAGGCGGCCGGCCGCGTCAAAAAGCCGATGGCGATGAAGATGCCGCCAAAGAATTCAGTGCAGGCCAGAAGCAACGACCACAACGCGCCCGGATAGAAGCCGAGACCCTCGACCATCTCGGCAGCGCCGAAAGGATTGGTGATCTTCTGCGAACCGTGGATGGCGAGAAACCCGCCGGCGACGACGCGAAGAACGGTTTCGGCACCATCGTGCAGGGCCGCGTAAAACCTGCCAAGGACCGGGATGACAAGGGCGTTGCGGGGATTGTCCGTGCTTGCCGACATTGTAGCTCCTCTGTTTTGCTCAATCAGCGCAAACGGCCGATCAGGTTGGTCGAAGTCAAATAAACAAAAGTTGACCAAAACGAGAATGTTTTACCATCGTGCGATCAAAACGCAGAAAACCCCGCCGAAGCGGGGTTTTCCGGGTGACATCCATGCGAAGCCAGGGGCCGACGGCGCGGCCTGACCTGAGACGGTATCAGGAGGGCGTGAAGCAAGTACGCCCACCCCAGCCCTGAACATCCGACATGGTGCCACCAACCTTCTTGCAGGCGGCGACGAAATCAGCGCTGCAATTGGCGAATTTTGCATGGCCGTTCTTGCAGTAGTGGTCTTCGGTGGCCCCGCCGCTCGGGGCAGCGATGACACCCGGGCTGGACGGCTTGACCGGTGCGGCCTTCAGGGTGGCTGCCTGTGTGGCGCCCATGAACGAGCCGAGCAGAAGGACGGCGGTCAGCATGGTGATCTTGGTGTTGGTCATGGCAATTTCCTTTGATTTGGGTTGAGTTTTCCGAAGCGCGAAGGACCGGCCTTCGCGTGATGCAGGCTTTCGATTTCGGTTTGCTGCTTCCCTCGGTGTGGATCGGGCAAGCTCGCCTTGCCCTGGACAAAGCTGGGTCGCAGCAAGGCGCGGAAAGGTTCAGCGGCGCGCAAAGAAAATCGCACTGCGCCGCGCCTGCGGCGGACGAATTCCAGATAACTAATTGATATTTAATAATATTCAGGAAGAATAGCGTGCAGCGAATTCGGAAATGCGCTGCACCACGGCCTTCGATGCGGTAATGCCGCGCGCTTGCGCCTTCTCGGCGGCCTCTGCGCGGGCACGACCGGGCACATGCACGCCGAAGCGCCGCCGCAGCCGGTCAAGCTGGTCCTTCATTCGTTGCTCGAAATCTGGATCGAGCAGCTTGGGTTCGATAGCAAGCACGAACAGTCCCGTGCCGGGGCTGTCCGGCCCGCCGCTGAACCATGGCGCGTCGAGCGACCAGTTGGCGCCCGACAGGCCCGCCGCCAGCACCTCGACCATCAGCGCGATGTTGGCGCCGCGCTGACCGCCGAAGGCGAGCATTGCACCCTTCATGGCGGCGGCGGGATCGGTGGTCGGATTGCCGCTGGCGTCCAGTGCCCAGCCTTCCGGGATTGTCTTGCCGTCCTCGGCCGCTTTGCGGATGTTGACGAAAGCGGTGGCGCTCGACGACTGGTCGATGACCAGCGGCGCCCCGTCGGCGGCAGGCGCGGCAAACGACATCGGGTTGGTGCAGTAGACCGGCTTGACCGAGCCCGAGCCGGCAAGCACGGCCGGGCCGTTGGTGGCTGCGAACGACACCAGTCCTTGTGCTGCCAGCCTTCCGGTGAAATAGCCGAGCGCGCCGCATGTATAGGCGTTCTTCTGCGAGAAGATGGCGACACCGAACAGCTTTGCCGCCTTGGCGAGGTCGTCGATGTTGCGGTCGAAGCCGGTATGCGCCAGCCCGCCGCGTGCATCGGAGAGATAGACTGCCAGCGCCGGCCGTGTGATCACCGGGTCGGCATTGCCGTCGATGCGTCCGGCTTCCAGCGCCTCGAGATAGTCGATGAAATGCGACAGACCGACCGAGGAAAGCCCTTCGGCCTCGGCTGATATGATCGAAGCAGTGAGCGATTGCGCCGCTTCCTCATTGGCGCCGGCGCCAAGTGCCGCCATCCGGCACAGTCCTTTTGCCTGGTCGAGACTGAGTTGCATCATGGCCGTCCTAGGGGAGTAGGGGAATAGGGGAGTACGGGACAGTGGGCAGTGAATAGCGAATGGGGATGGAAATGTGAATGTGGATAGTGGCCCGATACTCCCCTACTCCCCTACTCCCCTACTCC